>JAGRNA010000042.1 GCA_020441005.1 Leptospiraceae bacterium
CTGCCTTACCACTTGGCTACGACGCCACTTTTGCAACCGAGACTTTCTGGGTTGGCTGTTGCGGGTCAATTGGATTTTGGCTTGCTGCAGCGTTGTTTTTCGATCGCTCTCGCGCCTGGCCCTGTTTCTGGCCTGAATGCTGCAATAGTGAGCGGGCATGATTCATGGCCAGATCGTCGTCCTTACTGCCGCCCATCATTCGCGCCATCTCAACCAAACGCTCTTCTGATGCCAGGGTCTGTAGAATACTATGGGTCCGATCAGCCTTGACTTGCTTCTGGATGGCAAAGTGATACTCGGCTTCGCAGGCAATTTGATGCAAATGAGTGACTACCAGCACTTGTGTTCGAGTTGCCAGTCTTTTCAATCGATTGGCGATTGTATGCGCAATCGCTCCGCTGACACCGGCGTCGATTTCATCAAAAATGATCAAGCCGCATTGACTGGCCGCGAAAAAGATCGTTTTCAGCGCCAGACTGATACGCGATAATTCGCCGCCACTGGCCACCTTGCGCAAGGGCGCAATCCCTTCGCCCTGGTTAGCGGCCAGCAAAAACTCTACATTGTCCAGTCCGCTTTCCTGGATCAAATTTCGCCGGTCATTGAGAATGCCATTTTGATCTGGATTAGCGCTACTTGCATTCCAGTGCTGGATAGAAATCTCAATTCGGGCACCTGGCATACCCAATTGATGCAACTCTTGCGCAATCTGCTGTTCGAGCTCCTTGACTACCCCGCGCCGGTAGCGGGAAAGCTGTTCCGCCTTATCGCAAATATCGCTATGGATGATTTGCACCTCCGCTTTCAAGAGCTCTAGTTGTTCGGCACTCATCTCGATCGAGCCTAGTTCTTGTAAATACTCCTCATTTTTTTGCAGCAACCCCTCTTCATCCGGGGCGTACTTTTTAAACAAGCGTCGATAACCATTCAGTCGTTCTTCCACTTGTTCCAGTCGATCGGGCGTAAAACTGAGCCGTTCCCGGTGGGACCGCACCTGGTCTGCACTCGCTTCAGCCAGATAATATGCTTCCTGTATATCCCTGATGATCTCCTCAAGCTCGGGCAGGATATCGATGTGTTTTTGCAAGGCGTTCTGCACTTCATCCAGCTGATCCTGGATCGAGTGCTCATGTGATCGCAAAAAATCATAAGATTGTTCCAGATCTTTGTACAGTTGGCCGCTATGCATGATTAACTGACGCTCCTGGAGCAGCTCATCGTATTCGCCTGGTCTGATTGCAAAGCCTTCGATTTCCTCAATGGCGTGATGCAGGTAATCGCGTCGCTCTTCGCGCTCATTCGCCTCCAGGCTGACGGAACGGATCTTGCCCTGCAAACGGTGGTACTGGCGGAACAGGACGCTGACTTCATCTCTGAGTTCCAGGGTTCCGGCAAAGCGATCCAGATATTCCATATGGACATCCGGATTTAAAATCAGCTGGTTTTCGTGCTGGCCATGAATCTCGACCAGTTGCTGACCGAGTTCCCTGTAGAGGCCCAGGGTAACCCGCTCTCCATTGATTTGAGGCCGCGGCCGCCCCTGAAACGAGATTTCACGTTCCAGTTGCAAGTAGGGTTCCCTGGCCGGCAAACCATGGGCTTCTAGCCATTCCTGAATCGCCTTTCGACCGCTAATGTCAAAGACACCCCGTAAACGCGCCAGCCGACTACCGTGCCGAATCATTTCCGGACTGCTTTTGTGCCCCAAAACAACGCTGATCGCCTGTAACAAAAGGGATTTCCCGGAACCGGTCTCCCCGGTCACCACATTCAACCCCTGCCCCGGCCGAAAGGCCTGGGCTTCCACTATTCCGAAGTTCTCGATTTGCAATGATTCCAACATTGCCCACCAATAGCGCACACGCCTGTTATGTCAATATAATTTTGCTATTTTTTTGTTTAGCAAATTAAATCTATGGGGCCGCCCCGACAGGCCGACAGGAAACAATTGCGACGGTCAAAGGCATTCCAGATGCGTAATCCACAGAGGGGCGCACGGGTGGCAATCTACCCGCGAGACTGGATCAGCGCATTGGCCGGGTGCTGCCGCTACGCTTGCGGCTCTGTACAATTAGTCGCAGCAGCGACTCGCAGAGTTTTCAGGCCATTCCTTTTTGTTGCAGGCTGCTTACGATCAGCTGCACCATGGCGTCTACAGGCAAGCGAGCAGCATTCAGGATCAGATCATAATTGTAATCCGTCAGGTCTTCCCCGGAATAAAAGTGCCGCAGATACAATCGCTCCCGATCAATGGTATCGAGCAATTTAGCGGCATCCGCTTCATTGACAGAGTGCATGGACATGGCCCGCCTGATACGCCATTCCCGGGGAGCAATAATACGCACATGCAAGGCCGTATCAATCTGTTGCGCCAGGATTTCCGCCCCGCGCCCGAGGATCAAAATATGCCCTTGCCTGGCCAAAGCAGTGACAATGGCGGCATATTTCTTTTTGATCGTCACATCGCTAGGCACATAATGCACCCGAAAAGAGGACATCATTTCACTTAGCAGTCCCGGATTTTTCTCCCGAATGACCTGATCTACTTTTTCGGGATCTATTTGCAGCTCGTCAGCTACCAGATTCAGAGCCTCGCGATCAATCTTGTGCCAGACGCTACGCCCCGCCTTGTGCAATTCGGCAATCACACCGTCTGAAACGGGGATCCCGGGGCAACCGTACTCACGTGATATGGTGATCACCGGCCCGGTTTGCTGGCTTTGGCTGTTTTCAAAGCTTTTATGAATATAATCTTTCAGTAACTGTTTATTCATGCCGGATTTCCGTTTCTCTTCCTGGGCCTGTATTGAGAATTATCACAGTACAGGTATAGGAACAAGAAACTCAGGCAATGTATTTTGTCATGTATTTTGTCAATCGGGCCCCAAATCCCGTAAACACAATACCCGGACCAGGCTCCGGTCTCGTTTTTTGGGATACAGAAGGCCGGGACCGCCCTTGGGTTGCTGCGCACTAAAATGCCTTGACGCTTCGGTCCTGATCGGGGCAATTTCAGCACTTGAAAAATCTGGTCCATATTGCGCTCGGCAGTTGGTATACGATGCTGTTGGTTAGCCTGGTGGGTATCGCTATACAAAATAGCCCCCCAAACGGCTTTCTGCAATCCGATTCGCTATGGCCGATCAGCTTGCTGCGAGACTGGCAAACCGGCCGTCTGCCCCTGGCTGGCTGGCGCCTGCCGCCGGCACCGGGCTTTTTCCCTGACCTGGCTGTGCTTCTTTTTGGAATGCCATTTGACTTTCAGCCGCTGGTCAGCTTTGGCCTGTTTGCCCTTTGGATTGGAGTCGCGCTGTTTGGCACTTTGCATCGGGGCTATCAGCAGATCTCTATGGTCGGACCGGGCCAATCGCGCCAGACGCCGGACTATTTTCTGGCAGGGACCTCCATCCTGTCGCTCTACCTGATCCTGGATCAGCAGGATTTTCAGCATAGTTTAGGGAGCGCCCTGTTGCCTGCCTCCCATGGGGGTGCGGCCACAGTGGCTCTGCTGTCAGCCAGCGTCGTGCTGGGCGGTCGACTGCCCCAGAGGCAAAAACAATTATCAAACCTGGCCTTGTTTGGTCTGGCTTTGGCGGCGGCATTGACCCTCATCTCGGACCGTCTTTTTCTTTTCTATGGGCTGCTACCCTTGCTCTGTGCCGCTTTTTGGTTTCCAGTAGTACGCCGTCCGATTGTGATCTATCTGGTTTTTGTACTGGCTAGTCTAGCCTGTATGCTCCCGCTCCTGGTCAGTCCGGGCGGTATGCTCTTGTCGGAATTTGATCTGAGCGCCATTGGGTCGGCCTGGGCGCTCAAAGGAATGCGACTGGAAAGTTGGCTGGCCTGGTTACAAAACGCACTACGGAGTGCCCGGCTGGAATTGTACCTCTACCTGGGCTTTGGCGCTTCCATCCTGGCTACATGGCACAGACAAGCCAGGTCGCGTCCGTGGCGCACATGGATGCTGTTTTTAGGCAGTGCAATCTTCATTAATATCAGCGTGACAATGTTGATCACCTTGCCGACCGGGATTTTGATTCACCGCTACCTGGTTATGGCCAGCCTGAGTGCACTGGTTGGCATTAGCCTGAATCTGAGCTTGCAACTGCCTCGTCTGTGCACACCCTGGCCCATGGGGGCATTGATGCTGACCGGTTTATGTGCTGGACTGACCCTGCAAGGACCGCCACGCATAGCCCGCCCGGGCAACACACAGCCCCGGCAAAGCGAATGCATGCGTGACTTTGTCAGCCGTAATCAACTGCATAGCGGAGTAGCCACCTACTGGCAGGCCCGGGTCTGGCAAGTATCGCTGCAAAAACCGGTATTGGCCCTCACCCGCTCAATGCAAGTGAACTGGTGGAACAGCAATGTATTGGAATACTTTGGCTGGTATGGTCGGCCGCACTATTTTGACTGGCTGATTACAGCCGGCTTTGATGACGCTTTGTTAACCAGGTTGGGAGAGCCGCGCCAAAAGCAGCAATGCGGCCCATTGGAGCTGTGGGATTACAGTGGCCCGGCGGGCAACGCTTTGCGACACAAACTGAACTTTGATGCCAGTCGGCGCGAATTGTTGCGCCTGACGATCGGGCGTTAAAATCAATGCGTGGCCCAAAGGCCATCGTGGCATCAGGTCTCTGTGAGCAGATCCTCCAGCGGCTCACCAAGTCCATCCAAAACACTGCCATAGCGGAGTGGCACTGCCAAACGCTCTGCGCGGCAACTCTGGACCAGGTAGCCCTGATAACCCGGCTCTGGGCCCGCCGCATTGCCGGTTGTGCCGGCCGGTATTTCTGGATCCAGCCTGGTGGTGGATAGCGCTTGCAGATGGCGGCCATGTGTGTCTTGCAAAAATTGCAGCAGTTCGCGATTGCGAACCGGATTTTGATCACAGGCATGCAGCAGGCGTTCCGCCGTCGGCCAGCTGCTACCGTATGCACTCATCAGGGCCAGGCAGATGCCCAGCAGGTCATGCACATGAATCCGATTGACAACCCGCTCTTCCGCTTGCAAAAAACCAGGCGCCGCTTTGGTCAGCAGTGTGAGGGCATTGCGTCCCGGTCCATACAAACCGCAAGAACGCACGATCCAGCTCGCGGGCCATAAACGCCGCAATTCCGTTTCCAGGGCCACTCGACGCGCTCCGCGCAGGCCGGGCTTGACCGGGGTAGCTTCATCGCACTGTGGCAGATCAGAGATGTGATTTGCTACCGCCTGGCAGCCTTCGAAAACAGAGGTCGAACTGATATGCACAAGCGGCAAATCCGTTCCCTGGCGCTCCAGACAGGAGCGGATCACCGGCCAGCTGTACCACTCAATCGAATCACCGTTTGCCAGGGGCGGCACGCAATCCAGGATTCCATCATAACGATCGCGATCCGGTTGAGCCACGCGCAATTTCTGCCTGTGCAGCAAATCCGGATCCCGGCTGACAAAGCTGACCGTTACAGAGTTAAAATGACGGGCAAGGTAGCGGCCGCTAAAACTGTTTCCAATACACAAAATATGCACCTGACCATTCCCTTTCAGAACCCAAAAACGAATACCAGTAATTCTGGTGGCCGTCCCACCGTTGGTGTGTTTCCCCCTCGCGGGCTCGGAAATGACACTCGTGCTTGACCGATGCCGAGCGTTTGCAATCGTTTCCCTGTTTTGCAAGTTGAATGCCAGAAACCCCGGTCCCGGTGGGCGGCGCCAGGCTCAGCGATGCGCCATTGGCTACCCGGCCTGCTCTGGCCCTTGATCCTGCTTTTGGCCTCTCTGGTGCAGTTGCATCTGGACCAGGGCGATCTGGCTACTTATGTCTGGCAGCATGGACGCCAGGTTTTTACTCCCGGCCAACTGCAGCAGGGCTTCCAGCCAAAGCGCACCTGGCAGCTTTTTGATTCCGACCCGGACCGCCCCCTGATCATCCGCTACCCGGCCAGTACTGGTGAAGCTACCTATATTCTGGTGGAGCTGGGACTCAGTCATAGCGCGCGTCGTAACGGAGAAAAGGAGGCCCGCCGGCGCAAACTGCAGCAACTCCGGATCTGGAACGGCGCTTGCGCGCATTGCGACCGGACTCGCTTTCAGCAAACCCAGCGTCTGAAGAGAATTCGGCTGGAGCTGTATAGTCGCCAGGCGAACTCGATCGATCAGGATTATTATTATCCGCCCTTACAACTGTTGGACAGTCGCGAGATGACACTGGCCGACCTGGCTGGCCCCCTGACCGTCGATTATACTGCTCTACCCTTGCCGGATCACAGCCCCGGCTGGCCGGTGCATATGCGCCAGTATATACTGAAACTGATCATACTCGAAACCTGGGCCGCAGAGAACAATCCAGTGCGACAGCCAGATGGAGTTTCAACCGGCAGCGATGCCAGCCTTTTGGCGATAGGCGAGCTGGAAACCATTGACAGCGAGCTTCCATTAGAGACAAGGTAACCATCTACGAAAGGATAGCTGCTACCATGCCTGACCAAAACCCATCCACTGCCCTGCGCTACCCGGCTCACTGGCTAGCCGCCAAGGCCAGTGGACGCAAGCTGAGCGTGTTGACCTGCTACGATGCCGGCATGGCTGGGCTGCTGGCCCAAACAGATCTCGATGCCATCCTGGTGGGCGACTCACTGGCAATGGTTGTGCAGGGCCATGATTCCACCCTGCCAGTCACCCTGGATGAAATGACCTATCACTGCCGCATGGTGCGGCGAGGAGCCCCGGACAAGTTCATCATCGGCGACTTGCCTTTCGGCAGCTTTCAGGTCAATGCCGACGAAGCGGTTCGAAGCGGACTGGCACTGATGAAGGCAGCCGCTGTAGACGCAGTCAAACTGGAAGGCGCTAGTCCGCATATACTAGAGGCCGTCCAGCGCTTGAAAAGCGCCGGTGTGCCCGTTGTCGGTCATATCGGCCTGACGCCCCAAAGCTTTCGCGAGCACGCCGGTTTCAAGTTGCAGGGCAAAACGAAGACCGATCAGGCGCGCATCCTGGCCGAGGCCCGCGCGTTGCAAACAGCCGGAGCCTTCGCGATAGTGCTTGAGCTGATGCCATCCAGTCTGGCCGCCGAGATTACCCGCGCTTTGGAAATCGTCACCATCGGCATCGGCGCCGGACCGGATTGCGATGCCCAGGTGCTGGTTTTACACGACCTGCTGGGCCTCTTTGAAGATTTCAAACCGCGGCATGTGAAACACTACGCCACCCTGGCAAGTGTAATCCGCACGGCCGTCAATGGCTACCACAATGATGTTCATCAAGGTCGATTTCCAGATGACGAGCACAGCTTTGCCTGAAAGGCAAGCACGCTGACAGACTCGCGCCGAAGCCGCAATCATGCTCGCAGACTACCCAGGCTATGCCAGATCCGCCTGGGCTAAAGACACCGGGCTGTAATCATCCCGGGATAGCTATGCGCCTACAATTGATATTGCACCTGACCAGGAGGCTGATGGGGCACAGATTTCCGCTGACCGATTTGAATTGCCACTACGCATGCGCCTGCCCGGGCGGCCACAGCTCTGCCCGGTGCGGAGGCGGCGCTGGGCGCTGTTCCAAATGATAGCGAAATATTTCTTTATTTCTATTTTCGACATGCATATTATGATAAATGCCAACAATTCACAGGCGCTTTTTGGCAATTAATTCACTAACGCATTTTTTTGAGCAACCAGGGGTATTATTTGACATCCGGTGCAGGGGGGGGGGAATTCTGGCCATTATGCGCATCCTCACAATAAAAGTTCCGCAGCAACTGCATCTGCGACTCGCTTTGCCCGCTTGCCTGGTTTGCCTGTCATTTCTGACCAGGGCTTGTATCCCGATCTTGCCGGACAAGCAGTCCAGCGCGGTCGAAAACCAGATTCAGTCGGCGTATGCCAATCGACCGGTTGCACCCCCGCAGTTGAGCGAGCTGGGTATCGCTGCGGCCGGATGGAAAAGCAAGGAAGAGGCCATTCAGCACGAGGAGCAAGCCACGATCGACACGCTGGTCGCCAACCTCGCAGCCCTGGACCAGGCCAGTCCGGCGGCGATCAGTCAAGGCGCGCAAGTCATGTACCAAACCATGGCGGACCTGCCAGAAGATGATGCAGCTCAATCAGCGCGTTTAGAAGCCCTGCTCAAGGGCGAAAATCCGCCTGAGGCCCCCACTCTCAGCCGCCTGGATGTAATTGCCGAGCAAACAGCGGCCGCTGATGAGTTCCATGGCCAGCTCCAAAAACACCTGCCGGAGCTGGATGACACGTTACTGGTGGCTTTGCGCATCAAAATGACCCTCGGTCTGGCGGCCATCAAGTTGCAAGAGGATAACAGCGATCCACAGACCGGCATTCCCCCGGAAATCCTGGAGCATGTCAAGGCCAACATCTGGCAGGTGCGCGATCAGGTGAATGCTGAGCTGCGCAAACGCGGTCTCACCGACCAGTAGGGCCATCGGGCTATAAGGATTTGGCTATGCAACGATCTCTATTTGTGCAACGTCCAGCACCTCCGGGACGACCGAAGGCGCAACGGCCAGGCGACCTGTCTGTCATGAATACAAATTCAAGTCAAGCAAGCGGCGGACATGGGCCGCAGCCGACGAACCGGCCAGCACGCCCAACACCGGCGCTGCTCTGTAAAGCAGCGCGCTGCTCCGCCAGCTTGCCGGCTTTGGCCCTGGGCGGCCTGCTACTTTTCAGCGGTTGTTTCTTTTTTGAGCCCACCAACAAGGATTGCCATTTCAGGGAAGGCGACAATGGCTGCCTGGATGCCTTCGTCCTTACCAGCCTGGCCCTGAACGGCTTTTTTAACAACTACTCCTGCCCGCCACCCTTGACCTACCTGACCGCCGGAACCCATACCTTTGATACCGGTGGATCCAACTATAGTGTTTACTTCACCTTTCCCCAAACTGCCGAACCGAGCAGCTACACAATCACTGTTTACGAAAGCGCCGGACAAAATGTTGGTCTCCTCACTTACAAGTGCCTGAGTTTTAACTCAAGGAGTTCTACCAGCCACTCCGGCTCTGAGACTGTCAGTCAGGCAGAAGCTTACACAATAACGGGTGATAGTAGTACTTTTTATGATTTTATACTAATAGGAGCACAACCAAGCAATGAGATCAATTTCAAAATTGAATAGCAACATAATCGCATTAATGGCGGCAGTTAGCTTAATCGCTTTAACCCCGCTTTTCGCAGACAGCATCAGGAATCCTGACTACCCTTGTAAACCCTTTTTCACTGACGGTCGCACAATGGTTACCTTCATGGGCGACAGCCGCAGCGATCTGGTCGATTTCCCCGGCTACGGCTGGTTTAGCTGGGAGTTCTATCTGGGCCTGACCGCCCCGGACGTGCCCTGGGACGTCCAGAACCTCGGCGTGTCGACCTGGACCACGGGTGCTGTGCATGGCGAGTTGATTGAATGCGTCCGCAATGGTGCGGGGACCTACAAAACGGCCAAAAACGTGGTCATGGAAATTGGCGGCAACGACTATATCGCCAATCTTCTGTTTGGCCTGGTCTTGATGCCCTGGATGCAGCCCCGCATCCAGGACCGCGTAGTGCGCAACACCGCTCTTTTGGTCAAGATCCTCAGGCACCCGGTCTACAACAAGAATGTGCTGATCCTGGGCAACCCGCCCGCTGTAACCAGCAGTCCCACCCTCGGACCCCTGAACGCTTATTTCCATCCCGTGGATAACCTGGCCAACCTGGATCGCGAGTCCAATCGGCCCTACGGGAATGTCTTCAAGACCTATCAGCATGAGCTGGAACTCTTGCAAGACCAGCATGCCAACGACCCGTACAAGACTGTCAGTATCAATGACTCCGCCGCGTTGGCTGCCGTGAATGGCCACCTCTTCGACCTGTTTGCCCTTGATGTGGCCCGCCTGCTGAACATCCCCCTAGCCGATCAGGCATTTGATGCGGCGCTACAATTGAATTTGGGCAACTTGCAGACGAACATACTAAATCCCCTGCTGGGCAATAAAGAAAAATGCCCCTTTCCATGGTTTCCCGATGCCGTGGAATGGTATTGCGCCTGGCTCACCCTGAACAGCACTGATATGGGTTTGAGCGCCTTGAGTATCGCGATGGCCCTGCACCAGGGACCCCTGGAAGCGGCAGTGCGCGCCGAGGGGGCCGAGTTTTTACCCCTGTATCATTTATACATCCGTCCCGACGATTGCGCCCAGGGCGCTTGCTACGTGGGTAATTATCACCTCTATCGCGATATGGTGCATGAGAATCACTGGGGCTACTTTTTGCGGGGCGGCCAGATAGCCAACAAGTTGAAAGCGCTCGGCTGGCAAGGCAGTCCGCCGCCGGGCTACAGCGGTTTACCGGATAAAAGCGTCTTTGCAACCCCGGCAGAAGAGGAGCAGTTTATCGAAGAACACCAGCATAGCGGCGTCCAGGAAACGCCCAATAACAACGACTGGATTATCCTGTGTTTTCTGGCCGGGATCTGCTGATGACCGGACGCGCAGAAACAGTGCATAAAGCTTCACCTGGAGAGTAACATGCTTAATTACATAAAATACCTTACAACAGAAAGGCGCCAGCGCTATAAATTGCCCTTTGGCATCAAACTAGTGGCCACGTTGCTGATGATCTTGCCCATCGTGAATCTGCTGCTCGCGGCCGGATACACCGGAAGCCACCTGACGCAGCTCAGCCAACTTTGGGGTCGTTTTGGCTGGATGGGCCTGCTATTAATGCTCAGCACGCCTTTTTTGGGCGCGGCCCTGCTTGTCCCCCGGCGATTGGTCTGGCGCTTGTTTGTGGCCTATTTGGTAATTTTTTTAGCCTACAACCTGTATCTCGCTTTCATCTATCCGGGACCTTACACGATTGGCGCGTTACTCCGCAGTATCATCGGCTTTGCCATATTATTCTACTTTTTGCGGCGCGATATTCGCCAGCCTTTTATGGATCCCGCTGCGCGCGGTTTTCGCGGTAATACTCGCAGCATGTGCACCGATTTACAGGCAACAATAGCAAATAGGGGCTCATTTGCCGTCCGGGACCTTTCCTTGCGCGGCTTGTATCTGGACGGCAGGCCAGTTGCGCTGGAACCGGGTCAAAGCCTTGATCTACGCATCGGTGCGCTCGAAGAGACGTTCCAGACCGGGGTGGTGCATGTATCGCCCGCTGGTGTTGGTCTGGCTTTTCGCAAGTTAAAACCAGCCCAAAAAACGGCCCTGAAACAACTGCTGCAAAAACCAACTAAAACCAGCGCCCTTGCTGCCCTGCTGGCTGCCTGTTGGTCACTGGCTGCAGTTTTGTTACTCACTATTGGCTTGATCTGGGGAGCTACAAACTGCTAGCCGGCGCCTCGCTTTTAGAGCAACAATCGGCCCACAGTGATAGCATCTCGGACGCGCTGATCTATGGCAAAACAGAAAAAACACGTACCCGCTATACCTTCTTGAAGCTTGTCTGGGATGTGGACTTGTAGATCACGCGACAATCAGGCGCCGAATTCGGCGCACCGATTCAGGGTATCCAGTCCGAATCCAGGCGCAGCTGGTCGGTCGAAATGCGACTGCGCGACATCCGCAGCTCCTGGTGTAGACGTTGCATTTGGCGGACCTGATCCGGATGAGGACTTCGGGCTTCGGCGGGGTCGGCTGCGCTGTCGGCCGTCTGACCCGGAGCAGCACCGGGGCTGGCTGTGCGATTCAGATGCGCTGCCGGACGCGATCCACCCTCGGGACCCAGGGCCGGACTGAGCTGCTTGTAAATCTGATCGGCCAGGTTGAAATCGGAACTCGCGGACAGATTTTTGGCGTATTCATCGTACAGCATGTCTTCAAAGATTTTTTGGCGGTTGCCGCCGTAGAGCATGCCGTTTTCGGGATGCAGGTTGGCGCGCATGGCCTTGAGCATCTGACCGATAAATATGGCCTGGAAGTCGCCGGCCGCCTTGCGCAGTCGTTCGTGTTCGCGAGCGTTCGCCACAGGTTTGCCATTCAGGCCGGCATTCGCAGCCCCCCGCCCGTCTGGTTTGGAATCGGCATCCGCTCTGCCGGGAGCATTTTGGCCGCCAAACAAGCCTGGAAAAAAAGTCCGCATCTCGCTGGTCACCTTGCCGGCCCCGGCTGATGGCTGCTCAAAGCGGGCTGCTCGCGGCGGATTGCCCGCCTGCCCGGCCTGGGCGCGCTCAGGCTGCCGGTAGCGGGTCGGGTCGGTCAGGCGCGAGCTGGATATGGCGTTCAAAGGATTCATGGATAAAACAGGTTTCTGGACAATGCGATCGGCAAAACGGAGCCCTGCTATGCCTATCGGCACAATCGGCGTTTACTTGACCGATCTTCTGTTTATCCACATATTTACACAATGACCAGCAAAATGCTGATCGTTAGCCCAATCACAACACGGTGCCGATTGGAACTCACTGCCCCGGCCAGGAAATCGGTGGAATAAAATCGGAGATAAAGTCCCAGGCCCGGCGCTCGGACCAGTACTGCCCTTCCCGGTCGGCCGGACCAAAACCGACATGCCCGCCATGCCGCGGTACTTCCAAATAGAAGGCAGGGCTCTGCCGGGCCAGACCGGCGGGATAGCAAAGTCCCCCCAGAAAGGGGTCGTCCGCGGCGTTGACCAGCAAGGTCGGTATTTTTATATCTGCCAGCCAGTTGATCGCACTCGAACGGGTCCAGTAATCGCGGGCATCCTTGAAGCCATGCAAGGGTCCGGTGTAGGCATCATCAAATTCAAAGAAGGTGCGCATGTGTGCCAGACCGCTGACATCAATTTGATCGCCAAAACGCGTCGCTTTTTCTTCCAACTTCAAGCGCAAGCTGCGCAAAAACTGCCACATGTAAATCCGTCGATCCCAAAGCGCCAGTTCATAGGCGCAGGATTCCAGATGAAGTGGCACCGAAAAGGCCACTGCGGCCTTGATGCGCCGGGAGATGCGCCCGGAGCGCTGACCCACATATTTCAGGGTAATGTTGCCGCCCATGCTAAATCCAGCCAGAGCAATCTCTTTGTAGTGCCGAAACCCGAGGGCATGTTTGATCACAGCCGCCAAATCCGCGGATGCGCCGCTATGATACATGCGCAGCAGACGATTGGGTTCACCGCTACAACCGCGAAAATTCCAGGCCAGGATGTCATAACCACGCCGCAGAAACAGGCGGGCCATACCCTTGATATACTGCCCGTCCGTGCTGCCCTCCAGGCCATGCGACAGGATCAAAAGCGGACGCGGCTGGCGATCCGTACGCCGAGCCCAATCCAGATCCAGAAAATCGCCGTCCGCCAGCTCCAGTCTTTCCCGCTGCCATGCCGGCGCCTTGATCCGGCGGAAAAGAGCCGGTAAAATTGTGCTCACATGTGCCCGGCGCCAAAAAACAGACGGTTGGTAACTAGAATGGGCAATCAGCGGCATGGTGAATGGGGCCCCCCGGTCAATATAGAAAAGGACCCTGCCCTATGCCGGGACCAGCTTTGCACGACTTTCATTGCAGACTCGTCATTTTGTCTGGGCCGCATCTAGCTTGCCCTGGGCCGTCAATATGGCGATAAAGGCCTTTAAGGGGCGGTCCCATATCTCCCAACCGGGATGAAACCAGTCAGTCAGGCGCCCCGCCACCGGTTGGCCGTCCATTTGGGTTAATTTATAAAAATGGGCGTGCACCGGAATCATCTGGCCGGTGGTCTGGATTTCCAGCCTTTGATAGCCGCGCAGGGTGAATCGCGTGGACTGGATTGTCAGCACATCATTCCAGTTCAGGCTGCGATGAGTGCGCTGCCAGCTATAGTGGATACCCTGGGAATCCACCTTGATCCAGTCCGGACCTGGCCGGCGCTCCATCAAATACCAGTTCAAGAATCCCACGGCCCCGAAAAAAGCAGCCGGGACAAGCGGACCCCAATGCTGGATGGCCAAAGCCAGACCAATCATAACCGAGATGGGCAAGGCACCGGTAATTACGGCCGCCACCAGATGACGCTTGTGCTTGATGAGCTCTATGGATTGTGGATTCAAGCTGACCGAAACTTCTGTTCAAGATAACGAATGATGTCTCTGCTCTCGTACATTTGCACATCCCCATCCACCAGAAAAGGCACCTGCGAAAGGCCCCCCCGTTCAATCACCTCTGCCCGGCCAGGTGTGCCGCGCGAGGCTTCAACAAGCTCGTAATCCCGACCGGCCTCCAGGCCTAAATCGCGACACCGGGCCAGCACCGCATAGCAAAACGGGCAACCGGCAAACTGATAGATTCTGACCACGCTTTGGCGCCTGTTTGTGGAAGTCTTTTCAGGAACCCAGCTTCGTTTGCAGTTCGCCACTCTGCAGCATTTGCATTACAATATCGTGACCGCCGATGAACTCGCCATCAATGTAGAGCTGCGGGATCGTTGGCCAGTTGGCGTATTCCTTGATACCCTGGCGCACATTCTCGTCTGACAGCACATCAAAGGAATCGTAGGTCGCGCCCGCCTGATGCAAGGCCTGTACTACGCCGGCAGAAAAACCGCACATTGGCCGCGCCGGAATTCCTTTCATAAACAGAAATACCCGACTGGATTTTATTTTGGCTTCAATTTCATTTTTTAGTTGTTCATTCATTTCATTTATCTCGCTGGGCAACCAGTCCAATTAAACCTGACTCAAGCTGTGATTGTTTCCAGAGCAAGGGCATGCAGGTCTCCGCCTTTGAGTTCCTCCGCCAGGCCATCGTAAACCATGCGGTGCTGTTCCAGCAATGTCTTGCCTGCAAAACCCGCATAGGTCACCCGGGCTTGCAGGTGAACCCCGTCGCGACGCGGGTCCAGCACTTCCACAATTGCCCCCGGCAGGGTCTTTTCGATTCTTTGCCGAATACTTTCGAGGTCCACCCGAGCAATTAACAGACCCCGGGGCCCCAGGCAACAAAAAAATCAGGGATTTTGAATTTCACGCAGCACAGTAGTGGCGTACGAACCGGGCAGCAGTCCAAAACGCACGCGCAGGTTGTTGTCCGACGCCCTGAGTTCCAGATCTGCGACCGGGATCCGATTCAGGCGCCGGCTGCCAGGTACATCCGGGTGATCAAAGAGCGCCGCCGACCAGCCCAATTGATCCTGAATCCGCTGTTCCAGATCCAGGGCCGCCGCCCGCGCCGGGAGTACCTTGCGTCCCGGCAAAAGGCCGGTATGCGAAATGTCTTGCTGCTCAAATCGTTTTTGTTCATCGCCGGTCTCTGCATAATAAAAGAGGCCGCCGCCGCTGGTCTTTTGCAGCACATCACCTGATAACAAAGTCTGAAATGAATCTTGCCGGATGCGCTCTGCCAGGCAGGCATTAAAAAACCACGACTGTGCGGCGGAAACAAGCAAGCGATCCAGACTATTTTTGATCCGGCTCCTTTTCGTTAAAAGGGCAATCCCCTGTTCATGATTATCACCCTGCAATCCAAAGCGTTGCGGGCCGTAGAAATTTGGCCAGCCAGTGACGCCGAGGCGGCCCAGTTTGGCCTCGGCCAGCGCAATGGCACCGGGCCGCACGTCGCGCAGGCAAATCGCAAACAGATTGCCGCGCAAATGACCGGTGCGCAGTTTATTGGTGTGCCGACTGACTTGCCGAATTTCCACACTTTGGCCCAGCTCGACCAGGGCCCGCTCGCTTTCGTGACGGCTCTCCCGCGGTAGATGAATGGAAATTGTTTGCTCGCTAATGGCCATCTTGTCCTTGATGCCAGCAGTTCCGATGGCGCGCCGGGGCACCTTCCATAAACGAGCCAGTAAGGCCACCAGGGCCAGGGTCCCGATGGACTGCGATCGCAATCGCAAATACAGGTGTTCGCCCGTACCGCAGGGCTCATACAAGGGCAGTTCTGTGACAACGAAGTCGGCCGGGCTTTCCTTTAAACGGCCCCCGATCCCTGCCAGATCGGACGTCAAGAGCGGCAAATCCGCTACCATCTGCCCGCCAACAGGGCCAGACTCCACTGCTCCAGATCGCTGTAATGCTGGACGGACGCCGGCCAATCATCTGCATGTTTCTGCAGTTCACGCGCTCCTTTGCCGCTTAGCACATGCACAAATGGTATGCCGGCCCGCTCGGCAGCCTGCCAGTCGCGAAAGGAATCGCCAATGTAAACGCATTGCCCGGCGGACAGACCGCTTGTTTGCAAGATGTGCTGCAACATCCCGGGCGCCGGTTTGCGACAGTCGCACTGATCGCCTGGCAAGTGCGGACACAAGGCAATCACTTCCAGGCTCACCTGGTGGCGGGCCAATAAATCGAGCAAGCGGCCATGCATGCGGTTTAAATCGCGGACCTTGAAAAAACCGCGCCCCAGCCCGGACTGATTACTGGCCACGGCAATGCGCATACCGGACTGTGCCAGGCGCACGATCGCCTCAATGCTGCCCGGGATGGGAATCCAGTCCTGCAAGGACCGGATATAGTGATCGCTGTCGTAGTTAATCACCCCGTCCCGATCCAGGATCACCATGCCTGGTGTGGGACGCTTTGTGGCTGAACCAATTTGCTGGATTGACATACGTTCCCGATCGATTCCAGTTAGCACCCCGGCGCAATGCCTTTAAGAGCGAATACCATATCCTTTTTTTAATAAAACCAGGTTGAGTCCAAACAGCAGCACAATAAACAACAGAATCATGGCGATAGAAACCGACAAGGGCACATCACTGACTCCCAAAAAACCGAAGCGAAAGGCGTTGACCATGTACAGGATGGGATTCGCCCGCGACACCAGTTGCCAAAATTCCGGCAGCATCTGGATGGAATAAAACACGCCCCCCAGGTAGCTCAGCGGCGTGAGCACAAAGGTGGGTATAATGGAGACATCATCGAATTTTTTCGCCAGCATGGCATTACAAAAGCCCGCTAGCGAAAACAATACCGAGGTCAACACAATAATCAAGACCAACAGCGCCGGGGACTGGACCGGCAAGCGCGTAAACACGAGCGAGATCGCAATCACAATGGCGCCGTTTAGCAGGCCGCGAAAGACACCGCCGCTCACAAAGCCGGCGATAATCACAGCCTCACTGAGTGGGGCGACCAGCATTTCTTCCACACTACGCTGGAATTTCGTGCTAAAAAAGGAACTGACAACGTTACCGTACGAATTGGTGATTACGGACATCATGATCAGGCCCGGCACAATAAAATCCATATAACTGAATCCGGCCATGGAGCCAATACGGCTGCCAATCAACCGGCCAAAGATGATAAAATATAAAGACATTGTAATGGCGGGCGGAATCAGGGTCTGCAGCCAGATGCGTAATACTCGAATTATTTCACGCCGCACAATGGTTGCGTACTGCACCCAAACCTTGCTACTGCTGCTTTTCAAGACAACGCTCCCGAGTCGGCCGGCACTAGCGGCGCGCCGTTTGCGCCGGCTGTCAAGCGCAGGAACAATTCTTCCAGTCTGTTACTGCGGTTACGCATGCTTTGCACGACAATACCGGCGGCGTCTAGCTGGCGCATCAGCTCATTGATGCTTTGCTCGCGCGGCAGGTCGACCTCCAGACTCGATTCGCCTGCCTGACGCACAACAAAACCCGGCAGCGACGGCAAGCGAGCGGGCATGACGCCCAGGTCCAGCACAAAGCTCTCGACATCCAGCATGGCCAGCATGGACTTGACAGCCCCCTGGTGAATTAATTGGCCCTGATCAATGATCGCCAGCTGTCGACAAAGCTGTTCGGCCTCTTCCAGGTAGTGCGTGGTCAGGATTATGGTGGTGCCCGACTGATTCAGTTTGATCAGGAAATCCCACATCGAACGGCGCAGCTCAATATCGACACCCGCGGTAGGCTCATCCAGAATCAAAATGCGGGGCTGGTGGACCAGGGCCCGCGCAATCATCAAACGCCGTTTCATCCCGCCCGATAAATGACGCGCCTGGGTTTTGCGTTTGTCCCATAAGCCCAGTTGCTGTAAATACGTTGCCGAGCGCTCCAGGGCTTCCTTGCGGGGTATGCCATAGTAACCGGCCTGGTTGACCACAATCTGTTGCACCTGCTCAAAGATACTGAAATTAAATTCCTGCGGTACCACTCCCAGATAACTGCGAGCCCGCGCGCTTTGGGTAGCCAGGTCAGCGTCAAAGACTTGCACCCGACCGCTACCGGGCCGCACCAGGCCGCACAGGATACCGATCAAGGTGGTTTTGCCGGCACCGTTGGGACCGAGCAAACCAAAAAACTCCCCGGCAGCAACCGTCAGCGACACACCCTGCAAGGCGCGGGTCCGGTCGCCATAGGTTTTACATAAATTTTCGATTTGAAGGGCGGGCATGCGCGCTACTCTGGTTGCGGCGCGCTCTCAAGTGCGTCCGTTTCAGCCGACTGGATTTGTTGGCGATAGGGCCGGAGCGCCGATTCCAGTTGATCGGCGACGCCAAACAGGTCGCACACCCGCAATATCACCGCGTCCACCAGCGCATCCGGACAGCTGGCTCCCGAGGTCAGGACAATGCGCACCGGGCCTGGATCCGGCAGCCAATTCTGGCTGGTCTTGAGTTGCCCGCTATGAATATCCAGATGCTGTATGCGAGTGCGATCTTCGATTTCATCAGCGTCCTTGATATAATAGGCCGGCATTTTTTGTTCCAGCAGTTCCACCAGGTGAGAGGTATTCGAAGAATTGTAACCGCCAACCACGATGGCCAGATCGGCCCCTGATTCCATCAGGGCCAGGGTGGCATCCTGATTTTCGTTCGTAGCATAGCACAGGGTATCGCGTGTATCAGCGAAGGCATCGGATCCATAGTGCTCTTGAACGCATTTTTCGAGCAAGGCGGCAATCGCCCGGGTTTCGCTGGCCAGCATAGTGGTCTGATTCACCACGCCAATGCGTTGTAGTGATGTCTGCGGATCAAAATCCTCGGAATAACGGCCCTGAAAGACCTGTTGAAAGCGTTCCAGATCTTCCTGGCCTTCGATAAAGCGGACCAGAAACTCGGCCTCGGCCATATCGCGTACAACCAGGCAAGGCGCCGATTCGTCGGCATGTGAAAAGGTGGCCCGAGTCTCTTCATGATTGTGCCGGCCGTGGATAATGACACTATAGCCCTGCTTGCCAATCTGCGCCGATCGGTTCCAGACCTTTTCGACGAAGGGACAGGTGGTATTGTAAACTCGCAGGCGTGCCGGACCGGCCTGCAGGCGCGCCAGCATACCGGTTGTTGTGCCAAAAGCCGGAATAATCACAACATCCGTATCGCGCAATTGATCGAGATCGACCAGGCCCTGGCCATCCGGCCGCATGATAAAACGCACGCCGCGGTCCTTGAGATCCTGATTGACATGCGGGTTATGGATCATCTCGCTTAACAAATAGACATTGCTAGCCGGATTTTCTGCCAGGGCGCGGTAGGCAATGTCGATCGCATTTTCGACCCCGAAGCAAAAACCGAAATGCCGGCCCAATTTGATTTGCAAGACGCCAAAGTCGAGAATGCTTGGACTCAGATCCTTTTTATAGCGATCCATCAAGCGGCGGGCTTCCTTGAGAACGGAGATGACCGGCGAGCGATAAAAGAGAGGAATGTCAAAATTGCGCGACACGGTAGAGTCAAGATACCACCAGGCCGAGGTGTGCCAATCAAAAAGCCGGCTCCTTCGGTGCCGTAGCCAGGCAGCCCACAATTCTGTTGCCTGGAAATGGCTCCTTTGGCTAATGCTGATGAACAGCGCCCAGGCCTGTATGCTGGTAAACCAGAGCAGCCGTCCGGAGGGCAGCCTGATTTGGCTGGGCCCGGGTCTGCTCATGCTGGTTATCGGTTTGAAACTGATGTGGCGCTACATGGGCCGCAGTGATGTGCCCGCCTTATGGCGTTTCAGTAACGCGCTGATCGCCGGGGTGCTGATTCTACTGGCCTGAGACGCCATGATTGCGCCAGGCATGGTCTAAGCGTGCCAACCGCCATGACGCACGTCTTCGGCCTTTAAGGCATAAATCACATTCTCGGCAATATTGGTGGCCAGATCGCCAATGCGCTCGAGTGCCTTGGCGATAAAGGCCTCGGCAATATTATCGGTGCTTTCGATGATTTGGTCTTCGATGGCGTCCACCTGAAACTCCAGCTCCATCACCCTGTTGGCCGCATCGATTCGATTCTCGAGCAGGGCTTCCACTGCCAGATTCAGGGCTTCACGAGTTTTTTCGACCAGGCTGTCCATCGCCACATGAACTGCTGAATCCAGTCGCGGGGTCCATTTAGCGATTGTCTTGGATTGATCGCCGATCCGTTCCAGGTCGCTGACTGTTTTCAAAGCCGCAATGACATAGCGAAATTCACGCGCATAGGCCTCTTTAATGAGGATTTCCTGGCAAAGGGCGTCAATTTGCACCTCATATTCATCAATGCCATGGTCCAACTCCCGAATGCGGGCGATTTCCGCTTCCTCGCTCTTGTGAATCAACAAAATCGCACGACTAAAAATATCCTGGCATTTGCGGGCCATTACGGACAGATCCTTGCGTAGTTGATTCATATTTTTTTCGTTGACCATCTTTCAGCCTGCCTGATTGCTATTGCACTTCGCTACGCGAATTGTCGGGTAGTCTTGTTTTATCATGCAGAGACCTGGCTTGTCAAGCGTATTCAGGAAGCCAGCCTCTCGAGAGAGCAAGTTTGTCAAAACTTTGACATTTTTTTGTAACACAAACATGCAAGGATACCGGGCATACCAGAATGAGCCACACTACTCCAGGTGAACTTGAGCGGCGGCGCCTTTTCAGCCGCTACGGCAGCCGCCCCTCCTTTTCCATCCAGGAGCGCAGCATATATTGGGCATTAAAAGCCATGGCCTGGTTGACGATCTTTGTGACCGTATCGGTCGTACTGGTCTTGCTCAAGGACGCAGTTGTCTTTTTTGAAAAGGTATCCTTGCTGGACTTTTTCTTTGGCACTGCCTGGGAACCGGTCGGCGAGCCCAAGAAGCTGGGCGTATTACCCCTGGTCGCCGGCACCCTGATGGTGGCTCTGGGCGCGATCAGCATCGCTGTACCCCTCGGTCTGGGTACTGCCGTGTATTTGACCCAGTTTTCCAACAAGCGCATCCGTGACATACTAGGTCCCATTGTGGAGATTCTGGGCGGGGTGCCGACCGTCGTCTATGGCTACTTTGCCCTGACCGCTGTGACACCGGTGCTGGGCTTCTTTTTTCCGCAAATCCAGGTCTTCAATGCCCTCTCAGCCGCTATTGTAGTCGGAATTGCCGTCATTCCGATGATCTCATCCCTTTCCGCGGACGCCTTGCAAATGGTACCCGCCTCGCTGGGGCATGCCGGTTACGCCCTGGGGATGAGCAAATTTCACGTCGTCAACCGGATTATGATTCCGGCCGCCACCAGCGGGATTGTGTCTTCTTTTATCCTGGCCTTTGCCCGCGCGATTGGCGAGACGATGATTGTCAGTCTGGCCGCCGGATCGACTCCCAACCTGAGCTTCAATTACCTCGAAGGGATTCAAACCATTACCGGTTTCATCGTGCAGATTTCTCTGGGAGATACCGAGGCCGGTTCCATCGAATATTACACCATTTATGCACTGGGCCTGACCCTCTTTTTAATGACCCTCTTTTTTAATATTCTGGCCAGCCGCATCGTGCGCCGTTTTCAGGAAAAATACCAATGAAGGCCCGTTATCAGATATACACGATCCTGTTTCAGCTGCTGTGCCTGGCTGCCAATATCATTGCCCTCTTCTTTTTGGCCATGCTCCTGATCGAAATTGTACGTCAGGGCGGTGACCGGGTCAATCTCAACTTTTTGTTGGCCTTTCCCTCGCGCCACCCCGAAAAGGCCGGCATCTTTTCAGCGATTATGGGTTCCATCTTTATGCTGCTCATCACCGCTATGCTGGCCATCCCGATGGGCCTGGGAGCTGCCATCTATATTGAAGAATATGCCCACAATAATCGCTTGACCCGTTTGATCAAACTGAACATCCAGAACCTGGCCGGCATACCCTCGATTATCTACGGCATCCTCGGCCTGACGCTATTTGTACGCGGACTACCGCTTCCAGGCCTGGCACCAGGTACCCTGGGTCTGGGCCGCAGCGTCCTGGCCGGTTCCCTGACAATGTCCTTGCTCATCCTGCCCATTATTACCATTGCCGCCCAGGAGGCCCTGCGCGCCGTGCCGGACAGCTTTCGCCAGGCCGGCTATGGGATCGGCATGACGCGCTGGCAGACGATTCGCCATCAGGTACTGCCACTATCGTTTCCCGGCATGCTGACCGGAATCATCCTGGCCCTGTCGCGCGCCATCGGGGAAAGCGCACCCATGATCATGATCGGCGCTCTCAGCTATGTGGCCTTTATACCAACCAGCATCATGGATTCTTTTACCGTCCTGCCGATCCAGATTTTCAACTGGGCCGCGCGCCCGCAAAAGGAATTCCACGACCTGGCTGCCGGCGGTATCATTGTCCTGTTAACCATTCTCTTGCTGATGAATGCGGTGGCGATTGGTCTGCGCTATCATTTCAAGCAAAAACAAAAGAATCTATATAATTAAATTCGGGAATCATTTGCATGCATACTCCACCGCCAACTGTAGAGAGCTCTCCAACTAAAAGTCCGAACGCGGCACTTGAGACAATCATCCAGTGTCGCCACGTAAATATGTTTTATGAGGATTTTAAAGCCATCGTGGACCTGGATATGGACATCTACGCCAATCAGGTCACAACTCTGATTGGTCCCTCCGGCTGCGGCAAAAGCACCTTTTTGCGCGCCCTGAACCGAATGAACGATTTTATCGAAGGGTTCCATCTGGACGGCGACATCCGGCTTTATGATCAGGACCTGTACGGACCGAATGTTGATCCAGTTGATATCCGCCTGCGAATCGGGATGGTGTTTCAAAGCCCGAATCCCTTTCCCAAAAGTATTCATGAAAACATCGCCCTGGGACCGCGGCTCAATGGTTACACCGGCGACCTGGAAGAACTGGTGGTCAGTTCCCTGCAAAGAGCCTATCTTTGGGATGAGGTCAAGGATAAACTGCAACAAAGCGCCTACTCCCTGTCTGGCGGTCAAAAACAGCGCCTGTGCATTGCGCGTGCCATTGCCATGCAGCCCGATGTCTTGCTGATGGATGAACCCACCTCGGCCCTGGATCCGGTTTCCACCACCCGGATCGAGGAATTGATCCAGGAATTGAAAAAAAATTACACGATTGTGATTGTCACTCACAATATGCAGCAAGCCGCACG
>JAGRNA010000267.1 GCA_020441005.1 Leptospiraceae bacterium
ATGAGCGATTACCGCCGACATGGAGTCATGGCAGCGTTGGACGCCATCACTGCAATCGTGCCGGATCGGATTCATACGGTCGGTTATTGCCTGGGCGGCACCCTGTTGACGCTTACTGCCGCGGCCATGGCGCGCGACGGTGATCATCGCTTGAAAACCATGACCTTATTCGCCGCGCAAACCGATTTCTCCGAAGCCGGCGAATTGCTGTTGTTTATCAACGAAAGCCAGGTCGCCTTCCTGGAAGATATGATGTGGGATCAGGGTTATCTGGATGCCGGTCAGATGGTCGGCGCTTTCCAGTTACTGCGCTCAAACGACTTGATCTGGTCCCGCGTGGTTCATGACTACCTGCTGGGCCAACGCCAGCCCTTGAATGATTTGATGGCCTGGAATGCCGATCAAACCCGAATGCCTTTCCGCATGCACTCCGAATATTTGCGCCATATCTTCCTGGGCAATGAACTGGCGACTGGTCATTACGAAGTCAATGGTCGACCCATTGCGATCTCGGATATTCGCGTACCCATTTTCACCGTTGCAACTGAGCAGGATCATGTGGCTCCCTGGCGATCAGTGTACAAGATCAACCTGCTGGTGGATGCTGAACAGATGACCTTTTTATTGACCAGCGGCGGACACAATGCCGGTATCGTCAGTGAGCCGGGGCATAGCCGGCGCAGTTACCAGATAGCTGGGCGCAGCGAAGAGGATCGCTATATTGATCCCGAGACTTGGCATATCACCACGCCCCGGCAGTCCGGTTCCTGGTGGCCGGCCTGGCAAGCTTGGCTGGCGGAGCATTCCGAGGAACAACAAGTGCCGCCACCTTCGATGGGGATGCCCAAGAAGGGTTTTTATCCGATTGATGATGCGCCGGGAAGGTATGTGTTGCAGAAGTGAAACATGAGAGAGAGGAGGTAATGCTTTGCCCTGACCGGTCTATGTTGTCGCTTGTTTAAAAAAAGTGTTCCATAACCGGTAAGAATTTCTAGATCCTCTTGAAAACGCGCCTGTCCTGATCTTAACTGATCAGATGTAGCGGGCGTCTGGTCAAAATACCGAGATTGCCTCACCAATCATACTACTTTGGGAACTTATTGCATGGTTGCCACGCAAAAGCATCGGGTGATGGGAGTCGTCAGTAGTCTTGGAAAAGATGCTCTGCTGTTGCGGCGTGCGGAGATACATGAACAACTGAGTCATTCTTTTGAATTCAATCTTGAGCTATTCAGCGAAAACAACAATATAAAATTTACTGATGTGTTGGGAAGACCCATGATGGTCTGGATGAAACTGCCTGATGAGCGTCAGCGATATTTTCATGGCTGGGTTAGTCAGTTTCGCCAGGTGCAAAACCGAGGTCGCTATGCCGTGTATCGAGCAAGCTTGCGGCCCTGGCTCTGGTTTCTCAGCCGAACAACGGACTGTCGCATTTATCAAAATCAGAAGACGCTGGATATTGTGAAGTCGATTTTCCGAGAAAATGGCTTTACTGATTTTGAGGTGCGTTTGAGCGGGCAATACTCGC
>JAGRNA010000003.1 GCA_020441005.1 Leptospiraceae bacterium
CAATGACTTCGCCGGCTTCCAGGGGCGCTGCCGCTTTGAGTTCCGTTTTTTGACCGCCCGCCGATTCAAACTCGATCGTGTAACGGGTATCGGCTGGAATACGAACGGACTTTTCGGTGCCGTAGAAATCATTGGCTGTCATGCTGGCGACTTGAGCGCGGGAATCAGTGGGCCAATCTTTCATCATGCGGTGCGGATTCTGGCGGGCATGATTCTTTACCGATGCGGCTGCCCGTCGATCCGAATTGCCCTCGCGCAGTACCGGATTAACCGCGCTGCCCAGCACTTTGGCGTAGCGGGCCTTGACTTCCTTTTCCTGATCATTGGCCGGTTCATCGGGATAGTTCGGGACGGCAAAGCCCTTCTCTTGCAGTTCCTGAATGGCTGCCTTGAGCTGTGGCACGGAGGCGCTGATGTTGGGTAGTTTGATGATATTTGCCGCCGGAGTCTGAGCCAGTTCGCCTAATTGGGCCAGGTAGTCCGGGATGCGCTGTTCTGCCTGGAGGGCGTTGGGAAAATTGGCCAGAATACGGCCAGACAGGGAAATATCCCAGGTTTCGATCTGGATGCCGCCGCTTTTAGCGAAGGCCTGCACAACCGGCAAAAGGGACCAGGTCGCCAGGGCCGGGGCCTCGTCAATTTCGGTCCAGATGATACGTTCTTCATTATTGCTCATAGTTCCTTATGCCGCTTCCAGGCGACCGCGTCAAGAACTGTTTGCGTTGCACTATGCCTGCAAATATGATTTCATACGCTAAAATCGCTGATAAAAATCAGCCTCGGCGGACTGATTAGACCAATTTTTGACGGGCTTTTTTGAACAGCTGCTTGCCCTTCTTGCGCTGCTTGTCCAGAATAGCCAACTCGGCCGCCCATTCCGCCCGTTCCTTGTCTGTGATCTGCCTGGACTTCAACTGAGCCCGCAACTGCTGGCGCTTCTTTTTAATCTGCGACAATAGCTCTTTGAGCTGCTTGCTTTCTTTTAAATCCTTGTGGTAGCTTGCGTCCACCATGGGTCGCACCTTTTGGATCAGCTTCTTGATTTTCTTTTTGAATTTCATCGGCTTTTGCTCCCGTTCAGGCCGCCGGCAGATCGTGGGAGTGATCCTGAGCGGGATCCATGAAGTCTTCCGGCAAGTTTTGGAATTCGGCGCTGGTATGGATGTAGAGCCAGCTGGCCACCTTGATCAGATCCTTGCCAATGCTGTGCATCCAGGTTGTGTCGTTTAAGAGCGAGGTAGCCATTTCTATATTAATCAAATGGTCGCGGATCAGAGAGTCAAGGGTATTGTTTTTTAGTACATCCGACTGTCTGCGTATATATTGCATTTTGTCGATGTACAGGATCAGGTCCGTACTGGAGTCCAGCTTTTCCAGCTCGTAAAACAGACGCAGCCAATGCGCTATGCGCAGCCGGATCTGCTGATACTCCAGCCGGATATGCCGATTTTCATGCTGCATATAGAGCTGAATGTTGCCCGCAATCTGCATGCTGCTTTTGAGGGCGTTGACCATATCCTTGCAGGCCGATTTCAAGGCGTGAATCAGATGGATATGCGATGGCGGCATGTTTTCCTGGGCTCGCAGGGAGAACTCGATGATCGCATTATAGAGCCCTTTCACGCGCATGCGATACAACTCTTGCAGGTCCTTGTAGTGCAGGTCCCTTTTTTGGGGCGGCACGTAATGCAGCAGTTCCTCCAGGTCCTGATCGCTTTGAATGTCTCGCAAACGCAGATGCGCCACGCGGGCCATGATACCCAGACAATTCTCAAGTAAATGCAGACATTCCTGGTGGATAACTTTCAGGGCCGCCTCCGGATAGGGCAGAGCGGCCTCATTCAGAAAGTGCGGTACTGAAATAGTCAGTCTTTTTTGGTTTCTGTCGGGCAAACGTCGGACTAGCTGTTTTTCCAAAACTCCCATGAATGGCAAAAGCATGGCGACTCCGAGCACATTGAACAGGGTATGAAAGACGGCCAGTTGCTGCGCGTAATCCTGGCCGGGAATCCCGATCGTCCGACTAATGAGATCCACCAGCCAGATCAGTTGATATATAAAAATTAGCGCTACCAGGCCGGTAATGACATTGAATATCAGATGGCCAGCCGCGAGGCGCTTGCCGGCAATGTTGGAACCGAGCGATCCGATGATGGCTGTGACAGTGGTGCCGATGTTGGCTCCGATCGCCAGCGCAATGGCGTTTTCGTAGTTGAATTGTTTGGCTGCCAGTCCCGTAATAATGAGGACCAGAGTGGCGTGACTGGATTGCATGATCACGGTGGCAATAATTCCAATCAGGGTATAGATGATCAATCCGCGCAGACCCGGCACATGATACTGACTGAGGGCAATGGTGTCCTTGAACGCGGCGAATCCTTCTTTCATGTAGTGAATGCCCAAAAACAGGAAACCCAGGCCCGCCAGCACATAGCCGATGCCCTTCAGCCATTTCAATTTCTGAAAAATCAGGACAATCCCGAAAACCAGCATGGGCAGCGCGTAGGCTGAAATCTTGATTTTGACGCCCAGCGCGGCTACCAACCAGGCGCCGGTGGTAGTGCCGATATTAGCACCAAAGATGATCCCCAATCCGGCCTGCAGGCTAATCAGCCCGGCGCTCAGAAAGGAGATCGTGATGATCGAAACCAGGGAACTGGATTGCATAATCGAGGTACTCACGATGCCAAAGCTGATGCTTTTCCAGGTGCGATCAGTGGTGCGGGCCAGCAGCTTCTCCAAAAGGCCACCGGTGAAGGCCTGAAAACCCTGCTCCAGGGCCAGCATGCCGAACAAAAAGATCGCGACTCCGGCGGCAATTTCCTTGAAGGTGGGACTGATCCAGAATCCCCAGGTCAGGCTGGCAAGTATTACGGGTAACACAATCCGGCCAATCATAATGCGTCCATACTGAAACAGGGTCGGCTAGATTACAATCAGATTACAGGATGCCGGAGATTGAAAATCCGGTTTCACAGCTTTGATCAATTGTCCAGCGGATCAGGATGCGGTGTTGCGAATCAGGTGCAGGGTATGCATAATGGATTCGTGAAAACTGCTGATCTGAATCGGTTTGGTAATATAATCATTCATGCCGGCTTGAATCGCCTCGCGCTGTATGTCGATTACAGCGTGGGCAGTCATGGCGATGATGGGGATCAAGCGATTGCGTTCGCCCGCGTCGCCGGCGCGGATATGGCGGGTTGCGGCCAGGCCGTTCATGACCGGCATTTCAATATCCATGATGACCAAATCATATACTGATTGACGCAAGGCCTGCAGGGCTTCCTCGCCATTCATAGCAGAGGCGATGTCGTGACCGTGTTTTTCGAGCACCTTGCTCGCGATTTGCAGGTTAATGGGATTGTCTTCCACGATCAAAATCTTCAGCCTTTGGTCAAAAGCGGCCAGGTGCTCCAGCTGGGCCGGATCTGAATCGGAGGTTCCCTCCTCCAGGGAAAGATCATAGCGTTCCAGGCACAGGCGCACTTCGAAACGGCTACCCTGACCAGGCTCGCTTTCCAGTTTGATTTGGCCCTCCATGAGAGTGACAATTTCCTTAACGATGGAAAGGCCCAGGCCGCTACCGCTGTTGCGATCGCCGCTGGTGTTGTCTCCCTGCTGAAATTTTTGAAAGATCAGGGACTGTTGATCGTCCGGAATGCCGCAACCAGTGTCATGGACCTCAAACAAAAAAGGAACACGATCCGGAGTCCGACAGGCCTGCGCATCCCGGCTGACTATCAAACGCACCACTCCGGTGTCGGTGAACTTGATCGCATTGCCGAGCAGATTGATCAGAATCTGGCGCAGACGCATTTCATCGCCCTTGAAAATATTGGACGCCTCGGGCGTGATGCTGCTCTGGAATACCAGGCCCTTACGCTCCGCCGTATAGGAATACAAGCGGCTAATGTGTTCCAGCAAACGGGCCAGATTAAATTTGCGCGAATCGAGCATCATCTGTCCGCGCTCGATCTTGGAGATGTCCAGGATGTCGCTGATTAACTGCATCAGGTGTTCGCCCGACTCGCGCACGATCCCCAGGTATTCGCGAATCTGATCCGCGCTCGTACTTTGCAGCGCCAGGTCCGTCATCCCCAGGATCGCATTCATGGGGGTCCGAATTTCATGACTCATCTGGGCCAGAAATTCAGTCTTGGCCTTGTTGGCGGATTCAGCCTTGCTGCGCGCCATTTCCAGCTCGGCCTGGTACTCCATTTCCCGACTGGTATCAATCAGTACACAGGTGTAGCCGTAGACGCTGCGATCGGAATCAAGTAAGGGCATTAAACGGACCTGGCCCCGAAAACTGCTGCCATCGAATTTACGGTGCAGCATTTGGCAGTTGTGATCCTTGCCGCTGTCCATCACGGACTGGATCTGGGAGCGGTTTTCCGCCCGATGAGCCGGCTCGAGCAGAGATCCGTAATCGCGAAACAGCACATCGCGAGCTTCGCAGCCGAACAGCTGCAAAGTGTAAGGATTGGTATATGTGATTGTGCCGTGCATGTCCATGCGGATCACGGCGGCTGTTGATTGCTCCACCATGGTGGCAATGGCCATTTTTTCAGCCTCAGCACGGCGACGCGCAATCGATTCCCAGGCCATGTTGGCCAAATCTTCCAGGATCTTGACGTCCTTTTCGTCGTAGTAGTCCGGCTTGTTGCCTACACCCAGAATCGCCACGATTTTATCTTGTCGAAAGATGGGCACGACCAGTTCGCGGATAATGGGTGCGTGTCCCTCGGGCAATCCCTTCTTGTGCGGCAGGCTTTGGTAATCGTTGTGGATCACGGCCTTACGCTGGTGAATGCAATCGACCCAGACACCGGCCCGGGAAACCGGATAGTGCGAATCGGACCCGTCCGCAGTGCACATGGTGGCGGTCGTATTGGTGGACCAGGCCTGCAGGGACAGGGTTTCCTGATCGTCCTCCAGGAAGTGAAAAAAGCCGATTGTGCTCCGGGTTAATTCCTCAGCCAAATCCAGGGCCTTGATCAGGGTCGCATTGAGAGTGTGCTGATTGGCATAATTGGCAATATCAAACTGGGCCTGACGAGCGCGTTGGTGCAGCCGCTCGGTGGTGATATCCTGTACAATACCGACACCAGACACAAATTGGCCATCCTTGAGCAAGGGCAACCAGTGGGCTTCGATAAAGGCCGTATGCTGGCCGGTATAGGAGGTGTATTCGTCGCAATAGTAGCCCGGAATGCCCTGCAGGGATTTAATGACTTCAGCGGCAAACTTTTTATCCGGCAAGGAATGAATATTCAAACCTAACAGGGATTCCCGACTGGAGCCAAAGATGGCGATGATGGCGGCATTCACGTCGGTGATGTTGCCCTCGGCGTCGTAGTGCAGGATCCCGATGGACGAGTTTTCAAAAAACAGGCGATGACGCTCCTCGCTCAACTCGCGAGCCGATTCGATCTGAATATAATCATTGCGATCGATGGAATGAACCAGGATGCCGTGCTCCATACGCAGAATCTCCAGCTCCAGGAAGCGATCCTGGTCGCCCTTGTAGCGCGATCTGTAGGACAATCTTTGCGGCTCACCGCTGTCCATGACAGCCTGCATGGCTTGATAAACCGGACTGCCCTGAATCTCGGGAAATACCTCGAGAATGCTGCGGCCGATCAAATCGGAGGCAGAGGAGTGGCGGCTTTGTTCGGCAGCCATCTGGTTCAAATATACATAACGCCAATCCGGGCCGATGATCTGAAAACCGCAGCGGAGAGTGTCCAGGAACTGAAACTGCCGGGCAATAGAGTCTGGATCGGTACTGTGCTTGTGCGCCTGTGGGTCTGTGCTCATCCGATTACCAGCTGTCCAACCTTCGGCCAAGTAAGCCATTTGGTCGCCTAACGTCAATTAGACGAATGCAAACCGGTTTTTTTTTATACCCTCTTATAAAAAAAACACTATTTAAAAAACTCGCCGGGCACTGGTACGTTGCGGCAATCAAAGGTGTATCAGGCCTGCCGCCAGGCTCCGCAGCGATTCAAGGTTGCCTGGGAGTCTGCAGCCAAACCTGGCGCTCTTTGGACGGCAGCTTTTCAATCGCGTAGCGCAGCATCGTACGCGGCATGCGGGCGGCATGCTGCTTTAAAAAATACTCCAGTTGCGCCTGGTCGCGCTTGCCAATCTCGCGCAGCATCCAGCCGGTCGCCTTGTGAATCAAATCATGACGATCAGCCAGCCGATTTTCGCAAAGCGCAAGCATATCCTGATACTCATGCTGGTGCACAAAGTAAAAAGCCGCCAGAATTGCAATCCGGCGCTGCCACACACTAGCCGAATCAATCCACTGATACAGCAGGTCGCGATCACGCCTGAAAAGCCAGGGCCCCACAATTTTCGGGGCGCTGACATCAATCAAATCCCAGTTGTTGATCTGTTGGTGATATTTGATATACGCCTCGAAAACAGCGCCTTTGCAATCCGGTTGCCGGCGTTCGAACAAGGCAACCAGCAAGAGTACGCCGGCCATGCGTTCCTCGTGCCAGGCAGAGTGCAAGAGATGCGTCGCGTCTGTCACCTGGGCTGTTTTTTTGTGTGGCCCAATCACCCGCCGCACAAGCGGCACCCGGATGCCCAAAAACTGATCTCTGGCACCATAACCGCCCGGGACTGCCTGGAAAAAGCCGGCCGAGTGAGCGGCGATTTGCGGATCAGCGGCTGCCTGGAGTTCCGCCTGAATTTGTGTGACTATTGCACCGGCGCGGGCCATAAATCGATTGGAAGTCGGTCATTGATTTTTTGCAAGAGAAATCGCGGTTTTGGCGGGACCCAACGGAGGACGATCGGGATTTGTTCCGGCAGAAAACCCGGCCTGGCCGGAAAAGCAAGTGGTCACCCTGATGTCCTTGATTTTATTAGCATCAGGGCCGTGTATTGAATCACGGCCGATTTGAGTGCTCGTCAATTCCACACCTATGAATCTGCAAACAATCGAAGCTGAAATCAAGAAAATCCTGACCGGAATCATCCACCCCTCCTTGCGGCAGAATCTGGCCGAAATCAACGCCTTTGTGCGCCTGGAAGAAGAAGGCGAGAAACTAAGGCTGGTGCTGCGCAATCCCTCTGAAAATCGCAAAGAACAAATCGAACTGGAAGCGGCAGTGCGCAAGCAACTCGCTGCGCTGGACTTGCCGGCCAAATTCAAGATACGCTTTGAGGTCGACCCGGCGATGAAGGCCGCGGAAGAAGAGACCGGCAACCGTATTCGGGGCGTCAAGAACATCATTGCCGTCGGATCGGGTAAGGGCGGCGTGGGCAAGTCAACAGTCGCCGCGAACCTGGCCATCAGCCTCGCGCAGTCGGGACACAAGGTCGGTCTGATCGATGCCGACATTTACGGCCCCTCCATGGGGCGCATGTTTGGATTGATCGGCAAGCAGGAATTGCGCGGCGATGGAGCCAACACCATTCAGCCCTTTACAGCGCACGGTGTAAAATTGATTTCATTCTCCTTTATGCTCAGCCAGGAACAAGCCGTCGTCTGGCGAGGACCGATGCTCGGCAAGGCGGTGGAGCAGTTTCTGTTTCAGGTCAGCTGGGGCGAGCTGGATTACCTGATTATCGATTTACCCCCAGGCACGGGCGATGTGCAGCTGAGCCTGGGACAAATCATTGAAGTGGACGGTGCCGTCATCGTGACGACTCCCCAAAACGTGGCCCTGCAGGACGCCACCCGGGCGATTACCATGTTCATGGAAATCAAGGTACCGATTCTGGGCATTATTGAGAACATGGCTTCTTTTGAGTGCCCCAATTGCAAGCATGTCAGCCATATCTTTTCACACAACGGCGGCGACTCCATGGCCGCGCGATATGGGGTGCCTTTGCTGGCTTCCCTGCCGATTCAACAACAAATTATGGAATCCGGCGAAGAGGGGCAGCCGATTGTGCTAGCCGAACCAGATGGTACCGTGGCCAGGGCTTTTCAAGCCTTGCAAGAACGGCTCGCCGAGCAAATCGCCAAATACCGCTAGGTTGGCTGCGAATCGCGCTCGGTAGGGCTGCCGTCCGCGGCCTGGACCTGATTGCGGCCCGACTGCTTGGCCTTGTACAGGGCCTTATCGGCCTCCTGGATCAGGCTTTCCAGGTTCAGCTGCGATTGGTACTGCGCGATACCAAAGCTGGCTGTGACCGTTGGCACGCGACCAAAATCCTGATTTGCGATCAGTTGACGAATCTTTTCCATGAACTGTCTCATTTCAGACAGGCTGGCGTGCGGGGCTAAAAAAAGAAACTCCTCACCGCCCCAGCGGGCTGCCATGTCGGAGGTACGGATATTGCGGCTGATAATATCTGCCATTTTCATCAATACCTGATCGCCCTGGCTGTGTCCATACACATCGTTCACCTGCTTAAAGTGATCAATGTCCATCAAGGCGATCGCAAAATTTTGTTGGTAACGCCTGGCGCGCTCCATTTCGGTATTCAGGCTCTTTAGCATGTAACGCCGGTTGGGCAGGCCGGTGAGATGGTCGTGCAGGGCCAGCTGTTCGAGCCGGGCGCTTTGCGCCCGGATGAGATTGCGGTTACTAAAATCCTTTAGTTGATAGCGGTAAATGATTCGCGACATGATAAAGGCGATCAAGCCGAAATTAACCACATTAATCAATTGTATATGAAAAGAGCGGCCCGTGTAGTACGCGGCCAGCTGAATCAGAGCCACTACAAGCGCAAGGCTGCTGCCAAACAGGGCGATGCTTTCGCCGAGTTTCAGGAAGAAAATGGCGGCAAAAGCAAACAATGCACCCAGCCACGCGGCAATCGAACCGCTGATGAGCAAGTCTGCATAGCTGATCGCGCTTAAGGTCCATAGTCCGATGAATAGAAAAAAGCGGGTATGCCAGCGGTGACGCCAGTTTATGGCTCGCTGATTTTTGGGTCGGATCAGAAGCGCCAGCCCGACATTGAGCATCATAAACAGGGAGATGAAGCAATGCAAATACAACAGGACGCGGTAGCCATGAGCAGGCACGCTACCCCAGAGTCCGAGCAGATAATAACGCGCGTCCACACCCAACAACAACAGAAAGATACCGATTACAAACCCGGCCAGCAATCGAAAGCGGTGTTGGTTATGATATGTGAGTTCCTTGTGAAAGCTGCTCCAGTCATCGGCGGACAAAGGCGTCGTCGCCTTGTTACTGAATAATTGACTCAGATATCGTTTTATACTCTGTAGCAACATTGCCTGAGCGCCCTAAGGCCGGGTCAATTCTAAAACGGGCACCGGGGAAGTCCATGTTTTTTGAATGACCGACATGAATTCAATCACACTTTGGTATTTGCCGCATGAGCCGATCCATACTGAGCATCTACAAGGCCGCCGAGCTAAGCGCCCGACTGCGCGAGCAAATTGTGCGCCGTGAATCCATTCAGGACACAAGTGTCCATGATACAGTGGCCTCTATTCTGGCTGCTGTCCGGGATACAGGCGCACAGGCCGTTCTGAATTTCACCCGCCAATTTGACGGCGTCGAAGTGACAGAGCTGCTCAGTAGCAGGTCCGAGTTCGATCAGGCCGAGGCGGCTTTGCCCGCCGATCTGCGCGCCGCTTTTAACGCTGCTGCCGCCAATATACGCGCCTTTCATGAACTGCAACGCGCGGGACTGAAAGATGCCGAGCTGACGCTGGGCGGAACACGACTGGGGTTTCGTTACCAGGCGGTGGACTGCGCGGCTGTGTATGTGCCCGGCGGCAAGGCCCGTTATCCCTCCTCGGTTTTGATGGGTTTGATCCCGGCCAATGTTGCCGGAGTGCGCGACTGTATGCTGGTCACACCTCCGACCGCCAATGGCAGCGTCGATCCGGCGGTGCTGTACTGCGCGCGCCTGGCAGGCTGCGAAACGGTGATTAAGTCCGGCGGCGCGCAGGGCATTGCGGCGGCTGCTTTCGGTCTGGGCGGCCGGCGTCCGGACCTGGTAATCGGGCCGGGTAATCGCTTTGTGACCGAAGCCAAGCAACAACTGGCTGGTCAGGGATTGCTGCGGATTGATTCCCCGGCCGGTCCATCGGAGGTGCTGGTGGTGGCCGATGACAGCGCCAACCCGGAATGGGTCGCGGCCGATATGCTTTCGCAAGCCGAGCATGGCGCCGATAGTCCGGCCATTTTAGCCTGTCTGGATCTGGAATTTGCCCAGGCAGTAAATCAGGCCCTGGATCGCGGTCTGGCCGAGCGCCCGGCCCGCGCCGAGTGGAAGCGGACCAGTATCCAGGAACATTCTTGCGCGATTGTTTTCGAAAGCAAGCAGGAGGCGCTGGACTTTGCCAATGAGTATGCTGCCGAGCACCTGGAGATTTGTACCCGCGACCCGGAAGGCGATTTTCAGCAAATCCGGCACGCCGGCAGTGTTTTTTTGGGGCACTATGCACCGGTTGCCCTGGGCGATTACTATAGCGGTACGAACCATGTTTTGCCCACCGGCGGGACCGCTCGCTTTTATGCCGGGCTGGGAGTGGACAGTTTTCTCAAGCGTATGAGCTGGCAGTATGCGACCAGGGAAAGCCTGGCTGCCAGCCGCAAAGGCATTGCATTGATGAGCGCCTACGAGGGTTTTGATCAGGAGCACGGCCATTCGGTCGAGGTCCGATTTCAAGACGCTACGTAAGCACCGGCATCTGGTGGACAAGTAGCGACCCAATGCATTGCTGACATCCACAACTACGGTGGAGCGTTGCCATGATCTGGTTGCTAGTCAAATACTTCGTAACAGCGGCGCTAGTAGTCCTGATTTCTGAAATTGCCCGGCGCAGCGACAAGCTAGGTGCGCTAATTGCATCCCTGCCCCTGGTAACCCTGCTGACCCTGTTTTGGCTGCATTTTGAGCAGCAAGCGGATCAAAAAATTGTGAACCACGCCTGGTATACATTTTGGTATGTGGTGCCCACTTTGCCCATGTTTTTGCTCTTTCCCTATTTGTATCCCCGACTGGGTTTTTGGCTGACTCTGGTGGCGTCGATCGCTATTACGATTCTGTGCTTTCTGGGTTGGGCGCGCCTGATCCGACCTCTGGGGATTGATTTGCTTTGAGCGGACTGCCGCCATACAGCAGCCTCTCCCGCACTTTTGAAAAAATTCGATTGCCACTCGTCCTGGGATCGCTTTGCTATCCCATACACGAATCAAGAGGAGTCTGTCATGCCTGTCGCGTATATTATTCTTGCCTTTGTAATCATTGCCTTTTTGGCCTCATCCATCAAGATTGTGCGCGAATATGAGCGCCTGGTAGTGTTCCGCCTGGGCCGCTATTTAAGTGTGAAGGGACCGGGAATTATCCTGCTGATCCCCATTATGGACAAGGCCGTCCGGGTCAGTTTGCGCACCGTTGTTATGGATGTGCCTTCCCAGGATGTGATCACCAAGGACAACGTTTCCATCAAGGTTAACGCGGTGCTCTATTTTCGGGTCATGGATTGCGCCAAGGCGGTGATCGAAGTCGAGAATTATTTCGAGGCCACTTCGCAACTGTCCCAGACGACCCTGCGATCCATTATGGGAGAATCCGAGCTGGATGAAATCCTGAGCGAGCGCGAGATGATTAACGAGCGCCTGCAACAGGTCATCGACAAGCAATCCGACGCCTGGGGCGTCAAGGTGCGCCTGGTAGAAGTCAAGCACATTGATTTACCGGGCGAAATGCAACGCGCCATGGCGCGGCAGGCCGAGGCGGAACGGGAGCGGCGCGCCAAGGTGATCGCAGCGGAAGGGGAATACCAGGCCTCGGCCAAGCTGGGTGAAGCGGCCCGGGTGATCGGCGAGCATCCCGTGGCGATTCAGTTGCGCTTTCTGCAGACCCTGACCGAAATCGCGGCCGACAAGAATTCTACCACCATCTTCCCCATCCCCATCGAACTGCTGAAGCCTTTTTTGGATAAAGGAAACCACTAACCCGCAGGCGCCCAGGACCGTCGGGTCGCTCAGTGGATTGAAAGTATCGTGGGCCTGATACCCTTTCAGCCAACCATCTACGGCCGCGGCCAGCACTTTCAGACCATTTCAGCGCAGTTACTTTCGAAATGGCCCGGGTATATGCCGCGCAAGCTGGGTCTTTTAAATGAACGGGCCGTCCTGCCAACAGACGACCAGACCGGCGATTCGATTCTGATTCACATCCATCGCTTTATCGAGGATCACGGGCATACCAAGCCGGCTGTCGTACTGGTGCATGGCCTGGAAGGGGATGCATCTTCTATTTATATCGTTAAACTGGCAGACCGACTGTTGCGCGCCGGCTTTAATGTCGTCCGCGTGGACCAACGCACTTGCGGCCAGGGCCGCGGTATCGCGCGGAATGCGTACTACAGCGGACTGACGATCGACCTGGCAACCGTACTGCGTTATACCCGCCGTTACCTGGCCGATCATGTGGCCCTGGTAGGCATATCACTAGGCGCCAATCTGACTCTGAAGGTGCTGGGTGAGGATCATTGGGAACGGCGCCGGCAAATCGAGGCGATGGGCGGTCAACCCATCAAGGGGCTCAAGCAAAAGAACCGCCGGTTAGCAGACGCTTTTATCGCCATTAGCCCCCCGTTGGAACTGGAGCGCAGCTGTGAGATTCTGGACGGGCCGAACTGCCGGCTTTATCGCAATATGTTTCTAAAGTCCATTATGGAACGGGCGCGCGCCGGACTTTTTCGGGTAGCCCGCGATCCCCGGGAAGTGGCTGCCCGGCTCAAATTTGTAAAGACTTTCTTCGATTTTGACCATCAGTTTACCGCCCCGCATGCCGGCTTCGATGGCGCCATTCAATATTACCGCCAATGCGGATCCCGGCCGTACGTGCCGTATATTGATGTGCCAGGTTTGATTCTGCACGCCGAAGACGATCCCTTGATTCACATGTCCGGCTGGCATGAGTGTGATTTTGCCAGCGTGCCCTGGATCACGCCGGAGTTGACGCACTTTGGCGGTCATGTGGGCTGGATTGCCCGGCGTCATCCCCTATTCGAGGACCGCCGCTGGATGGACTATCGGGTTGCGCATTACCTGTCCGAGTGGCGGGACAATCTATAAATCCTGAACCACCAACCAGGTCTGCATGCTACCTTTGCCCTTGATTGCAATCTCGCCCCGGCTTTCAAAACGGAACTGCCCCTCGCACAGTATTTTGGTGCTATCCGCCAGATGAATGCGACCAGGCAGACCGTGAGACTCCATCCGGCTGGCCACATTGACTGTATCGCCCCAAAGATCATAACTGAATTTATTACTACCGATCACGCCGGCAACCACGCTGCCACTGTTTATGCCAATGCGCAAATCGAGCTGTGTGCCGTAGCGGTCGTTGTATTGCCGCATAATACGCAGCATCGCCTGTGCCAGCCGCACACAGCGCCAAGCATGGTCGGCTCTTTTTTTTGGCAATCCACTAACCGCCATATAAGCGTCGCCAATCGTCTTGATTTTCTCTGTACCGTACTTTATGGCCAGGGAATCGAAATTGATAAACAAGCGATTGAGCAGTTTCACAACATCGCGCGCATTTTTTTGGGCGGAGAGACTGGTAAAGCCGACAAGATCGGCAAATAAAATGCTGACGCTGTCATAGTGATCGGCAATCGTCTTTTCGCCCGCTTTCAGGCGAGCGGCCACCGGCGAGGGCAGCACGTTTAAAAGCAGGTTCTCGGATCGGGCCTGTTCCACTGCCAATTCCCGATTGGCTCGGTCCAGATCTTCCGAGTGCAATGCCAAAAAGTTGGAAAGCATTACTTTTTGTTTGCGTAGATCGGTCACTTCTTCGCGCAAAGCCGCCAGGTCCTTCTGTTCTGGCGACGGTTCCAGCAATTGGTCGACTGTATCGCTATCCAGCCGCTGCCCGGGCTCCAACTCGCCCGGGACGCTATTTACATCGCGCAGTACAACCAGCGACAAAGTGGTATTGTGCAAATCACAGCTTTCCCCGTGCCGCGCTCCCACCTCGCCCCAGGAACTGAAGCCGATCATGGGACGCTGCCAGATACGGTGAATCAAATCCACTTCACGCTGCATGTACGTACCGAAAGAATTGGATCGAATGGCGCAGTCAAAAAGCAGAATCGCATCGCTGTTTTGATTAGCGCGATTCCTGAATCGATCAATTTCCTGCACGGTATGTCGAATCGTTTCCACAATATTCGGCGAACAAAAGCGGACCAGGGACGATTCGGGCATCGCACCGGCGAAACTGACCGAGCCTTGTTCCTGATTCAGGTCAATGGGCACACGCATCACTTTACTTTGATCCTGGCGAGTAACTTGCAGAGGATACTCCATCAAAGCAAAGATTTCATTGGCCTCCTGCTCCGGGTTCGTCTGAAAATACTTTTCATAGATGCGGGTTGCCGGTTGATGATCGATTTCAAAGACCACATTGCCCTGCGAGCGAGTAATGCGCTTCGGTGTGCCGATTTCCATCCATCCGGAAATGGCAATCCCGCTGAGATCCAGGTGATTGCGATCCAGGGCGAGCGCAACAATGCCATCACGGATCACCGCCTGGTTATCGTACACGAAGGCTTCACCGGAAAACTGACGCATACTGGCGAGACCGCCAAAAAGCGGCGTATCCGGTGCCTGGTTCAGTATTCCCTGAATCAGTTGTTCGGTATGCACCGTAAAGCCGGCTCCGCCAACCAGCATCAACAATGCCGGTTTTTCAAAGCAATCCCGGGCCCAACGACCGACTGATTGCCCGAGTTGCAGCGACGTTTTTTCGCCCAATAAAAAAGCCGAGAGGCAAAAAAAATCCGGATCCGGATCCAGTAACATGCTGCACACCGAGTTGCGCTGGATCCGACCGACGGCGATTTCCTCGCGGCTAGACGATCCAAAGACCTGCAGACCGGCCTCTTTATAGAGGCTCGGAATCCCGGCATTCAAAAGCGAGTCGTTACAAAAACTGATCGCCAGGGTGGGTTGAAAAGAGGGGCCTGTATTTGCCTCAAGCTGCTGTTGCAATTCAATCGCCGATCGACTGCCGATTACGCGCACCTGCATCTGGCCAGAGAATGCAGGATTGATGGTTTGGCCAATCATTATTCGGCTGGCAAACTGTGTCGCTCGGGACTGCGAAAGGGTTGCTGATCACATCAGACGTCCTAGCATGCCTTTATGAGCGAGCATTGGTCAATCACTGTCTGTGGCCGCGTGCAGGGAGTGTATTTTCGCCAAAGCACGCTCCAAAAAGCCCGGAGCCTGGCTTTGACGGGCTATGTCCGTAATCTGCCCAACGGGGATGTGTACATCGAAGCGGAGGGCGAAGCGCTTCAATTGCAAGAATTGCTAACATGGTGCCACGCCGGTCCGCCAATGGCCCGGGTCAGCGCTGTACAGAGCCAAGTGGGTACCATAAAGAATTTTACTGATTTTTCGGTGCGGTAAAAGGACTGTACACCCGCGCAGGACAATTCGCGTCCGCCATGTTTTTGGCTAGCGGACGCGGAACAGCTGCTTATCGAACCGGCAGTACTCAAGGACCGACCAGAGCTTCGGTTTTCCTCGTCCCCTTGACTTTGGCGGCATCCGTTCTGGTGGTCTGGCCGCGGCCTACGATCATTTCAAAGTATTCAGTATAGCGGCTATGATTCGTGCCCATCACACGGTCCCAGAAGTTGAAATACAAGCCGTAGTTGCAGTTCACATGCGAGTGGTGCATGTTGTGATGCGTGGCGGTGTTTAGCCATTTGGTGAAGCGGCCACTGGTCCAGCCGGCCGGAAAGAACTCGTAGCCCGTATGCGCCCAGATGTTCAGGATCATAGCATACAGCGTTTGCAACAAAACGACAAGGGGGTGCACAGGCACAAAAATCACAAACAGCAACAGATAAGCGGCTTCCAATACGGCTTCCAGAGGATGAAAACTGTAAGCTGCCAGGGGCGATGGGTTGACTGATTTATGGTGCGTCAGGTGCACCCATTTGAAGAGTCGTGGATGATGCACGATGCGATGCATCCAGTAAAACCAGGTCTCATGCCAGATGACCAGCAGAACAAAGGATACCGGCAAATACCACCAACCGTAGGCATCTATTTGAAAGTACAAACCGCTATAACCCAGGGTATATAAATACATAGAAAGCATGCCGACGAGTACAAAGACGAGCAAGGTGCTGAAAGACCAGCCGAACTCGTAATACAGGCGCCGGGATTTTGGAAAAGCCGGCTGGATGCGACGTGCCTGGAAACTGTCCCTTTTCCAGAACCAAAAAACGCCCAATAGCAAAAGAGCGAGTGGATAATAGCGCAGGGTGTTCATAAGCAGCATGCGCTGTAGTACGGCGCTGGCGCAGGCCAGATCAAAAACACTGTTTGTGCAGATCGCTTGAATCATGGTAATACTCCTGATTGGCAAAATTGATTCCTGCATTCTTTAGCAGACAACTTTTACCTCTAATGTCCCTATTCTAAACCCCGAGCGGCCTCCTGGCGACCGATTGTATCCAGCGATACCTGGTTTCGGGTGCGCATGGATACATCCGCACCCTGCGAGCGACGATACTGTTGCGGGGTCATACCGGTACTCTTGCGAAAGGCTGTGTTGAAAGCCGATTTGGAATTAAACCCGCTGGCGTACAGGACGGACAGTACCGTGCGCCCGGGTTCCTCCACCAAAAGCTGGCAGGCAGCCTGAATACGCAGCTGATTAACGTACTGATGAAAACCAAGTCCCATATCATTATTCAATAGCTCGGACAGTTGATGACTGTCGATATCCAGCGCGGCGGCCAGATCGGCTAAATTCAGGTCTTCATCGAGGTACAATCGTTCGCTTTCCATCAACTGGTGCAGGCGCCTTTGCAGGCTGGCTGTATCCAGTTGCGCCAGGCGACTACGCTGGTATTTGGCCTGAGACACAATCTGCTGCAGATCGCGAAAGTACTGCGGATAATGCAAACGAATCAGATAAATGATCGGCGGCATGCTGCTGATTAAAAGCAACGACGCATGCAGACCGGGCAGCCAACGCAGACTAATACTGATCAGGCCGATCCCGTTGATCAACAGGCACATGATAATAATAAAAATTATGATGCGTACTGTGACCTGCGAACGTAGATGTTGCCAGGCCAGCAAGGGCAGAATCGGCCCGGAACTGCGAATCATATAAGCGCTAAGGTGTAGAATGCCGGCCCCAAACAAGAACGAGAAAGGTCCGCCCTGGGGATTGTGCCATTGCTGCAGAATCCGCTCCATCAGTTCCCGCTTGGTCGATTCGTCATGGCTGTGAAACCAGACTAAAAATAACAGGGCGGCGGCGGCCGGCAGCAGGTGGCAGGTCAAAGGCCAGCGCGGCTTTTTTTGATTCAGCGTCCGAAAGAAAAAAAGCCACAGCAGAGGTCCCAGGCTGAACACAGCCGGTAACTGAATCTGAAATAGCCAGGGGTAGTCAAAGATCCGATTCAGCAATACCAGGTTGGCGTGTGTGATAATGATTCCGAGGTCCAAAAAAATCCAGATTAAAAGCCGGCTGGTGCGATCATGACGAACGCTAAACAGTTCACCCAGGGCAAAGAGCGCGCATAAACCCGCGCTGAAGGCGTTGTATAAGGCAGCGGCGCTCAAGTGTTTTCCCCATAGAGCAGGCGCAACGGCCAGCCCTCTTCGTCAAGCTGCCAGACCAGGTTTTGCATGTCGCGCTGCACCGCCAGGTTCTGCACAATGCAGCGGTCCGTATCCAGATGCAAGCAAAGACGCACATGCTGATGAAACCAGTCGTCCTTTTGCTTGAAAATACGCGGCACCCGGGCTGCGTTGATATAGCAAATATCGTCCATTCGCATTTGCCATGTCCGGCTGCCTGCGGTTTTAATATGATGATGCATATGTCCGGCTACAACAGCCCGCACCCGACGTCCCTTTTGGCGGGCATAGTCCAGGGCATCCCGTAAATCCCGGTCGCCAAAGTCAGCCGGTGCGCGACCAAAATCCTTGCCCCAAATCGAATTGCGCTCGGATCCCAGTCCAGTCGGTCCGTTATGAGCCAGAAAAACAAGCTGCTCGGCATGGCTTTGGTCAATCAGTTCCACTAGTTTGGCCGTCGAGCTTTCAAAATCGCGGACCCCGAACTGTTTTTCGAGCCAGGGCCCGTACGAGAATACCGTGCCGCCCATCGAGTGTGGTCGCGCCACGATCAAATCAATTGCCTGCACTTCAGTTGCCAGACAGTGCAGCGAGTAACCGCCCATCAGAATATCACCCAGGGCTTCCCGCAGCTCGTCGCGCAAGGGCCCCTGCCGGTGGGCGTGTTTCAGGCGCATGTCGGCATTGTTGGTCAATTCGGCTAGCAACTGGCGCATGCTGGTGCCATCGTGATTTCCGGGGATCAGTATGGCGGGTTTCTGCAGGGCGCTGATCTGCCTGGCCACCGCTGCCGTGGAGCGATGGGTCCGGCCCGGTAAATCGCCGGTAAACAGGATCCAGTCATAGTCCGACTGATTAAAATAGCGCGTATCAAAATCATGCCATGATTTGTGGATGTCGCCGATGATTGCGATGCGCAGCACGTTCACAGGTCCAGTTTCACAATCCCGATCGAATCTAAAAGAGATTTTCAAATTTGACACGGGCGTGCGGGCGTGCTCTTTGGGGCTCATTGTACTACGAACTCGATGTTTGATTTCCTGAATAGACTCTATCACCTGCTACGTCCGGATGATGATATTCCGGTCTGGGTTGCGCGTCTGGTATCCACCATTCTGGCTATCGGTATGCTGCTGCTGATTCGGGCTGTAGTGCTCTCCATCGTTTATCAGCGCACGGTGGATGCTCGCGCCCGCTATAACTGGAAGCGCTTCAGCGCCCATATCATGGCGGTCCTGATGCTGATCTGGCTGGGGCAGATCTGGATCGAACACTTCAATACGCTCTTGACCTACCTGGGTCTGGTCTCTGCCGGTATCGCGATCGCCCTCAGCGATTTATTAAAAAATTTGGCCGGATTTTTGTTCATTGTTACCCGGCGCCCCTTTAGTATGGGGGACCGCATTGAAATCGGCAAGCATGCCGGCGATGTGATTGATATTCGCCTGTTTCAGTTCACTGTGCTGGAGGTTGGCAACTGGGTCAAGGCAGACCAAAGTACCGGCCGGATCATCCATATCCCGAATGGCCAGGTCTTTGTGGAGCATATCTCCAATTTCTACCGCGGCATCGTTTATATATGGAGTGAACTGGAGGTGACGATTACATTTGAGAGCAACTGGCAGAAGGCCAAGCAGCTGCTACAGAGCGTTGTGGATCAAAACAGCGAGCACTTGACCGAGTCCGCCCGGGAACGTATCCGGGACGCATCGCAGAAATATATGATCTATTATAGTAAATTGACTCCGATCGTCTACACCTCGCCGGCCCCGCACGGCGTCTGTCTGACCATGCGCTACCTGACAGAACCGCG
>JAGRNA010000043.1 GCA_020441005.1 Leptospiraceae bacterium
GATTTAAATCGTGAGTTGGCTGATATCCAGGAAGATTTTGACCGCAAAAAAGGGATCTGGGATCAGGAACGCAATGCTGTTGAGGCTGTGAAAACCCTGCGCGAAGAGATTGATCGCCTGCGCACAGAAGAGCAGCAACTGGAGCGCTCGGGTGATTTGAACAAGGTAGCGGAGATCCGCTACGGCCGCCGGGCCCTGCTGGAGAAAGAACTCGAACAAAAAGAAGAACAGATATCAAACGCCGAAAAGCAGTATTTACGCGAAGAAATTACAGAGGAAGACATTGCCTTGATAGTCAGTCGCTGGACCGGGATCCCGGTCAGCCGGATGCTGCAAGGGGAAAAAGAGCGGCTGCTCAAAATGGCCGACAAGCTGGCTGAACGCGTAATCGGACAAGATCAGGCCCTGCAGACGGTTAGCGAGGCGATCCAGCGGTCTCGCTCTGGGCTATCCGATCCCAATCGTCCGATGGGGGTCTTTCTGTTTTTAGGACCAACCGGAGTGGGCAAGACGGAAACGGCTCGTTCGCTGAGCGAATTTCTCTTTGATGACGAGAATGCGATGGTGCGCATAGATATGTCCGAATACATGGAAAAACACGCCGTCGCTCGTCTGATCGGGGCGCCCCCCGGTTATGTGGGTCACGAAGAGGGCGGACAATTAACAGAAGCTGTACGCCGGCGTCCCTACCAGGTGATTCTGTTTGACGAGATTGAAAAAGCGCATCCGGATGTCTTTAATGTATTCCTGCAAATTTTTGACGATGGACGATTAACAGACAGTAAAGGCCGTACAGTTGATTTTAAAAATTCAATCATCATCATGACGTCGAATATTGGCAGTCAGCATCTTTTAAGCGAGGATCTGGTTGCCGAGGAGCGAGAGGCCCGCCTGCAAACTGAGTTGCATCGTACCTTTAAGCCGGAGTTCCTGAACCGTCTGGATGATGTTATTATCTATCAACCGATCGGCAGGGAAAGCTTGCTCGCTATTGTTAAAATTCAACTCAAGCAGTTACTCATCCGGGCGCGGGCCCAGGGCTTGAAACTCAAGGCGGACAGCAAGGTCCTGGAGCGGCTGGTGGAGATCGGCTACGATCCAGTTTTCGGGGCCCGACCATTAAAGCGTGCCATTCAGCGCGAAGTGGGCAACCTGCTGAGCCGCTTTATATTGTCCGGTGAGTATTCCACGGAACAGGAATACAAGCTGACCGTGGAATCGAGTGGTGGAATCGCTGTAGAAAAAGCGTGAAGCAGCATGGGCCGGCTTCGGTTTTCCCAACAGGGTTTGGGCTGCTCTTGTACTGAACCCGCCGGCGGGTATCACGCCTGTCTGGTCTAATCCAGTGGTTTCGCCGGGTGATCAGCCAGGCTAGCCGGGGCAAGGATTGTGTTAGCGGCGCCGTTTGATTCCGAGGATGCCCAAAAGTCCGCGGGTGATCTCCCGGGCCACTGTTCGGCCGACATCGCGGGCAATTTTGGAATCAATCACTTTTTCCAGTGTTGATTTATCGTCTTTTTTGGGCCGTTGGACCGGCTTTTTGGCTGAGGACTCTGATTCGGCACTGACCTGTTCAGCTTTGCTAGAGAGTATTTCATAGGCACTCTGCCGGTCGATGTTTTCATTGTAGTAGGCCAGTCTGGTTGATTCATCCAAAACGGCCTGGACCTCTTTGGCGCTCAAGGGACCCATCCGCGATGCCGGGGCTCGCAGCATGGTCCATACGAGCGGTGTGGGCCGGCCTTTGATGGACAGGGCGGTGACCAATGCCTCGCCGATGCCCATTTGGGTCAGTAGCTCATCGGTATCATAAAAGCTGCTTTCCGGGAAGTTCTCGGCGGCCTGTTTGATTGCCTTGCGGTCTTTGGCAGTAAAAGCCCGCAGCGCATGCTGCACCTTGAGTCCGAGCTGGGACAGGACAGCATCCGGGATGTCAGTCGGATTTTGGGTTACAAAGAAGATTCCGACTGCCTTGGAGCGAATCAGCTTGACAATTGTTTCTATTTCTTGCAGCAGGGCCTTGCTGGCATTTTTAAATACCAGGTGGGCTTCATCGATAAAAATACATAGTTTGGGGGCCGGCAAGTCTCCCGCTTCCGGCATTTTGGAATACACCTCGGCTAAAAGCTGGAGCATAAAGGTGCTAAACAAGGCTGGCCGGTCCTGGATGTCATCCAGGCGTAAAATGGAAATGATCCCGCGGCCTTGTTGATCGATACGTTGCAAGTCTTCAATTTCAAAACTGCGCTCACCAAAAAACTGCTTTGCCCCCTGGCCCTCAAGGGCCACAATTTTGCGTAGCATGGTGCCAATCGACTGGCTGGAAACAGTGCCATAACTGCCCTGGAATTCAGCTTTGCCGTCATTGTTGATAAAATTAAGGGCTGCTTTGAGATCTTTTAAGTCCAGTAATAACAGGCCATGATCATCGCAGAATTGAAAAAGGACAGCCAGGATTCCGGCCTGGGTTTCATTTAAATCCAGAATGCGGGCCATTAACAGGGGACCGAACTCGCTGACAGTGGCCCGTAATTTAATGCCCTTGCTGCCGCTCAGGGTCAGTAATTCTACCGGACTGGCGGCCGCAGTATACGCGAAACCGATTTCCTGGTGCCGTTTGGTAATGAAATCCTTTTCTTCGCCTGGCATGGCCAGACCCGAAAGATCGCCTTTAATATCCATGACCAGGGTGGGTACGCCAGCCATGGATAACTGTTCAGCCAGAATCTGCAGGGTTTTGGTTTTTCCGGTTCCCGTTGCTCCGGCAACGAGCCCATGACGGTTTAAAGTCTTGAGCGGAATCTGGATCCTTGCCTCTGCATGTGCCGTTCCGTCCAGCATGCCCGCGCCTAGTACTAAACTGCCTTCTTCGGCCGGGTAGCCCTTGATTATTGTCTGAGAAAATTTGGACAGATTGGATGCGCTCATATTTTTGCTGGAAGGAATTGCCTGTCATCCAGTGACAGAGGAACTGGCTGTCAATCAAGTCAAAATCAAGGTTGAGCGGAAAACCTGCCTGGCTACATGCGGGGCCGCAGTTCATCGGTTGAGTCGCACTGTAAACTATCAGGTCCGGCCCAATGCACAACGTATAAGATCAAGGATCAATGTGTCACAATCATGAGGGCAAAGCTATCCTGTGAGTTTGGTGCCAAAGGCCCCTTCTTGCTACCCTGGCAAGCAAATTCTGTGCAGTCTATGCCTGGAATAGTCCAGCGATCTGATCAAAATCGTGCTTCTGTTATCAGATAATAGATTTAGTATATCTTCTTTGTCTCTGGCAAGCAGGTTTTGATTTGAGTTCACGATAAACTCTTTCTCCGCAGTTTTTGGAGCTGAAACATCGGCAAAGTCCTCTGGTGATCCAGCTTCCAGCCACAGCTTGTATTCCAATTCAAGCATGACTACAAAAAGACGGCACATTGCCAGCCCATAGGCGAAGGCAATATGTCGAAACTCCTCCCAAAGCTCCGGGTCGGGCTTGAAATTCTTGATCTGCAGATTCAAGCCCTCAGCCTGGTATTTTTGCTTCCATTTCGCAGCGACTGGATCAAGGCCGTAGCGAGACAGGTGTCGCCCGTATTTGGCGAGTATAGACTCAAAATATTTCCCCAGACTTTGGAAATACCGCACACGTGCTTTGAAGCAGCCCAACAAATGCATGGGCCTGATGTGTACTAGTATTCCAGAAAACTTTGCCCGGTTTCAATTTTTATCAGCAGTTTTCTTCAATGGTTAGTTCTTAATACTCCAGAGTTTGAAAAGTAGAATTGTCGGCAGTTGTTTTTACCGGGGTACCGTTTAATTGAACATAGACATCGCTATGCACCAGTGCAAACCAGGCCATCACGAGCGGCAAAAGGAGGCCACAGGATAAAAGAACCACCAGTGTTGCCGCAATAGCGATAAAAAATTCGGCCAGCCCCAGCAGGATGATTTTTCCGATGGTCGACCAGTTTTGCGTCAAGCGCCAGCTATGTTTGTAGCAATCCAGGGCCTTGATTTGATCAAACTCGATGATCGCGTATTGAACGAACATAATCCGAATAAAAATGTACATCACTGCCAATATCGTCGGCACAGCGGCGATGCTGACGATGGCAATCAGTACTGCCGGGTTTTCCAGGTTACGTAACATATTTTCCAGGTCTGCATTTTGATCAATGCCACTGGAATACAAATAGCCCACATACGCGCCGATCAGGATGGCGGCCGGCAGGAATAATAGCAGGCTGATCAGTAGCTGTAATAGATAGACTTTGGCTACCAGCCAAATTTTGGTAAAACCGATAAAAAGCGTGTCAAAGCCCGGCAACGAGCCCACTGAGTACTGATGGTGTCGGAGCAGCTGTATACAAAAAGCCAGGAGACCGAGTGAAATGGTGGTGGTAACGATATTTGTGGCAATGGATAGTAATTGACCGGGAATTTGAGTGATGATGGCCTTTGTGATTTCATCGTTAATCAGCTCGCCGAGACCAGCCATCAAGAATGTCAAGCCCAGATTCACCATTGTAACCACCACAACCACAGCCAGCAGCAGAATCATAAAAACAGCCGCATAACCATACACCAGTCCCAGGTTTTTGGCGGCGGCATCCCATGCATTTTGAAATGCCTGGCCAATACCAAAGCTGCCCGTTCCAGTTATAACCGTAGCGCCGGCCGGCTGTATTGACTCGTCTGACTGCGGCTGGAAAGGATTGGCATAGGGTGACTGGGTTTCGCTCATTGGTATTACTCCGGATCAATGGTGCTGCCCCGGGGCGGCAGCTGCTTTTGCAATGTTACAAAAAACCCCGGGCTGTGTTTCCCGGGGTTTGATTCGGACCTATTGGGTCCTGGGTGTTTCATCCGTCAAGTCAAGCCTTGCTCTCTTTGGCGAAATTCCTCAAGACCGTGTGCAGAATGCCACCATTGCGGAAATATTGAATTTCAACCGGTGTGTCCAGGCGGCACTGGGCCTTGAATTCTGTTTTGGAACCGTCATTAGCAGTGGCCACTACAGTCAGATCCTGCATGGGCTGCATATCATTGGCTATGCCAATGATATCAAAGCTTTCCTGGCCAGTGAGTCCCAGGCTTTCGTGGGTGGCACCGTCCTTGAATTGCAGCGGCAGGACTCCCATCCCGACCAGGTTCGAGCGGTGGATGCGTTCAAAGCTGCTGGCGATGACTGCCTTGACGCCGAGGGTAAATGTACCCTTTGCAGCCCAGTCCCGTGAAGAGCCGGTGCCGTATTCGGTCCCGGCCAACACAATCAGCGGCACGCCATTTTTCTGATATTCCATACTGGCATCATAGATAGTCATTTGCCGGTTTTCAGGCTGCAGGCTGGTCCAGCCGCCCTCTGTGCCGGGGGCCATCTGATTGCGCAGGCGGATGTTGCCAAATGTGCCCCGGGTCATAACGCGGTCGTTGCCGCGTCGTGAGCCAAAGGAGTTGAAATCTTTTTTGGAAACGCCTTTTTCTTTCAGGTAAACACCGGCGGGCATCTCTTCCGGAATCGCTCCGGCCGGGCTGATGTGATCCGTGGTTACAGAATCGCCGACCTTGACCAGGCAGCGGGCGCCTTGAATGTCCCGTAGATCGGCCAGATCCATGGCCATATCCTTAAAGAAATCAGGCTCCTGGATATAAGTGGACTCTGCCTTCCATTCATAGACCTGGCCGCCGCTGACCGGGATGTCCAGCCACAACTGATTGGCATTAGCGATATCGCCATAGCGCTGTTGGTACATTGCCGGTGTCATGGCAGCGTCAACAGCATCCTGCACTTCGGCTGTGGTTGGCCAAATGTCTTTCAAGTAGACATTCTGGCCATCCGAGCCCTGTCCAATCGGATCGTTGTTCAGGTCAATATTGACTGTGCCGGCAATTGCATAGGCGACCACGAGCGGCGGTGAAGCCAGAAAATTGGCCTTGACATGCGGTGATATGCGCCCTTCGAAATTGCGGTTACCGCTCAAGACCGAAGTGGCGACCAGATTACCTTCATTGATGGCGCTGACGACCGGTTCCGGAATGGGGCCGGAGTTGCCTATGCAGGTTGTGCAGCCATAACCAACGGTCTGAAATCCCAGTTGATTCAGTGCATCCGTCAGGCCGGCTTTGTCCAGATAATCACTCACCACCCGTGAACCGGGTGCCAGACTGGTCTTGACAAATTCTTTGGTTTTCAGGCCCTTATCAGCCGCTTTTTTGGCGACCAGACCGGCGCCGATCATGACGCCTGGATTCGATGTATTGGTGCAGGAAGTAATCGCCGCAATCACAATATTGCCGTGGGTAATCTCGGCCTGATAGTCACCTTGAATCGATCCCTTGCTTTGCAGCGCTGCGCCGCTTAATTCAAAACCGCGCTCTTTGACCGGCCGGGTCAGTATTTTCTGCCACTCGGAGTGCATGTCTTTCAGGTTGATCCTGTCCTGGGGACGCTTGGGCCCGGATAAAGCCGGTTCAATGGTGCCGATGTCCAGCTCCAGCGTATCGCTGAATACCGGATCCGGTGTGGATGCAGTGTGAAAGAGTCCCTGGGCCTTGTAGTAGGCTTCCACCAGCGCAATCTGTTTAGCGTCGCGACCGGTGGCCTGCATGTAGCGCAGCGTTTCCTGGTCAACGGGGAAGAATCCGCAGGTAGCGCCATATTCCGGCGCCATATTGGCTATGGTCGCCCGGTCCGGCAGAGGCAGGCTGTCGAGGGCTGGTCCGTAAAATTCGACAAATTTGCCAACTACGCCCTTTTGACGCAGCATTTCGACAATGCGCAGTACCAGATCGGTGGCCGTGATGCCTTCGGCCAGCTTGCCGCTCAATTTGAATCCAACAACCTGCGGGATCAGCATATAGATTGGCTGACCCAGCATGACCGCTTCGGCTTCGATGCCGCCGACACCCCAGCCAAGGACACCCAGGCCGTTAATCATGGTAGTATGGGAGTCCGTGCCGACCAGACTGTCCGGGAAAACGACCCCGTCCCGATTCAAGGCCACGCTGGCCAGGTATTCCAGGTTTACCTGGTGAACGATACCCGCCCCGGGGGGCACAATGCTGAAATTTTGAAAGGCTTGCTGGCCCCATTTCAGGAACTCATAGCGCTCCCGATTGCGCTCAAATTCAATTTCAATATTTTGCTGTAAAGACTCGCTTGAGCCATAGTGATCCACCTGCACACTATGATCGATAACCAGATCGACTTGCACACGCGGATTAATGCGGGCCGGATCGCCACCCATGCGGACCATGGCGCTGCGCAGGGCGGCCAGATCGACTACCGCAGGCACACCGGTAAAATCTTGCAGGATCACGCGCCCGGGATGAAAAGCCAGCTCGGTATCAGGGACTTTGGCCGGATCCCAGTTTAGAATATTGCGCACATCCTTTTCATGGATTGTGAAATTGTCCAGATTCCGCAGGGCAGCCTCCAAAAGAACCCGCATGCTAAAAGGCAGCCGGTCCAATTCAGCCTGTGTGCCGAGCGCGCCTAGTTTATAATACGAATATTTGCCAGCCGGACTATCTAGGCTGGTGAGTGCTTTAAAAGGATCGTTCATAAGTGACATTTTTGTTCTGCAGACTGCCCCGGCAAGCAGTTCTCAGTCTCTGTTATCTGCGGCCGGTATTTCCAGCAATTCCGGCGGCACGTCCACCAGATCATGCGCCGATTCGCTTTCAGTCAGATTCTGGCTGGTGCGGCGCAACTGACCAAGGGCCTCATCCAGAGACAATAAAGCCTGATTCATCTCATCGGTTTGGGCCTGAAACTGCTGCAATCCGGCGGTGATTTGCTTGCCCTGTGTCTCCTGGGCCGCCGTACTGCTTGCCAGGCGGGTGGAGAGTTCATGATTGGCCTGCACATTTTTGAGCACATCCCGGGTAAAATCCTGCTGATTGAACAGCAGTTTGATGATATTATCAACCCTTTCGACCATGCTTTCCATCCCGACGACCATCTTTTTGCTATCGCCGACCATGCCTCGAATGCGCTCTACACCGCTTTGGGTCGTCTGGCTCATAATGGTGATCAATTCATCTATTTGACGCGCTTGTTTGCCGGCCTGATCCGCCAGTTTACTGACCTCCTCGGCTACAACCGAGAATCCACGGCCTTCTTCCCCGGCTCTGGCAGCTTCAATGGCTGCGTTGAGTGCCAAAAGATCGGTTTGAGCAGCAATTTCGTTTATAATAGTAACAATATGCTTCACTTTTTCGGATGTTTCCTGAATGCGCTCGATTTCGCGGGCCGTGGCGTCCATATGATCCCCTGAAATACGGGTTTGTTCGAGCGTGCTGCGACCAAAATCATTGATATCCTTGGCTATCGTTTCTACCTGATTCATGGCGTTTTCCAGGCTGGTGATCATAATACCGCTGGACTGATTGAGACTGCTCTGTTCCTGGATGATCGCAGCGGTGGCCTGACCGTGACTCTGGCTTTGGGCGATACTGGCGATCATCGCCTGACTGGTTTCCAGTTGCTGTTCGGTCACGCTGCGATTGTGACTGATCGTATTTGTGATCCGCTGCACGGTGCGATTTAAATCGCCAACCGCGATACCGGTATTGACCAGCACCCTTTCCAGATCCTTGCTTTGGGCCTGGGCGTTTTCTTCAGCTGATTTGAACTGCAGTAACAGTCGGTTCACATACATGACGGCTACGGTTGCCAGTAGCGTCATTGTCGCTATGAACATGGCGGCGACAATGATCGTAACCAGCGGCAGGCTGGGGGTGGCTGTGCT
>JAGRNA010000044.1:0-1654 GCA_020441005.1 Leptospiraceae bacterium
TGGGCCACATACTCCCATTCGGATTGATAGGGTAAACGATACTCGTGCTTTGAATCCATCTGATTTAATTTATTTATGAATTGCTCGACATCGGAATGGGTTACAAAGACGACCGGTTTTGAATCGCCCTGGTGTTGCTTGTAATATTGCAACATTTCAGGCAGGGAGCCCATCACCTGCTTCCATTGCGCCTGGGTAACTTCGGTGACCTGCATATCGAAGGCCCGGGTGATATGAACGGGATACAATTTGTTGAAGACGCTTGTGCCGGAATTTGGCCAACTCAAATCAGAGTGATAAAAACTGCCCGCCGCAATACGCACAAACTCGAACTGCGGTACGCCACTCTGGGCCTTCAAGACTTGCCAGGGGATCAGACCAAATAAAATTCCCGCCACGAGGGCCCGGGACATCCGCTCTATGCACTGGATCCGAAACCGGTGGCGATCGATTTCTGGCCGCCCGGCAGCATTTTTAACAGTAGCGGCCTGGCAGGACGGGATCGAACCAATACCAGACTGAAACAAAATCCGTTTGCGAATACTCAGTAACCTGAAAACCATTCCGCTCATACTCATAACGAATTCTACCTTGCCTCGCCATCGTGCGTCCATCAGTCGTGCTCCACGATGGTCAATACCGAATGCTGCCAGCCGCTGGAGCTGGCTTCTTTTACAGTCCTCTCGCTAAACCGGATTACGCTGTTCACATCGATCCCGGATTTGGAATAACCAGCGCCGACGGTCTCGCGATGCAGCAATTTACCGTTCGGCAGCTTGTAGGCCTTGTCATAGCTATAGTCCTTGTACATGATCAGCCACACGACCTCCTGTTTGGATGTCAATGGCCGCAGGTGAGCCAGGACCTCGAAATCCTGATGAGAGGCATAGGGCTTTGAGCTTTGGTAGCGCCGGTTCACGCAGACTTTTTGCCCGCTAGCCGGATCTTCTTCAACCGTTCCATAGCGATCGTAGGTACGGCTGCTGTCCGTCGAACGACAGGCAATGCGATGAGCATAGCGATCTTGCAACACATCGTAAACGATGCCGGCCTTGACGCTTTCCTTGCTGGTGGGCCACTGCACAAAGCCCACATAGGAGGCCGGATTGGACAACTGACGCACGTGTCCGCGCACTTGCTCCTGATGTTCTAATATCCGAATCATCGGCTGGTTGCCCATCTCGCGCGCGATTTGCAAGGGAGTCCGGGGCACCCAGCCCCAGGAAATCGCAGTGTAACCCCCATGCAGGGTAAAATCCAGTTTGGCGCCCGCCCCGATCAGCATTTTAACGATGATTTGTTCATCGCGCATTACCGCTGTGAACAAGGCATTGCCTTTGGGTCCACAGGAAGGATAATAACCGGAGTTGACATCCACCTTGCGCTGAATCAAGTCTTGCAATTTTTCCGGATGCCCCTGGTAGGCATGAAAGGCCAACCATTCAGCGTCGGAAACGTTGCTACGTGTGTTAGTCATCGCTCTGGAGACGGCCGGAGCATTGCTGCGTTCAGCCGGATTGCGGGCCACATGGAGGTAGTGAAACTGGTTTTCGGCCGGATTACGCTGTTGCAGGGGGATCGACTGAGCATGCAGGCGGCCCTGACCAGGCAGAGTAACCAGATAAGCCAGGCAAACAAATCCCAGGGTAACACG
>JAGRNA010000044.1:1785-29157 GCA_020441005.1 Leptospiraceae bacterium
GGAAATTTGCCATTTACAAAAATCAGCCAGGGATCATACCGGCTTTGATATGATGGGCGTACGGCTTTGGGGGGTCCGCAGCCAGATACCAAGGCCGCTAACGACGGCTGCGTATCAGGCCCGGCTGGAAGAGCTCCTGGCTAGCTTTGTCCAGGCCGGTTCGGATGCGGTTGCACCCGGTTCATGGCTCAGGGAACAATCGCCAGCGTTGAATCGCCTGATTGGCGGCAATACAGCCTGCATTTCAGTTCAGCTGGGCGACGACATTTTGATCCTGGAAGCGGGCACTGGCCTCTACGATTTGGGTCAACATATCTGCCAACAGAACAAGCACGCCCATCAACCGACCCGGATTCACATTTGCCTGAGTCACATACACCGCGATCGTATTCAGGGCCTGCCTGATTTTGCTCCGCTGTATCAATCAGGATATCAAATCCATTTCTATTACCCGGAACCCAATCTGGAGCTGCGGCTGGTGCGCCTGCAAAGCCCGCCCTATTTTGAGGCCGCGCTGGACGCAGTGGCGGCCGATGTCCGCTTTCATACCCTGCAGGATTTGGACGGTTCGTATCCCCGGTTTGCAACGGATCACTGGCAGTTGCAGTGCTGTCCTTTAATCCATCCCGGCGGTAGCTACGCCTGGCGGATCCAGGGCGCGAAGAGCAGCCTGGTGTACGCCGGAGCAGGCAAGATCGGCGCAAACCATCTACAATCAGACGGACGTGGCGCTGCCTTTTTCGCCGACGCCGATCTGCTTTTTTTGGATGCCCGGCCGGAATTGAATAGCCAAAACCCGCTCAGCTGGGGACACTACACCTACGAGCAAGCCCTGGAAACCGCAGTGCAATGCAATGCCCGTCATTTGTTTTTGTTCAACCATGGCCCGGACGATAGCGATGCAAAACTATGGACAGCCTGGCAAGCCCTGACAACAGACCAGGGCAATAAAAAGCCGCAAGTCCACCTGGCTCGCGAGGGCATGGAGATTGCGGCGAGGCCTGCATGATATCCTATTGTCGTATCACAGGCCCGCTCTTGCTGCTGGTTTTTGGCGTCTTATGGCTGATGCTGGAGATCCGTCTGGAAGCCATTGAAACAGAACGCCGGCTTTTGGCTAACAGTCGCAGCTACACATTTGCCCGCATAGCACGCACCCAGAAACTGAATAAATTCGCACCGATTATCGAGCCACGCTATTACTTCAGCCTTGAGGGACGTCTCAACCAAAGCAGCTTCAATCGTTATGAACGCGTTGATGCGCGCCTGTATCATCTATATTCTGTGGGCTCCAATATTGAAGTCATTACCGCTCATAGCCCTGATGGTCGCCTGCTAGTTCATATACGCAACAATCCGGTCACCTGGGCCGAGGATTTAACCTGGCTAATCGCGATTAGCCGTTTCTTGCATTTACTGGGCCTGGGCCTGACCAGCGCTGGCTACCTGGTTTTGCCCTTGCTAGCCCGCAGCACGCACTGGCAGTGGCTCTACGGATCAACGGAGGATTCCTGAATCTGGCTTGCGAGGCCCGATGACTGGATCCCAATCAACCAATGGAGTGATTGCAAGTGTCAAATCTAAGTCTGGCGATTTCGCCCTGCCCTAATGATACCTTTATTTTCTATCATCTGCTGAATGTTCACGATGCCGGGCTGCAATTCAAACCGGTCTTTCTGGATGTCTCCGAACTGAATCAGCAGGCTATGCATGGCCAATTGCATGACGTTACCAAGTTGTCGTTTTTTGCAATGACCCAGTTACAGGAGCAATATACCTTGCTGGACGCCGGCGGCGCCCTGGGTCATAATTGCGGCCCCCTGCTCCTGTCCAGGACTGATGCTGATCCCCTCGAGGCGTTTGGTCGCGCCAAACGGATCGCCATTCCGGGGAAATACACGACTGCTCACCTCTTGTTGCGCCTCTATCTGGATGCGCTGCATATCGACGCCCGGCGCATCGAATTTACTGAAAAACGTTATGATCTGATCATGCCGGCTTTAAAATCCGGCGAGTTCGATCTGGGACTGATCATTCATGAAGAACGATTCACCTACCGACAGCAGGGCTTGCACGCCTTGTTGGACCTGGGCGAATGGTGGGAGAACGCTACCGGTCATCCGATCCCGCTGGGTTGTATCGCAGCCCGCAAGCAATTCGATTCCTCACTGCTGGAAACAATCACAAAACGCATTCGAGCTAGTATTACTTTTGCCAAAGAGCACCCGGACGAAGCCTTGCCTTTTATTCGCCAGTATTCGCAGTCTCTGGAAACAGATGTGGTCCAGGCTCATATCGCGCTCTATGTCAATGATTATAGCCTGGGATACGGCGTTGGAGGCCATGCTGCTATCAATGAGTTGTTTGAGCGAGCCCGGCACATTCGTCTTGGTTGAAGGTTAGTCAGTCGCGGTATCGAGCGCCTGGCCGAATCGCGCCAACCTGGCGGATCAGCTCAGGAATCGATTGATAGCGTCGGCGATTGTATTATAGATCCATAAAAAGCGATCATCATCCCGCTCTAATAGCGTTGACCGAAAGCCAGCCAGTTTGGTCACAAAAGAGCTGAGCGGCACGACACAGATGCCATGAGCACCTAACAATTGATAGACAAAGCGCTTGTCCGCAGGACTGCCATGCGGCAACAGGTCGTGGATATACTGCCTGATCGCCGAATTCTTGATCTCCAGGCTGGCATCCGGGCGGGCGGCTTTGTCAAATACCACACTGAGATAAAAAGCGCCGTCGGGAATATTGACCGTAACCCCGTCGCAACGCGCGAAGATCTCCTTGATTTGTTCGCTGCGACGACGGTAAAAGGCATTGCGCTCGGATTGCCATTCCGCGTAATCCGGGTGGGCCATAATCCGCGGGATCACCAGCTGCGGCAGCGTGGTGGAGCAGACTTCCAGCATTTTGGCGCTCAAAAGCGACTGACAATATTTTTGAAAAATCGGATGACCATGTTGATTATAGAACTCGGCCCAGCCACAGCGCGCACCCGGCCAGGGAATCTCCTTGGAAATACCCTTCAAAGAAATGGCCGGAGTCTCGCCGATCACCTCGGCCAGGCTGGCATGTTGCTCCCTGGCCGGTCCAAACACCATGTTGATATAGATTTCATCCGCCAGGATGAACAAATCGTAGTCCCGCGCAATAGCCACCATCTCGCTGATCACATCGCGCGGGAAAACCGCGCCGGTGGGATTATCGGGATTGATGATTAAAATGCCGGCGATATTTTCATTGTATTTAACCTTGTTACGTAGTTCGTCCAGATCCGGCAACCAGCCATTGTGGGGATCCAGTTTGTAGGTAATATGAGCCGAGCCGGCGTGGGCAGCCTCGGCCGAGCTGTGTGTCGGATACGCCGGAGAAGGACCAATGATGCGAGCTTCCCGACGCAGCAAACTATAAACCTTATTGACCGCATCACCAAGTCCGTTAAAAAAAATGATATCATCGGGCGTGATTTCGGTGCCACCCAGGGCATTGGTGCGAGCCGCCAAAAACTCACGCGTTTCCAAAAGACCGCGTGTCGGGCTGTATTGATACGCCGAGTTCTCCTGACTAGCCTGGGCCACTATATCCTTAATCCAGGCCGGGATTGGTTCGCCTTTAGCTACCGGATCGCCAATGTTTTCCCAGGCGATAGTCTGGCCGCTGAGCAAGGCCACCTCACGGGCCACTTCCACGATATTGCGGATTTCATAGTGAAGCTCATCGGCTCCAATGTGGACAATATTTCTGCGCATGATCAGGACCCCGGTTTGCAAGACTTGACCGCCTGGTATCTGTGGCAAGTCAAAAGGGATGCAGGCATCGCGCCGACCCGCTCGGCAGCAGACACAGCTCAACCCCCGATTGTTGCGGGTGGGAGGTCCGGCGGCCGGGTACCAAATAGTCGGGCGAGGATCGGACCTGCCGCGCGGTCGCCCAAGGGGCGCCTCTGGGTCACTTATCATATGACGGCTATTTGTCAAGATTTATTTTGGCGCTGCAAATTTTCGAAAAATTGCAATCCTTGTCACACCCTTGTGGTATGCTATAATCGGGGGATTATTGTGTCCATGTCGTCAGCGCGGCCATTCCCTGGCCAAATGCTGCAACAGCAACCGCGCCAGGTGGCAATCCTTCGACGCCGCTCAGGAAGCGCCGGAGCACTCGACGCTGCCTGGCAGCGGGGCGCCCTCATTCGCAGATGCCCCAATCCCGCTGCTGGCCGGCTCACCCATCTTGACTGACAAGCCTGGCCCGCAAGCGGATCCATCCGACTGGATATACGAGCACGCCCACTGACTAGCTGGTAGTGCTGCCAGCCAATCAAGAGCTGTTGCAATCAGGGCATCATAACAGCCATTTTTGGATACAAACAATCGGCCTACGCCCGAAAATAGTGTGCAAAACAATCCCGTCAGCGTCCAATGACCGTAAGGAAATCAGAATGGACACTGAGAGACAAAATCAGACCGACTACATTAAAAAAAGGCGCAAACTGCGCGGGCTTTTTTTTGAGACCGCCCTGCCCAACGAATATCTGGTACGGATCGGTTCGCGTCAGATTCGGCCCGTGTTAGGCGGTCGGCGCTTCAGTCTGTTTCGCAAGTTTCTGCGCGTCCCGGCCTCTATTCAGACCCTGGAGTTTGCAACTGACAATGCCAACATCAACTTTCAGGGCCTGGGGATTGAGGGTTTTGCCACATGGCAAATCAATCCGGCCGACCCCGGCAAGGCCATCATCACCCTGGATTTATTCGACGACAACGATCCGATGGCTAAAACCAACTATGAATTGAAATTAATATGTGTGGAAGCTGTCCGTCATGTGATCGCCAACATGAGCATAGAGGATGCCCACCGCAAGAAAGATGAAATTGCCAGTAACCTGAAAGAACAGTTGAAGCAGGTGGAGGATAACTGGGGGATCATATTTCATCAGGTCGGCATCCGCAAGGTGAACATTATGTCGGCCAGCGTGTTTGATGACTTGCAAGCCGCCTATCGCAACAAGATCCGGCTGGATTCAGCCAAGACCAGCATTGATACGGACCGTCAGATTGCGAGCGAAGAGAACGCGCGCGACGAGGAGGTCGAACTCGACAAGCAAAAAAGCCGCCAAAAAATCGAACTCCAGGCGATTGATAATCAAACCCGTCTGACCATGGAGCAACTGGAACAGGAGCTCACAATCGCCAAACAGCGCTTCGAAACGGATCGTGCCAAAAAAGAACTCGACGTGGAAATGGGTCGCAACTATGAACAGCAGCTGATCCAGGTTGAATCCACTCTGGCCGAAATGCGCAACGCCATCCGCTTAAAGGAGATAGAAGTGGAGGAGCGGCACAACAGTGTCAACCAGGTCTTTTCGCCGGAGGCTCAAATGCGTCTCTTGATTGAAAATCTGGCCGAGATTGCAGGCGCTCAATCGATTCAAAATTACACCGTTTGGGATAGCGGCGAATCCGGTCAGTTGCCCTTCATGCGCCTGATCAGCGAACTGATGCAAATGATTCAGCGTCCGGGCAGCGAAACGTAAGAGCCGGATGCAAACTGCCGCGCATAATTGAGACCGGGCCGAGAATCGCTTGTCCTCTGGCAAGACTGGCAGACACTGGAACTGACCCGGAGCAAGACAATGATATCTGCAATACGAATGAATAGCCGCCAATCCGCAACAGAGCCCGTCAGTCACGCAAGCCCCGGGAGCCTTTCAGCCAGCCTGGCCCGGCACTTTTTTCTTTTTAGTCTGATCCTGCTTTGCAGCCCCGCTTGCACCGCCATTGATACCCAGGTACAAGAGAAAGTGGCTTTGTCAGAAAAGACGCTTCGTATTGCAGTCTTGCCGTTTCATGTCAAGGGCGCCGATTGGGGCGATGAACTGGCCGATGTTATCGGACATGAGTTGACCAAGCAGGCCAAATTCGAGCAGGTTGAACGCACCGTTCTAAACAAGATTTTGACCGAGCAGGGTTTTTCGCAAACCGGGCTCATTGACGATCAGACCCGGCTCAAGATCGGCAAGTTGACCAGCGCCAATCTGATTATTACCGGCCAGGGAACAGCCCTGAAGTATATGGACAAGAAGGGCAAGACCTGGACGAACCTGATTGATACGCTGAGTGTCAAGGCGATCGACGTTGAAACCGGCAAGCATGTGATTTCGCTGCGCAAACGTCCCGGCCGCTCCTGGACAACCAAATATCGCTTGATGTGGGGCCTGACCCTTGGAATGGTCTGGGATCTGGAAGATATCCTGATCGCCACCCAGGAATACGATGAAATCGCGATGCAAATCGCCGATAAAATCCAGGCCCAAATCATTGCCCAGCAGGATGATAAATTGCGTGAAAAGAGCCTGCAAGAGCGCGACTATCACATCCCCATCCCCGGATCCGACTGAACAAACAACAAAAGCTTTGCAAGGATCCCCGGCCCTCAGACCAACGGATACAGAAAGCATTTGACGAATCAAGCTGGCAATTCAATTTGCTTTGAAACTTGAGGAGGAAACGGGTGCGACTCCCGTACTGTCCCGCAACTGTGATGCCGGCCTGGCCGGTTCAGTCAGATCTTCCCTTGGATGCCCGGTTCGTGGATTGGCCGGCATTCCTGCTAGCAAGCGGCCTGGGAACACCTCTAGATCAGGGTTCATTTGGCACCAATGAAAGCAGTCTTCCTTTTCTTCGCTCACAACGTCGGGCTGCTACAGTCTCCTGTGGGACGAGCCGCGCCGGGCTTGATTAGCCTGGTCTTGCTTTGGGCGCCGGTCATGCATTTGTATGGCCAGTCTATCGACCCGGTCATAATAGAGGCAACGGGTGCTGACACCAATCCAGCTTCTGAGCAACCAGGCGCGACCACTTCTATTGCATTAGATGACGGCATTTTACATAACTCCGATCTGGGCACCATCCTGGAACGCGAAGCCGGTGTGCGCGTCAATCGGTACGGCGGACGCGGAGCCTGGCAAAGTCTGTCGCTACGCGGCAGCAATCCCAACCAGACCAATCTGTACATTGACGGCATCCCGATTACCAACGCTGCCAGCGGTGAAGTGAACCTGTCCGACTGGAATGTGGACGGCCTGGAGCGGTTGGACATCTATCGCAGCGGTGATTTTGGCGCCGCAACCATTGGTGGCAGCGTTGATTTGGTCACGAACAAGGGCGACAAAAATTGTCAGCGAACGCGGGTCAAGGGTTTGGGCGGGTCTTATCGAACAGCCGGTCTCGGCCTGAATACATGCGGCGGTGAAGCAATCCGTTACAACATGCATGCACGGGCGGAGGTCTCCGACCAGGATTTTAAATTCCACAATGACAACGGCACTCCGGTATTAAACCGCCAAGATGACTACGATGATATTCGTAGCAATGCCTGGTATAGAGAATTCTTTGGTACTCTGAACCTGAGCACCCAATGGGCCAAAACTGATCTGGGCTTCTTGCTGGATTCGGCCTGGCGCAATCATGGCGTACCGGGACCGGCTCCGGGCCAAAGTGAAAAAACGGAGCGCCATGTACTGCGCCATACAACCGGTTTGCATAGCGACACGCGCGGTCTTTTCCTCGAGGAACTACGCTTCAAGAGTCGGTTATTCTATTCGCAATCCGATACCAAATTTTTCGACCCCCGCCAGGAGTTCAGCTCGGCGCAGCCCAATACCGAGACCGGCTTGCAGCATTACGGCCTGATACTCGAGCCCTTGCTGTACTTGTTGGACTGGCATCAAACCCTGCGTTTCTATTTGGCGCTGGAACGGGAGAGCTATCGACAGGACCGGCGCGATAAAGACAATCGTTATCTGGAAACCCTGCCGGTGCGTTTTCGCAACCATAGCATTGCCCGCCTGGCAGATGAATTCAGCTTTTGGGGCGAACGCCTGACCATCACACCAGCTGTAGAGTATCAACGTATCCGGGATCGTTTCAATGTCCAAAAAAAAGTTTTTAGCCTGGCTGAAGCATTGCAGGAACACGAGGAAAATCCGGTTCGGGAATTACAAAGCGGCCGTATTCATGGCCGACTGGTGTTTTATAAATCCGATTTATTGGCCTTACATGTCATGGCCGGCTGGAATAGCGGCCAGCGCGCCCCGCTTTTTATAGAATTGTTTGGCGACCGCGGCAGCATTATCGGCAATCCAGACCTGCGGCCGGAACGTTCCGAAACAACCGAGGGGGGGCTGGGAATCAAAATAAAAAGCGGCAGCCTGACTGGACAAAGCGAGTTGACCGTTTTCCAGCGCCGCATTGTCGACATGATTCTATTTATTCCTAATTCGCGCTTTACGTTACGACCCGAGAATCTCGATGCGGCGGTCATTGACGGTCTGGAGTGGAGCAACAAAACCGAACTCTGGCGTCAACTGCGCCTGCATGCCAATTATACCTGGCAAAAAGCAATCAATCGATCCGAAATCAGCTATCTGAACGGAAAATATCTGCCGCTCCGGCCAATGCATGAATTACAAGCGGGACTGAGCTGGTTTGAGCCAGACTGGGAGATCGGAGCCGAGAGCAGCTTTGTGGGTGCCACCTTTCGAGATCGCACGAATGAAGCGGCCAATTATATTCCAGCGCGCTGGAACTATAACTTGTTTGCCCGACTCCAGTTTGGAGAATACCTGAGCGTCAACTCAGCCAGTAAGCCAGCGGATAAAAAACAAAGAGCATGGGCGCTACATCTGGACATCAAAAATATATACAACACTCGTTTGATGGACATCAATGGCTATCCTTTACCGGGACGCTCGCTACATCTAAGTCTGTCTTATACTTTTTAGCATAATGAAAAGGAATTGCAAATGAAAGAGCCGCAGCTGCATCGTAAATCCGGGTCGCAGACTATGAGTTTCCATTTTCATGGTCTGCAATCATTATGCAACGTCCTCGATTGGCCGGCCTTTGGCAGACATTGCACTGCCTGCCCGGAACTCCGACAGTTTTTCATGTGCACCCTGGCCGCTTTTGGCCTGCTAAGCGGCTGCAAAGACATCGAGGAACCCTCTCTCTTGACCGCCCTGATCACCGGCGGCCACGATCGCATTGGCATCGTCTCCAGCGACCTGAGCAGCAGCGGTCGCTTCAGCCTGATGACCCTGGATGGCATCCCCCAGGCAAATAGTGTCAATATCCATTCCGATGCCGCTCTGCGCTACGCGAATGGCAAGGTCTATATCATCAACCGACTCAATCGGGACAACATTCAGGTGCTGAACCCGGATTTGTTGTTTGCCACCGAACGGGAGTTTTCTGTCGGGATCGGCAGCAATCCGCATGATATTGCTTTGGTGAATGATTCATTGGCCTATATTCCGCTCTACGAACGCAGTTATCTGCAGATTGCCAATCCGGCGGCCAACGCTCTGGCGGGCACTATCGACCTGGCAACCTGGGCTGATGCGGACGGCCTTCCGGAAATGAGCAGTGTGCACGTTGAGGATTACCGCTTGTATGTCACCCTGCAGCGCCTGAACCGCAATGCCAGCAGCGGTATTTTCCCGCCTGCGGACTATTCTGTGCTACTCGAAATCGATACCCGCTCGAATCAGGTCATCGCCGCCTGGCCGACCCCCTGGCCCAATCCTTTCAGTAAACTGCGGCGCAGCAATTTTTTTGGCCAGGCGCATTTAATTCTGACTCTGCCGGCCCGGCTGGGAGCCCAGGGTGAGCTCGATGGCGGTATCGCTGCCTTTAATCTGGTCACGCGCAGCTTCCGTGCCGCCCCGCTCTACCTGGAAAGCATCGCCGGAGGGGACATCCTGGACGCGGTCATTAAAAATGACACCACCGGTTACGCGATCGTGTTGTTTCGGGATAACAGCTCCGCGCTGCAGCGTTTTAATCCGACCACCGGCAGCCTGGATGCTGTGCTCCAGTACCTGCCCGCCAATTATGGATTTGTGGCCGGTCTGGAGCTGGCGCCCAACGGATATCTCGTCGTGGCCCAGTCCGACCCGTCCAATCCAGGCATCATGCTATATGACACCAACGCCGGCGACCGGCGCCTGACCCCGTTGCCCGTAGCAATCGGTCTGCGGCCGACCGATTTAGTCTATCTGCCCTGAAAAAATGACTTGGAAAATAAAGGCAAGGCGCTTTCCTTTCCTGTATATGAACCGCAGACTCCCTCAAATTACCGCCGATCACAGATCAACTGTTTGCGGCTGCTCATCCCGCAGCTTGCTCATTTTCCTGCTGGCCATGGGGACATTTGCTGCTTGTGATAAGCCCAACAATACCAATGATCAAGAGATGATGGGCGGTCCGGACGGCCTGCCCGCTGTCCAGATTGAAGCGACAGTCATGCCGCCCAATAATCTTGCTTTTCAGATCAATATTCCAGCCGGACATCACGCCTACCTGAATAGCGGCAAAGAAAACAATTTCATTCCCATCAGTTTCGACTGGCAAGCTCTCATCACCAAAGGAATCCTTGATGCGGCTCCCAAATCAATCCAAAGTCCTGCTGGCGACCTTGATACCGAAAATCAGGTGCACGTATTACGCGGCTCTGTATCGTATTTATTCCACAGCTCTGCCAATGACAAGCTCAAAGGCGAATCGATAGCAATTGAATCACAGCTGTGTAATGACCAGAGCGGTGTGTGCTACCGGCCAGCAAAACAAAACATCACAATAGAATAGCCGATGCAGCGCCTGGCCGGTCGCCCGGACGTTCACACACCGGCCATAGTTCGTAGTTTACATGTTCTGGTAGCTCCATGTTTGAAACTTTTATAAACAGCATCAACAGCTTTGCCGAGGCGTCTCTGGGTGAGCCGCTTTTGGCCATCCCGATTTATATCCTGGCCGGCCTGGCAAGCAGTCTTTTCCCCTGCGTCTATCCATTGATTCCGGTCACAGTCGGTTTTCTACAGAACCGCAGCCAGCCGGGGCAGTCCCGGTTTATCCATCCCCTCTTCTATTGGCTAGGCACAATCATAGCCTACAGCCTGCTGGGATTGATCGCCGCCGTTAGCGGCGGCACTTTTAATGTCTGGTTGCAAAATGGATGGGTGATCACTGCATTTGGATTTCTGTTCCTGTACCTGGCCTTTGTCACCATGGACTGGGCGCATTTGAATTTCAACACGGGTGACAAGCTGGTGCAGCAAGCCTCGCAGCACAGCGGCCTGTTTTTTACCAGTCTAATGGGGCTGGCGGCTGGCTTTGTAGCCTCGGCTTGCGTGGCTCCCGCCTTGTTTGCCATGCTATTGTTTATTGCCAAACACAGTGCCGCAGCCAGCGGCTCTGGCTATCTGTTAACAATTGGCTACGGCACTCTGCTTAGCACCAGCTTTGGCGCGGGCATCGGCCTGCCTTTCTTTTTGGCCGGAGTGCTGGGTGCGCGGCTGCCAAAGTCCGGCACCTGGATGCAGGCCATCAAGTATACCTTTGCCATTCTCATTGCAGCCTATGCGGCGCTTGAGCTGCAAAAGGGATTGACTGTTATAGGAGTCTCTAGTATGAATATTTGGCTGATTTTGAGCGGCATTGGCCTGCTCTTTGGCGCGGTTCTGCTGGGCTTAAAGCCGCCGGCGGCGGAAGACCTGAGCGGCAAGACCCGCTTCTTTTTTGCTTTGCTAGCGCTGGCCTTTGGCCTGGGTCTGATCATTGGCCCGATCGCCAGTACTAGCAAGGGCGAGCAGACTATGGTCGATACCGGACCGGAGGCGGGGCAGGACCCGCTTTACGATCAGACCGAGATGATCGGCAATCTCAAGTTTTATCGCTCCGATGCGCAAGCGCGCCAGATCGCCCAACACAGCGGCAAGCCTGTCTTTATTGATTTTTACGCCGACTGGTGTAGCAACTGCAAGGATTTCTCGAAGTTGATTCAACAGCCCGGCGCCCTGAACAGCGCCCTGCAAGACGTGGTACTACTAAAGATTTACGACAAGGATCCGGTGTTTGAAAAGTACGCTGCCACCGAGGATCACAAGGAGCTCAACATCGGCCTGCCTTATTTTGTAGTACTCGCCGCTGACGGCAAAGTCGCCTGGGAAGGAGTCAATTATAAAGATTCCGCCGGTATGCTGCAGGCCATTGAGCAAGCCTGGAGCAAATGACGCTCGAAGGCCTGCATTAGATCTATACGCTGTTTTTTCCCTGCTCACAGCTGGACCGCTAAATCTGTAACCAAGCTTGCTGCCAATACTCCTAAAAACATGAGCACGAAACGACCTCACTATTACGACGCCGACGACCTGGCCAAATTCGGCAGCATTGGCCGGGTCAACAAGGAACTCGGTGATGCTTATTTCAATTATTACAACAAAGCAATGGCGGCCGGTGCTCTAAGCGCTCGTGAAAAATCGCTGATTGCACTGGCTGTTGCGCATGCACTCAAATGTCCCTATTGCATCGATGCCTACACGCAGTCATGCCTGGAAAAAGGATCCGATGAAGCCGAGATGAACGAGGCCGTGCATGTGGCCGCAGCGATGACGGCCGGCATATCGCTGGTACATAGCGTCCAGATGCAAAATAAAATCGATGATCTTTCCATTTAAAGTAGTATCCTGGGATCATGCAAGCAGCTGAACAACTCCAGATTTTGGCCACAGTTGAGGCGGACTTTCAGACTGCCGTTTTAAATGCTGATTCGCAGGGTCTGCGGCCAGTAACCCTGGCTACCTTTCAAATCAATCTGGGCAAGATCTGTAACCAGGCTTGTCGGCACTGCCATGTGGCAGCCGGCCCCAATCGCACCGAGAGCATGAGCCGTCCGATTATTGACCGCTGCCTGGAGATCATCCGTTCGGTGCCGGATATCCAGATCGTTGACATCACCGGCGGCGCGCCGGAACTACATCCTGACTTTCGCTATTTGGTTCAGGCGGCCAGCGAGGCCGGCAAGCAGGTAATGAATCGCTGCAATCTGACCATCATCGAGGAAGATGGCTTCGACTGGTTGCCGGATTTTTTGGCCGCCAACAAGGTGGCCGTGATTGCCTCATTGCCGCATTTTGCCGCAGCCCGCACCGATCAGCAGCGCGGCCGGGGTGTCTTTGACAAGTCCGTTCAAGGCATGCAAAAACTGAATGCCGTCGGTTATGGCGACCGCTTGCCCCTGCATCTGGTGTACAATCCGACCGGTCTTTTCCTGGCAGCCTCCCAGCAGGATTTGGAACGTGAATATAAGCAGCAATTAAGCCGCCGCCATGATCTACGCTTTAACCAGCTCTTTTGTATCAACAATATGCCCATCAGCCGCTACCTGGAAAGCCTGCTGCGGGCCGGTAAATTCGAGCAGTGGATGACCGTGTTGGTCAACGGCTTCAACCCGGCCACCATACCAGGCCTGATGTGCCGCCACCAGATCTCGGTCGGCTATGACGGCCGTGTCTACGACTGCGACTTCAATCAAATGCTGGAGCTCCAGGCCGAGATTGCGCATGTCGATCACTTCGATTACCAGCAGTTTATGGCCCGCACTATCAAAGTCGCCAATCATTGCTACGGCTGCACCGCCGGGGCCGGATCCAGCTGCGGTGGCGAACTGGCATGAGCTCAACGGCCCGCCGAAAGTGCGGGCGTTTTTTGAAACCAGCCAGTATCGTGCATTCGTTGACGCGCAACTTCCCATAAGGAGCCCAAACCAATATAAAAAAAACCGGCCGCGTAAAGCAGTAAAAAACCCGTCACTAAGAAACGGTCAGCGACCACAGCAAAATACACTGTCCCCAGACAATACAATCCCATCCCGATTTCCAGCAAAAACATGGGATCCATAGCTTGTCGGTATTTTTTTCTGCTGATTGTCAGATCATTCTGACTTTCAATACGCAGCTTCGGCGTTCGCTGGAAAGCAGACTGTTTGCCAATGACCGCCTCAAGGTAGGCCCTGGTATTGGAAAGCGCAATGCCACTGCCGAGGATGGTTAGCATCGGCAGGTACCACAAGCGTTGCCGCCAGTCCTGGTACAGTTCACGCTGAGAATAGCTATAGAATGTCAAAGGACCAAAGGTCGCCACACCAAGCAGGCTTGCTGCGGCAAACAAAACAAGCAAAGGAAAGTCTGTATAAGACATATCACTCCAGATTTCAATCGTCAGTACCGGGAGCAAAAGTAATATGTTCAGGACCATTAAAGGATGCACGGAATAGTTGAGCAAATGCACAGTTGCCTCGGCCTTGATTTTCCAGCCAAAAGTGCTTCCTAAAATACGCGGGATCAGCTTAACCGCTGTTTGCAAAGAACCCTTGCACCAACGAAACTGTTGTGACCGATAGGCAGCAATGGTGGCCGGAATTTCGGCCGGGTTGACAACATCCTTGAAATAGCGAAACTTCCAGCCGGCCAGCTCTGCCCGATACGATAAATCAAAATCTTCTGTCAGGGTATCGGCTTGCCAATTGCCCGCATCCAGGATGCACTGCTTGCGCCAGATACCCCCGGTGCCATTGAAATTCATCCATAGCTGATTGGCATTGCGGGCCACCTGCTCGACTACAAAATGACCATCCAGGCCAATTGCCTGGGCTTTCGTCAGCATCGAGTAATTACCATTGATGTGACCCCAGCGGGTTTGGACCATCCCGATTGCCGGATCTGCAAAAAAGGGGATCGTGCGCAGCAGGAAATCGCTAGCCGGCACAAAATCAGCGTCAAAGATTGCGATAAAACCGCCGCGCGCCAGAGTAAGACCTGCTTTCAGAGCGCCCGCCTTATGCCCCTGGCGTTTTGTGCGATGCAGGTGTTTTATTATAAAGCCCCTTCGTTTATAACGCTGCACCAATCCGTCTAGCTTGTCTCGTGTTTCATCAGTGGAGTCATCCAGTACCTGGATCTCGAGCTTGTGGCGCGGCCATTTGATTTGACTGACAGCCGCAAGCAGCCGGTCAACAACATAAAACTCGTTATAGACAGGCAGCTGGATGGTTACTTGTGGCAAGCGGCCGGGCTGTTTTAGATTGAGGGGCTGATATTCTACCTCGCGGTCGGTCTGACAATAAGCGGCCCGCTTATGGTACAGGTAAACCATTAGATACGAATGTAGTCCAAACATAAAAAGCAGAAGTATATTCAGACCAAAAAGAATCAGGACCAGGACTGCCAAAGCGTCTGGTAAAATATTGAGAATTGTACTAAAACTCATTATTCTGACCCGCAGAGTTTTCCCGCAGCAAGCAATGCGCAGGCAGTGCAGTCCTGCATGGTTACTATTCAGCTGCGCGGTCTCGTCGCAATCAATAATCAAGGGCTGGCACCCAGGTAGCGAGTCAAAACCACCAGACTTGCATCCAGGCCCGGGCGGCTGTTAACAAAAAGTTTCAAAGGCCGGACCCACAGCCAAAACGATAAGAATCAATCCAGCCGCCGGTTGTGACCTGGCAGTAAAAACAACAGCCGGGGCGGTTTACCCCATCATCCGGCGCATGCCTGAAAACTGGATCAGATCAAAGCAGAGAAAAAGGAAATACTGACTGTACAGATCAGAAAGCTGCTTGCCAGCAAGCTTGATCCTGATAGCTCTACCCTGAGCAGAAAATATGGCGAATAATCTCTTTGTCACCACAACAGAAGCTAAAAGCGGCAAGTCACTAGTCTCATTGGGATTGATGGAGATCCTGAAAGGAGAATTGCGCAAAGTCGCCTTTTTCCGGCCAATCATTACTACTCCGCGTGAGCGGATTGATCCAGACATTGATTTGATACGCTCGCATTTCAAACTGGTTATTGACTATGAGGACACTTTTGTTTTCACACTAGAGGAAGCCCGCAATTTGATTAATCAAGACCGCCAGGATGAGATCATTGAACGGATACTGGCGGCCTACACGCGGCTGGAGAATGAGTATGACTTTGTGCTGATCGAGGGTACCGATTTTGCGGAGGAAACTTCGGCATTTGAATTTGACATCAATGCCGACATTGCCAATAATCTGGCAGCTCCGGTTTTGATTGTAACGAGCGCCCGCAAAAAAGCAGCCAATCGCACTGTGGCGGAAATCATCAGCACGGTCTGCCTGGCACGCGAATCATTTGAAGAACGGGGCTGCGCAGTCCTTGGGGCGGTGATCACTAGAATGCCCGAAAATCAATATGGCCCCGTTCTGCAGGAGCTCAACCATCAGACTGTCAAAAACCCTTTATGGGCCTTCGCTATTCCCGAGCATGAGTTGCTGCGCACTTTAACCGTCAAGGAAATCAAGGACGCTCTGGGCGCCGAGGTGCTGTATGGCAGTCAGTATTTAATGCGCCACGCACGCCACCATACAGTCGCGGCCATGCAGGCTCAAAATTTTATTGAGCGGATCACCGAAGGCAGCCTGGTAATCACTCCCGGAGACAGACTGGATATCATTCTGACTTGTGTATTGTCTTCGGCCTCTGTTTCCTTCCCCCATATTATGGGTCTGATATTAACAGCCGGGATACAACCCAGTCAGCGCACCCGCGAGCTTCTGGAAAGCATCCAGCCCACGATCCCCATTCTGACCGTAAAGGAAGACACACTGCGAACTATATCGCGGATCAATGAAATCGACTCCAAGGTTTCTCCAGCGGATGCCCATAAAATTGCCACCGCGCTGGGTATTTTTGAAAGCAATGTCGATACCAAAGCGCTACGGGAACGCATCATTACCACCAAGTCGACAGTTGTGACCCCCAAAATGTTCGAACACAGCCTGATCCGACGGGCTCGCGAGAACAAGCAGCACATCGTCCTGCCAGAGGGAAACGAGGAGCGTATTTTGCGGGCGGCCGAACAACTGATCACCCGTGATGTTGTGGAACTGACGCTGCTCGGCAATGAAGAAGAGATCAGGGGTATGATTTTAAAATTTGGCCTAAAACTGCAGGGGGTATCTATTGTAGACCCGATCCGCAGTCCGCTGTTTGAACACTATGCCCAGGCTTACCAATCTGCCCGCGCCCATAAAGGAGTGGTGTTAGACCAGGCCCGGGATGTAATGGCAGATGTCAGTTACTTTGGAACCATGATGGTCCAATTGGGGGATGCGGATGGCATGGTGTCCGGGTCTGTCAATACAACCGGCCATACATTGCGGCCGGCGCTGGAGTTTGTTAAAACCAGGCCGGGCTTCCATCTAGTCTCCAGCGTCTTTTTTATGTGCCTCGAAGACAGAGTGCTGGTATACGGCGATTGCGCAGTCAATCCAAATCCCGACGCCGCCGCTCTGGCCGAAATTGCCATCGCATCCGCCGAAACGGCTCAGATGTTTGGTATTGAGGCCAGGGTAGCAATGCTTTCCTACAGCACCGGCAGCTCCGGCAAAGGCGATGATGTAGAGGCTGTCCGGGAAGCGGCCCGCATCGCCCGCGAGAAGGCTCCGCACCTCAACATCGAAGGACCAATGCAGTATGATGCGGCCGTAGATCTGGGAGTGGCGCGCACGAAAATGCCTGACTCTAAAGTAGCGGGTCAAGCAACAGTATTTATATTCCCGGACCTGAATACCGGCAATAATACCTATAAGGCAGTCCAGCGCAGTGCCGGTGCGGTAGCAATCGGACCGGTCCTGCAGGGGTTGAACAAACCGGTTAATGATCTCAGCCGGGGCTGTACTGTAGCCGACATCGTTAACACGGTTGCCATCACAGCCATTCAGGCCCAAACACCGACCGGTTAAGGGAGGACTGCAATCGAATACCGGCACTCATTCAACCCGGGGTTCTGGCTGGCAAAAACCGGGAATACCTGCTTGCTGGCTGTGCTGTTGGGAACGCAGCACTGCGGCCAGAATATCAGCGAGCCTTTTCCATCAGGTTGTCAAAATCCGGTCATCAACAAAGAGCATGTTCCCCATCCTGCAACAACAGGCTTACCATACAACGGCAGTACTGTGCGGTATGTAGTCTCATGCCCCGGTAATCCGGCTATTATGATAGCAACTGTTGCTAATGGATGGGGCGTGGTAACTGACATCACTATCACAGAATCAGGTAGCCAGAGGAAAGGCAGCATCTACGATGATTTTGGATCAGAATCCGGACGCTACTGTGGCCTGTCAGTCCAACCGCCTGACGTACATATAGAGACAATAGCAATGAATATACTCAAGATGCAGTATTCATGTTATCGATCTCACACATACAACATGGATACAGGCCGATTGTATTATCGTTGGTATAATTTGGTACCCCAGGATTAACTCCGGGCAACCCCGCAGCAGTAAGTCAAATTAACTTGATCTGCACAAGGCATCGATTATTCCGTGAGTACAGCGGCGTCTTAGTACAGCCACACAACTGCAACCATGAATATATTAGTCATAAACGCCGGATCTTCTTCCATTAAATTTCAGCTCTTTAACATGCAGACGCGGACTGTTTTAGCCGACGGCATGATTGAGCGGATCGGTGAAGCCAAAGCACAAATTAAATACAAAACTCATCAACAAACATCCGCAGAAACCACGGAGATTATGGCCGCAAACCACAGCGCGGCTATGCAGACAATCATCAAGCATCTCACTGACCCTGTTACCGGAGTTATCCGCCAGGCCAGTGATGTGAGCGCAATCGGGCACCGGGTGGTGCATGGCGGCGAGGCGTTCCACGACCCGGCCTTGATCAACGAAACAGTCCTGCAGGCGATCCGGGACCACATTGCGTTGGCTCCTCTGCACAACCCGGCCAACCTGACTGGAATTGAAGCGGCTCGAAAAATGTTTCCGAATACTCCGCAAGCGGCCGTGTTTGACACAGCCTTTCACCAAAGCCTTCCCCGCCACGCGTACCACTACGCTATTCCCGATGAATACTATCGTAAGTTGCGAATTCGACGCTATGGCTTTCATGGCACATCGCATCTTTATGTTTCCCGGCAAGCCGCCCGCTTTCTGAACCAGACTGTGGAATCTGTTAATCTGATCACAATCCATTTGGGCAATGGTTGCAGCATGGCAGCGGTTGCGGGCGGTAAAAGTATCGATACCTCAATGGGTTTGACTCCTTTGGAAGGATTGATGATGGGCAGCCGCTGCGGTGATATTGACCCGGCCCTGCCTTTTTTTCTGGCAGATAACAGTGAGTTAGAATATCATCAAATTGACGAGCTGCTGAACAAACAGAGCGGGCTCAAAGGCCTGACCGGCACAAACGATATGCGCGATATTTTAAAGCGTTACCAGAAAGCCGATCCAGCAGCCATACTGGCGGTCCAAATGTACGCTTATCGTATTAAAAAATACATCGGCGCCTATTATGCGGTTTTGGGCCGTCTGGATGCGATCGTATTCACCGCTGGTATCGGCGAGAATGCGGCCATTATTCGTGAACTGGCTACTGCCGGGTTAACCAACCTGGGCCTTGCTTTGGATTCAAAACGCAATCATGACCACAGCTTGCGTTGCGCAGCCGGCTGGAGCATTCAGACCGCGGACAGCAAAATTAAAATACTGGTTGTTCCAACCAATGAAGAGCTGGAAATCGCGGAACAGACCCTGATTCTGATCCAGGCTAAAGGCACAACCTGATTCGCGCCGCTAAAAGCGTATCAATGATCATGCTGCGGTAATCCAATCACAGATTGCAAATCCATCCATCGCATGCAAAGATAATATCTTAACCCCCGATTGTTGTGGGCGGGAGGTTCGGCGGCTGGGTACCAAATAGTCGGGCGTGAACCGGATCCTCAGAGAGATCGCCTCAAGGCGCCATGGGGCCACTTATCATATGACGGTTATTTGTCAAGTCTTCTTCTGGAGTTGAATATTTTCGAAAAAATGGAATCCTTGTCACACCCCTGTGCTATGCTATCATTGGGGGATATTATCACAAGCCCAGCCCTTATGGGGATGATTTTGGCCGTCAGGCTATACCCGCCAGTGTTATGCTTGGAATAATTCTGCTGCTATGGTATCGACTGCTGTGTTGACCGCGCTATCGCCCTGCATGTCCAGCAAAAAATCAGCCGCATCCTTGTACCAAGGGAGACGTCGTTCCAGCAGTGCTCGATAATTCCCGCCCAGGTCTGGACGATTTGGATCCAGGCCAGACTTGAGCATCATCCAGTCCCAGTCTCTTTGGACGTAGATTACCTGTGCAGAGCGCTTGAGCAGTTCGGCCTTGCGCCGTGAAAATAATTCTGGCTCACCCTCATCAACGGGAGCCTCGACCAGAATACCGCCGCCACAGTCAATGACTACCGATTGCATTGCGCAAACTTTTCGTAGAACAGCGTATTCAATATCACGAAAGCCACGCCAGCCTAGATCCTCTACAATAGCGGTTATGGATCGGCCTTCGCATTCATACGAAATTAACTGGTCCAGGCTCAGAAGTGGCCAGCCGATTCTCTTGGACAGCTTGCGGGACAATTTTGATTTCCCGGCTCCTCGCGCTCCAATTAAAGCCAGATTGACAGCCTGAATATTTTTAAGTCGCGCTAACTGGGCCATTTCAAACTTTACTACTGTGCTTACGACTTCGGCAGGATCAATCTAAAATGTGCGCAGGTCAGCCAGCTTCTCCATCAATTCCGGCACAGAGGTATAATAGAACTCCATATCACGGTCGCTGAAATTCAAGGTCCGCATGGCAAATTGACTTAGAGGCATACTAAGCCCGCCGACATCAACACCAACCCCGGCACTAAGCACAATAGCATTCGCTACGTTTACTATCGCACACAATTCCTGGTTGCCGCTGGATTTTTCAGGTTCATAAACAAAACGCACTGCATCGGTCAGCTCAGTTGGCATTTCCCACAAATCCATCAAGGATGCACCGATCTCGACATGTGTAAAACCTAGATGTTCACGCTCCAGATCCAAAATGCTTTGATCCGGGTTCTGGCTCATGGCCAACTGGACTAGCTGGTATTTTTTAGCCAAATGCTGCGCGAGAACGATTTTGCCGGTGTCATGCAAAAGTCCAGCCGTATAGGCCACATCGTCGGTCGTCTGCCCTTTCAGCTTACGGGCAATCAGTGCGCTGATTTCGGCGGCGAGCAGGCTGTGATCCCAAATTTCAGGGGCTTTGACTTTAAAGGCTTCCAGATCAACTTTTAGAAAACCGCGGGCCGCCACAACGAGGACAATTTCTTTTACCTTGCTGAGCCCCAGGGTCATGATGGCCTCAGCCACTGATCGGATTGGACGAGCAGGCATATAATACGCAGAATTGGATAACCGAATCAGCGAAGCTGTAATACCCGGATCCAGAGCTATTTCCCTGGACAGGGCCTGGACGTTCACATCCGGATCAGACATCATCTGTTCCAGCTTTTGCACCAGAGCGGGCATGGACGGCAGGCCCTCGATTTTTTGCAGCAGGCCTTCGAGCTGCTCTTTTGTTACTTTTGATTCCATAACTGCATCCGGGCCGGCTTAGACCTTATAAATGTACTTCTCCTTGCCGTTTTTGCGCAGCAAAACCCGGCCATCATCCAAAAACAATGTAATACTGCGGCCCACAGTTCCGCCTACATCTTCTGCAATTACCGTGACACCCTGCTCTGCCAAAGCCTGTCGTGTCGCCGCAACGTTCTCTTGACCGATTCGCTGAATAAAAGTATCGGATCCGTCACCAAACATGGAAGCTCCGCCAAAAATGCGGGCTCGATACTCGTCGACAGGACTCCCACTACGGCCAAGCTCCCGACAAAGCTCCGGGATGGCGGTGTTTGCGTATTTGGCCCGATTGACTATCCGCCCCCCGGGCTGTTTTGCTAACAAGATATGAGCAATCCCGCCATGCCTTTTTCGGGGATTGTACAATACGATCCCGACACAGGACCCCAGGGTGGTATTCAGAGCATCCGGCGCCTCAGCAGTCCGGAACTGGGCGATGCCAACATTGATAATTCGTCCGTTAAATAGTGTACTCAGAACAATTCCTCGGACCGGCCTGTTATTGAACCGCACTCAGGGAGTCTGTTCACGGAACCGGGATGACTGCCTGAGCGGTCCAAATATCCTGGCCAACAGCCATCTGCTACTCCGCAATAATTGAAATGAAGAAATCTATTGTTAAAAAATCCAGCAAAAAAAAGAGCCTAGCTAAAAAAGCAAGCGCCCCGCGGCAGCCGGTCAAATCTGCAAAAAGACCGGCCATCGATGCGAACTGGCTGGAAAGCCGGCCGCATTACAGACAGATGATTGACGGGGTTGATACCATTGTTTTGGGGACAGCGCATGTGTCTAAAGAATCGGTTGCGGATGTGCAAACCCTTTATGAACGTTTGCAGCCCGCTGCTGTTGCCATTGAGCTCTGCCAGGGCCGCTATGATGCCATGATGGACAAGGACCGCTGGCGCAAACTGGATTTAGCAGAAGTAATCCGCAATAAAAAAATCTGGCTGTTGGTCAGCTCATTGATTCTCTCCGCATTCCAAAAAAAGATCGGCGAAACAACCGGTTCCAAACCTGGCGAAGAAATGATGGTCGCCGGACAGCTCGCGCAACAGGGCCAATCCCGCATTGTGCTTGCGGACCGGGAAATCCGCACAACTCTTTCCCGAGCCTGGGCACGCGTCGGGTTTTTTCATCGCATGTGGCTGGCCAGCTATCTTTTGGCTTCGCTTTTGGTCAGCGAAGATATTGACGAGGAACAAATTGAAGAGCTCAAGCAAAAGGACGTACTCGAGGATATGCTATCGGCCTTGCCTAAGCGTTTCGCCCATATCAAAGAGGTTATTATTGACGAACGCGATCAATTCCTGGCTGAAAATATTCGCCAGGCATCCCAGGAACTGGCCACTGAAAAAAAGAAAGCCAGCCAAAAGTCGCTGTTAGCAGTTGTGGGAGCTGGCCACCTGCCCGGGATACGGCGGGTGTTGAGTCAAAATGAAGCCGTCGATCTGGATGAGCTGGCAACAGCTCCGGCCAAATCAAACTGGGGCACAATCATATCCATTGTTGCCTTTCTGGCCATCATGGCCGGCTTTAGCTGGATCGGCTTTATTCGCGGCTCCGAGGCCTTGGCCGACATGGCTTTGCTTTGGATTCTGGGCCGCTCTTTAGGCGCCGGACTGGGCACGCTGATCGCCGGCGCCAGGCCCCTGACGATTCTGGTAACTGTCATTGTGGCTCCCTTTGCCTACTTCATCGGCTTTTTGGGATTCCGGTTGTGGATGTTGACAGCCTTGATGGAACTCAAATACCGCAAACCCCGGGTAGAGGATTTTGAAAACATCGCCGGCGACACCGAAACCTTTGCTCAGTTCCGGCATGCCTTGTATCATAATCGTGTGATCCACATCATTTTTTTGATCATGGCCACCGGCATGGGGCTCACTCTAGGCAACCTGCCCTTCTTTGTGAGCTACCTCGGAATTCTGTGGGACATGGGCCTCAAAGCACTTGGGCTTTGAGGCAACCGGGGCCTTCACGGCAGCCACTGCGGATTGAGGACCAATAGAGTAGTCACCACAAAGGCAATGCTTATGTAAAAGCCAATGAGCGCCAGGTCCCAATGCGCACGCAGCCAACGCATTAATTTTTGGCGGGTATTCATATAGCGCGGACTGGCACCTTCCGTCCGACGATAGCCAAAATAGCGCCTTTGATGATCGTAAACCAAAAAGAGACTTACGATACCGAAAATAGCCATCGTCGCTACAATCCACCAAGTCGCATAAGGGTTGGACCCCGGTTTACCAGTGAGCAAGGATTGGACGTCAAAAATGGTCATGCCGGCAGAGAAAAAGGCCAACAGCGCCATGCCAAAGATGCGGGCAAAGCGAAAGTTGTAGTTCATGCAAACAATGTAGGCCATAAAAAAGCCAAAGGCTGATTTCGAGACATACTCTACTAATACGAAGAATATCAAGCGCACCACCCGGTGCTCAAAAACTATGGTTAGCGGAATGTCGATTTGCAGTTTTACATTAATAAAAGTTTCAAAATCGACAAAACTCCAACCCATGGTAAGGGTCAAAAAAAAGGCAATGATCGAGAAGACTCCCGCTATAATAGAGACAAAATTGTTTATTTTTTCCAACATCTGTTCAGGCACCCTTCCATAATGCGATTCAACGCACAACCAAGCCGTGGCATTAATTCTCAAGCTCCTGAAGAGCGATTGTATGCAATGCCGTGGCCACCTGGGCCATTGTGAAGTTGAACTTGATACTATAAACGTAATTTAATACAAAGGTAGGGATAAGCAGGAATGCCAACTGGTATTTAACCAGGTGGAAGAACTCCAAAAAAGAAAGCGATTCCAGCTTTTTTTGACTATATGCAGAAAAATCCGAGGTACCTAGCCACTTTACTATATATGCAATGTAGTCATTTTTCGGAAAAAATTGCAGGCCGAAAAAAATAACCCCCAGCAGCATTAGAATCAGGCTTATAGCAAACTCCAGTTTATGAAAGTCCCAAATATGCACAAACTTCTTTTTATACAACGACCGAGACCGCAAAACATTCGCAATTCTTACATAGGGTAAGGAAAAGAAGAATGCTATCGGAAGGGCAACAAATAGAGCATTCCAACCATAGCACCTGTTTTTTGACCAGGCTGATGACAGGATACACCCATCCACTGTATGCCTGGCCCAATACTGGCCAAGGCTTTGGTTTATAAAATAATAAAGATTATCATCCTTTTTGCCATAGATCAACTTGATTTTGTCGCCCTTTTTAACAGCTACGTTCGTATAGGTGATTTGGGCCCAATCCTGTTTGCCTTGCTGATCGACAAAATATATTTTCTGGACTTGATGATGCTGCACTGTAGAGCCGACAGAAACTGTGCCCTGACCCCGGTTTACAGTGCCGCCACCGCTCACATGTGTCGAGCTATAGCGTATATCTTCAGCTTCCTGAACCGTACCGCCCTTGATGACGATCTTTGCTCTGACTTTATCAATAAACATATGAATTCACCCTATTTTTTTTGCTATTGCTGTTGCTATTCATCTTGCTGGATCAACAGGATTTCTTGCTTTTTTAGAAAACTGCACAGTTTTAACCAATTATCGATCTTACAGTTGTACGAGTATACCGGCCCCCGCCACTACAAGGATTGAAATCAGGGCAAAAACGGACGCAGAAATGAAGGGTTTCACATTGATCTTTGGATCCGGGTTTTCTTGCAGGGCAATGCCAAACTCAGTGCGAAAAAACGCATCCATCCACGCCATAGCAGGGAAAAAGAAGAGCAATACCACCAAAACGCCGATGCCAGTCGCGCCGACCACAGAGCTGAGCGTACTCAATACCTGTAAACCGATAATATTAAAAAATAGCAGCAACAAAACCTTGTCCAGATTGTGGGCCAAAATTCTGAAGTTCCGAATGGGTTGAAAAAAAACAGACAGCCTGCGCTCCAGCGCATAGCGCGTCTTGATGACTTGCATGAACAGGTACAAACATAGCGGATACACAACCAGGCCAATGGATCGCAAAAAGAAAAGCGCCACATCCATGATGGTCACACTCACTGCAGCTGATGTTTCGGAACGGTCGAAAAAAAGCTGCAGCAGGAATTTTGCAATTTCTATGACCTCTTCGATGTACTCGTAACCGAGCAAGGCCGCCAAGAGAAAATAGGGAATCCAGGCAAGGCTGAAGATTAGCATCATTACAAACGATATACCGAAGATCGCCCCTATTCTGTCCATGGGCGGGATAACGTCTTTTTCGCGATCGACAATTCGCCTAAAAAGCTCCATGCCCCAGCCCGTGAGCGTCACGTAGGAGCCCACACAAGGGATCACTTGCAGAGCAGCAATCCAGGCCAGGTCGTTTTGATTTTGAGCGCGCTTGAAGGGAAAAGTAATTGCATCAGGGATAGAAAGGGTGGTCTCGGCAAAAACTCTGGATGCGCCTTTTGGCCTGCTGCGATATATCTTCTGCGCCAATTGACCGACTAGATGGCCACCAATCCAGGTATGCATCGGATTCATTATGAAAACATACAGAAATGGCAGCACAACCAGGCCGATTCCGGTAATTGAAATCAAAAAATAAATAGCGTAGAAAGAAAGGCGAGTTACAAAGAGATAGATATACGTTTTTACAAAAGAAAAAAAGTTGAGCCTGAAAAGCTGCAAGTTCGTTTTATAATCGTAGATAACGCTTGCGTCGCCCGTTATAGCGTAGCGGATCAAGCCGGCACGCAGTATCGGCCAAATGAACAAAAAATACAAAAAAGCCAAAACGGGAATCAAAATCACATCGATGCTTAAAAGATCGACAATTCCATCAAGCAAGGACTTGCGACTGGAAAGAACGTATTCTAATAATATGTAAATTATCTTTAAGGTGGTCTTTAGATTACTGCTTACCAAAACAGCGCCCGCCAACAGGGCTGGCAGATAAAATACAATCGCGTTGATGCGCACAATCAGACCATCCGCAAAATGTTGGCCGGCACAGCGAATCTGCGGCGTAAAATCCGATTCACGCATTACCATATTGCGGATAAAATGCAACATCCAGCCGTCTTTATAAACACCGTTCCATAGCGGGAGCAATCCAATCAGATGCAGCAGCCAGGCATTCTGCAACCAATTCTTGCGACGGGAGGGGTAAGTCAAAGCCGCCAGATAACCGGTCTCGCTTTGTTGCAGGGTACTCTTTATTTCTGCTGATTTCAATGTAGCCATATGTTACTATATCGATTCCTTACCAGCAGCTATTACCTGGCATTGCCAGAGCGGCATATACTGCCCACACAAGCCGGGACTATTTGCATTATTTATTGGACAGAATTTGGCCATAGCAATGCAAGGTCTATAGAACCCGGATATAACCGTCAGCCTGGATTTGGTTCAATTCATCGCCCCGTAAAGCAGGATCCATTTGTACAGGAATGGATAGCCCACAGCAACGAGCTTGTATTCTTCGGGGCCGGTCCTTTTAAAGTCGAGATAGAGCTTGTCCGGCAGGCCCAAATCCAGCAGCTTGCTCATCACTTCACTGCCCTGGTCATATTTTTTCGGGTCCGGTTTGTCGATCCGGTTGTTTATCAGCAAGACAGTTACGCTCACAGTGCCGGACCAACTTTTACTCATATCAAAGGCATTGAATTCGAGTATCTTTTCATTGCCATGCCTCTTAAACGAGCTGACATACAGGCTGAATACCTTGTACAAACTGAGCACATCGTCGCCCGAAGATCCGATCTGCTTGAAATATTCCGGTTTATTAAGTCCGTTGATGGACGCTTCAATTGCGGCAATCCGTTGCTGTACCGGCTTTTGGTAGGAGAAATCATCGCCACATGAGTTAACCAGTATTCCCACCAATAGTAAAAACAAGATTTGCCAACTCGTAAAAAATTTATTTTTCATATTTCCTTATCCAACTTCTCATATTCTGCACCGGTGTTTCTATACTGTAATATTTTTCTCATTGCGCGACCAAATCCCTTGGCAAATCTCGGTCAAGGCCCCGTTTATGGAAATAAATTGATAGAAATCCGACCCGGTGCCTATAATT
>JAGRNA010000045.1 GCA_020441005.1 Leptospiraceae bacterium
CGGGATAATCAGTTCGGTAATCCCAAGGAAGATGCGGCCCGGCGCGATTTTACGATCAACGCCATTTATTTTGATCCGCGCAATGAATGCATTATTGATTACGTTGATGGCGTAACAGACATCGAACAAAAACGCATTACTGCAATTGGCGATCCCGACATCTCTTTTCGGGAGGACCCGGTTCGCATGCTACGGGCGGCCAAGTTTGCGGCATTACTTGATTTTCAGTTGCATAAATCAACTCTGAAAGCCATTCGGCAGCATCGGGGAGAAATGAGCAAGGCGAGTTCAGCCCGCTTGATTGAAGAATACTATAAAATATTCCGGACTGGTCAGTCCTTGAAGGTTATGAAAGTGTTTCATGAGACCGGACTGTTTCGTGAACTCTTTTCCGAGGCTTGTCAGGCATCCGATCTGGCCCGCCATAAGGAATTTGAGCAATCATCAATTGGCAAGCGCTTTGTAATCGCTGATCAAATGCTAGAGGAGCGCGAAACACTGACAACGGTTGTTTACCTGGCCCTGATTCTGGCAGATTTGGTCAAGGGAGTGACGGCGTCCGAGGCGCATAACTTCAAGGGCAATATACAGGAGTATGTGCGTACAAAACTGCTGCCGGCTTGTCAACGGATGAATATCGCCGCCCGGGATCGGGAACGGTTGATCCAGATATTTATGGCCCAGGGCCGCTTTGCCGAGCAGTCGCGGCGCAGCAAAACCCGGCCGGCGGTGTTTCGCAAGAAAGTCTTTTTTTACGAATCCTTTATGTTTTATAAAATCAATGCCCTGGCAATTGGAGACAACGATGCCATCCAGAATGCCATGTTTTGGGAAGTCGGTTTACGTATGAGTCCACCGGATCCCTCTCGCGTTGTGACCACTTTTTTCCCGAAAAAGCGCAAGCGTCAGAATGACGGCTGATGAGCTTTGGCTCGTTGATGATGATAGCGCTTTTTTAGCCGAATTCAGCGCCTTCCTGAGCCTGCAGGGCTTTGCCTGTCGTAGTTTTGTAAACCCGCAACATGTTCTGGGCCGCTTGCGGCGTCATTCCCCGGCGGCCATGATCCTGGATCTGGAGATGCCACAGCTGAACGGTCTGGAGTTGCTGCAAAAAATTCGCCGCTTGTCGCGTGCCGAATTCATCCCAGCGGTGCTTTTAACTGGTAGCGGCAGTTCCACTGTGATGGAGCAGGGTTTTCAAAAAGGGCTGGATGATTATCTGGAAAAGCCCTGTAATACGCGCGAGTTGGTCCTGCGTTTGCGTTCCCGTTTGCGTGCTCCCGTGGCGGTATTGCCAGCTAGTTTTGCCAGTCCATCTGATTGGCACAAATGGCGCAGCCAGGCCGAGCAATCCGCAATTCCCCTGGAAGCATTGTTGGTCCAAATACCCATACTGGAATGCATTGCAACGGAAAGCGGTATCGATTGGCAAACTCGTTTCAGGGCTTTGTGTCTGCATGGCATACGCGACGAACTAATGCTTGCCAGGCCAGAATGGAGCCCGTCGAATCTGCCCGTATTTCAACTTTCCGATCAACACTACATGATTGGACTACCGATCCAGGATTTGCGGGATCTGGATCCGGCCAGACCCTTGCGGGAATTGCAGCTCTGGCGGCGTTATGAACGTCGTGTGATGGGGGCCGGTCTGCGCTTTGACTGGTCCGGGGTCGCGCGGGCAGCCGGTTCTCCTGGTCAGCCGACAGAATTCCATATCTGGCGATTGCGCAGCTTTCATATTCCGGATCTGCACCAACTGCAATCCCAGCTACCTTTATTGCTGGATCTGGAAAGCAATCGACAGGACTTTAGCGTTATTGATGTATAGATCCCCTGGGCCACAATAGCAAAACCGGTAGCGAGCGTTCGCCCGGCTAGATCAATTGTTTTTAGAAGTCGGTATCAGGATCTCGGAGCTGCCCAGTATCAGGACCCGCATGCGATCCAGCGCGACGGCAATGGCATGGTTTTCACGGAAGGTATGCACAATTTGCGACAACTCCTGGGTCAGTTCATTGATGCGACCCTGAATAGAAGAACTGATGCGACTGTTGTACATGTTTTGGGTATTGCCGTGCCGCATTAAGGCATGATTCATGTGCACTGCCAATTCTTGCAGTATCTTCTCAGCCAGGCGTTCATGATTGCCAGTGGCCTCGTCAATACTATACATCAAAAGACCCAGCTCGGTTTTCAGTTTTTCTTCGTCTTCATCCGGATTCAGAATATTGCCTAGATCTGTGTAAGCGCTGACAAAAATATCGTAGAATTGATTCAACAGCATTTTTTGCTGGATGCTATAGCGTAGAAAGCGGAGCACATCAATCCAGTGCACTGGTTCGGCCAACAGTTTTGGCTCCTTGCGAAAAATGGCGTTCACATCGGCCGTGCTGTCATCAATCGCTTCGAGCAGAGTTAGAATTTGCGAACTACGCGCGTCGGCTCCGGGGCGCACCAGGTCGTCAATGCAGGCAGAATATAAGGGGATATAGTCCATTTTTATCAGTTACTCTACGGTCTGGAAGGTTCATCCCAGGCCCCGGTTTGCTCAATCCATTCAAAGGGCGGGCGGTACCATTCTTGCGATTCCCAGAAATCCAGTCGACTTTCAGCCAACCGTAGCTGTTCTTCAATACGCGTCCGCGCAGTGCCGCCGGCGCTAATTTTTCGATCCGCGCTGCGATATAAATCAATGGCTGCCGTATAAAAGGCCTCATCAACAAAATGCACGCTAACAGTTCCTCGTTCGGTCGGGCTCAGTTCGGAGAGCACCTTGCCTTCTTTATGTGCCAGAGCAACAAGCGCACCAACCAGGTGGTGCGCCTCCCTGAAACTGAGATTTTTTTGCTGCACAAGCGCGTCCGCCAGGTCCGTCGCCGTAGCATATCCGCTGGCCAGAGTGGAGCGCATTCTTTCGGGATGGAACTGCATGCTTTGGATCATCGCTTCCAGGGCTGGCAGGCTCAAGTCCAGCTGCCGGCGGCTATCCAACAGGGGCCAGCGGTCTTCTTGCAAGTCGCGGTTGTAGGTCAGCGGCAGCGATTTGAGCGTAACCAGGACATTATTCAGGTTGGACCAGACGCGTCCATACTTGCCCCGGATCAGCTCGGCCAGATCCGGATTCTTTTTTTGTGGCATGATGCTCGAACCGGTCGTCAATTCGTCTGGCAGGCTGATGAAACCAAACTCAACAGAATTCCATAAAATAATTTCTTCACAAATTCGCGAGGCATGCTGCATAATGGTAGCGGCTGCGTACAGATAGTCGGTAATGTGATCGCGTCCCGCTACGGCGGCCATTGAATTCGGCGCAATACTGTCAAAACCCAGAAAAGCGGCCAGAAAATCTCGATCCGTGGGGTAGTTTACACCAGCCATAGCGCCGCTGCCGAGCGGTAAAATGCGCGCTTGCCGGTTGGCTTGTTGCAGGCGAGGCATGCTTTTCTCGAGCAACCAAAAGTGGGCTAGCAGGTGATGGGCCAGCCGTATCGGCTGGGCCACCTGTAAATGGGTATAGCCGGCGACAATGGTATCAATATTCTCTGTGGCCCTTTGCATCAGGGCGCGCAGCACAGCCAGTAAAAGTGCGGCTTGATCGGCGCAAGCACGACGCACGTAAAGATGTGTGTCAACGGCCACCTGGTCATTGCGCGAACGAGCTGTGTGCAGCTTCTTGCCCAGATCGCCGCAGATTTCAATTAAACGGGTCTCGATATGGGTATGGATGTCTTCTAACTCAATCTGGAGTTCCATGCGGCCGGATTCAATCTCACGCTTGATCTGAGCCAGTCCCGGCAGGATTTGATCCAGGTCTGCGGAGCTCAGGATTCCCAGACGGCCGAGCATGCGCGCATGGGCCGCTGAACCAAGCAGGTCTTCCAGATACAACTGAATGTCCAGTGAGATGGATTCCCCGATTTGTCTGGCTAACGGGGATTGTTCGCCGCTACTGCGACCCTGCCATAGTTGCCGCGCTTTTGCCGATGTTGAGATTCTTCCAGATGTCATTCATTCGTACCGGTAAATCCTGGATGGTGTGTATTTCCAGTTTGTATTCCAGAACCAGGCTTTTGATTGTGAAAAAAATGTGCTTAAAGCGCTCCCGCATGATGTGGGTCGTAGCCCCGGGAGAAACGACCAGATAGTGGATGGGCGTGATCTGAACCACGGTGTCGCTTTGCTTTAAATTGCGATGAAATAAATGCAACAACTCTTGTAACAGCTCGCCGCTTTGTTTCTCTCCGGCAGCTTCCAGGTAAGTGGTCAGCTGTTGAAAGCGAAAATAGCTGAGCGTGACCGGCACTCCCGACCCGAGTTGCGGTACGATTAAATCCTGCAAAATCCGATGCAGGATTCGGTTGTGATCGATGAATTGCTGCTGGCTGTACTGCGGTTGTTCCAAAAACCAGTTCTGGATCATGGGCAAGAGTTCATAGTCCAGGAGATTGGCGCACATGCGCCGCAGCGGTTTTAGGCAAACCATGTGAACCATTAGCAATTGGTCCTGGTGCCAAACCCAGCGTCGCACCAGATTGCAGCCCGGTGGCAGTTCCGGCTCCAATGGAGCCTGGTGACTGGCTAAAGAATCGGGATTAAAATCAGGCTCCAGGATGCTTTCGCCTTGCAGCTCTAATCCAAAATGAAATACCCGGCGGTCGTGAAAAAAAACAGTTAGCTGTAATACCAGACACTGAATCGCAAATTGCGTAATCGCATCCAGTACGACCGACTCTCCAGGAGCGCTCAAGTGTGCCTTGCAGGCATCCGCATACTCAAGAAATAAGCCAGGCGTTAATAAATCCGGCAAACTGATGGCCATATCGGCGATCAAGTCGCTGGAGCGGTGTACAACCGGGCTTTGATGAACCGTATGAGCCATTATGATTAGTATCGTCCGGTCAAGCTCCGGATTCAAGTCGTAGCTGCCTGTGAAGGTGGTTTACAAGGCAGTCTGGTCCCCAATATTGGGGTTATGGATGTACCTGTCTATACCAAAAAAAGGCTCTGGCGGTCCACTCTGACAGGTCTGGCGGTTTGCAGCCTGGCTTATGGTTGTCAGTCAGCCAATCGGGAACGCGACATGGATGCAATCGATCCAGCCGATGTAAAGGCGATCGTCAAGGATCAGTCTGTGAGCAAACGCAGCGGTTGTATTCAGGGTGATTGCCAGAACGGTGAGGGAACGTATCTGTATCCAAACGGCTATCGCTATCGCGGCTCTTTTAAGGATGGTCAACGCGACGGCGAGGGCTCGCTGGAGTATCCCAATGGAGACATTTATACCGGCAACTTCAGCGCCAATCAGCGTTCCGGCCGGGGTAAATACCGTTTTGGCAATGGAGACTACTACGAAGGTGAGTTTCAGGACGGACAGCGGATCGGCAAGGGTCTGTATGCCTTTGCCCAGGGCGGGGTATTTGAAGGGGAGTTCGGCGAGGACGGTCGGCGGGGCCAGGGATTGTTTTATCTGACCGACGAAGATACCCTCGAATGTGAACTAAAAAGCTTTAGCCTGTTTTGTGATCTGACCGGTAAGGAACATCTACGGTATCGCTTGAATATGTATAGTCATAAGGAATTACAGCTCCATTTTGAAGGCAATCGTTAAATCCCGGGAACTGGAGCTGGAGTTTGGCGCGCCAATCGGATTGTGGCGCACAGGCTCTGGTTTGCCGGTTGTGTGTCTGCATGGTTGGCTCGACAATGCCAACAGCTTTTTACCGCTGGTGCAGGCTCTGGCGGATCGTATTGACGGACTGGAGTATATCAGTGCTGATTTCTGGGGGCATGGCCATTCCGCCCATCGGTCCCGCGATAGTCGGCAGTATTTTACGGATCTGGTCTGGTTTGTTCAGTCCTTACTCGATAAATTGCAGCTGGAGCGGGTTTGTCTCCTGGGTCACTCCATGGGAGCCGGGGCAGCCAGCCTGTTTGCGGGCAGCTTTCCAGAGCGGGTCAGTCACCTGATTCTGCTGGATGGCCTGGGACCCCTGTCTGCACCGGCGGCCGAGACTCCAGAGCGCCTCAGAAAGGCCCTTGAAGCGGATCCCCTGAACCAGGGCGGCCGGATTGCGCGCAAGGGGCCGCGAGTATTTCCGGATATTGAAAGCGCGGCCCGTATACGCCAGCAACGCACCAAAGTCAGCCTGGCAGCTGCTCGTCTGCTGGTGGAGCGCGGCATGCGCGCGGCCAGTGAAATCCCGGCGTTGGGACGCACGGATGGCTTTGTCTGGCGTCATGATCCCCGGCTGAACGAGCCATCCATGCTGCGCCTGACGGAGGAGCAAGTGCTCGCATTTCTGCAGGGCATCAAGGCGCGCACCATACTGGTGCAGGCCGAAAACGAGCAAAGTCATCATTTTCAGCAGCTATTTGCCGGGCGACTTCAAGCCATTGCGAATCTGGAGTTGCGTCCGATTCAGGGTTCCCATCATTGTCACATGGAACAACCGGAGGCGGTCACTGATTTAATTCTACCGGTGTTAGCAGATTACTTGAATCACGCAATAGAATAGAGTAATACTCGGTATAGGAGTATGGTTGCCTGCCAGACGGGGGCAAAGCAGGCCTTCAAGGGGTTTTGGCAGCCGGGTCACTTTGCGATTGCTCGCTGTCCAGGTCCTCGGATGCAGCGTCGCTTGCAGGAGTGCTGCCCGCGGTCCATTCCG
>JAGRNA010000268.1 GCA_020441005.1 Leptospiraceae bacterium
CGAAGACATCAAGGGTAATGACCAGGTGAAACTGGCTCACGAGTTGATTCGCTCTGATGAGCAGCTGAACTACATCGGTTTTGTCGAAGGCTCAGACCTGTTTGGTGACAAGGCCGATGTGGTGGTATGTGACGGATTTGTTGGCAATGTGGCGCTGAAAACCGTGGAAGGGCTGGCTCGCTATATTATTGGTGAAGTGCGGGCGAGCTTTGCCCAGGACTGGATTGGCCGGCTTATCGGCTGGTTGCTGCGTCCATACTGGCGCCGCGTCGAAGCGCGCCTCAATCCTGGCCGCTATAACGGTGCGGCGCTGATTGGATTGCGGGGTGTAGTAGTTAAAAGTCATGGCAACGCCGGCGAGAACGAATTCCTTCGGGCTGCGCTGCTGGCCTTTGAATATGTGCAAAAACAGTTGGCGCTGCGGATCGAGCAGGAATTGTAATAGCCGGAAAAGATTTTGTTACGCTTCAAACGGGCATGGCATTCCCCGAGTGAATAAGATGTCGCCATGTCGTTGCATCTCACAAGGATAAAACATGAATAAGCAGATCGCGTTTGTCTTTCCAGGTCAGGGCTCCCAGTCGGTGGGTATGCTGGCCGATCTCAACGAAGCCTTTCCCATCGTCAAGCAAACCTTCGATGAAGCGTCCGACGTATTTGGTCGCGACATGTGGGCGCTGGCGCAGCAGGGCCCCGAGCAGGAACTGGCACAAACGGAAATCACCCAGCCCATCATGCTGATTGCCGGCGTTGCTGCATGGCGTGCCTGGTGCCAGGCGTCCGATATTCGGCCCGCCCTGATGGCGGGTCATAGCCTGGGAGAATACACCGCCTATGTCTGCGCCGACGCGATCACGCTGGCAGATGGTGTAGCGTTGGTGAAGCGCCGCGGCGAACTGATGCGCGATGCCTGCCCCGGTGGTCAGGGCAAAATGGCTGCCATTCTGGGGATGGAAGACGACGCTATCAAAAGAGTTTGTGCGGATGCCGCCCAGGGTGAAGTCGTGCAGGCGGTCAATTTCAATGCGCCGGGCCAGGTGGTCATTGCCGGGCGCTCGACTGCAGTGGATCGCGCCATTGAACTGGCCAAGAAAGCGGGCGCCCGCAAAGCCATGCCCCTCGCGGTCAGCGTTCCCTGTCATAGCGATCTGATGCGTGCAGCCAGTGAAGAGCTGGCTGCAAAACTGAACGCGACCCAGTTCAATAATCCTGTCATTCCCGTCGTGAATAATATCGACGCCCGCATTGAACTCGACCCCGGCAAGATTCGCGAGAAGTTGATCGTCCAGCTATATAGTCCGGTGCTGTGGGTGGATTCCGTGAAGACGATGGCAGAGCAGGGCATTACCCGCATGGTGGAATGCGGCCCGGGCAAAGTACTGAGCGGCATGAACAAGCGTATCGTGCGCGAACTCGAGGTTTTCAATGTGCAGGATAAGGCATCGCTGGATGCTACCCTGAGCGCACTGGCCTGATCAGAACAAATAAGAAGAGGAACACAGGATGTCACTAGAAAACAAAGTCGCTCTGGTTACCGGTGCGAGCCGCGGAATCGGCAAATCCATCGCGCTGTCGTTGTTGAAGCAGGGGGCAACCGTGGTGGGTACCGCAACGACCGACGAAGGCGCCAAGCGCATATCGGCCTATATCGAAGAAGCCGGTGGCAAAGGCTGTGGCATGTGTCTGAACGTGGCCGACCCTGCCAGTATCGAGGTGGTGATGGCGGCGATTCAGGAGGCCTATGGTGCGCCGCTGATTCTGGTAAACAACGCCGGCATTACCAAGGACAACCTGATGCTGCGAATGAAAGATGATGAGTGGGATCAGGTGCTGGAAACCAACCTGACATCCGTCTATCGCATGAGCAAGGCCTGTTTGCGTGCAATGACCAAAGCGCGCTGGGGCCGCATCATCAATATCAGCTCGGTAGTGGGCGCCATGGGGAACGCCGGTCAGGCCAATTACAGTGCCGCAAAAGCCGGTATGGAAGGCTTCACCCGCTCGCTGGCCCGCGAAATTGGCTCCCGCGGCATTACGGTCAACGCGATTGCGCCCGGCTTCATTGATACTGATATGACCAAGGAACTTCCCGAGGCTCACAAACAGGCCATGCTGACACAAATTCCAGTGGGCCGATTGGGCCAGCCGGAGGAGATTGCAGACGCGGTATCCTTCCTTGCCCGTGAAGAATCTGGTTACATTACCGGGGCAACAATTCCTGTTAATGGTGGAATGTATATGTGATATAGTTGCTCGCACTGTATCGACGGGGGTGCCCGTTACAGCACGTTCGGTATTTTGTCGATGACGTGTTCACTAAGGTCCACTTTGTTGCAACCGGCACGACGCTATCTATAAACTATAAAACCCTCTAGCTTTAGGGAAAATCACAGGAGACAAGAGTCGTATGAGTAGCAATGTCGAAGAGCGCGTCAAGAAGATCGTTGCTGAGCAGCTTGGCGTCAAACTGGAAGAAGTGACCAATGACTCTTCTTTCGTGGAAGACCTGGGGGCTGATTCTCTTGACACCGTTGAGCTGGTGATGGCTCTGGAAGAGGAATTTGAAACCGAAATTCCTGATGAAGAAGCCGAGAAAATCACCAAGGTTCAGGAAGCCATCGACTACGTCCTGGCTCATATCTGATCCTGAGAGTGCAACAAAAAAGCCGCTGAAAACAGCGGCTTTTTTGTTGCCTGTAATACGGCTAAACTTAGTTTAATCAATCGGATAGTGTCGATTGTTCAGGTGCTGTCTACGGTCCGTTCGGCAGCGAAACCTTTTGAAAGATATTTCAGCTATATAACAATAATGTAACAGGGTTAAACTAATTTTCAGTTTGATGCCCGAATGATGTCTGGAGGAATGAGCGTGTCAGGTCGCAGAGTCGTTGTTACCGGTATGGGAGCCGTTACCCCGCTTGGGAATACCGTATCGGACACCTGGAAGGGATTGGTGGAAGGCAAGAGTGGGATCAGCATGATTGATACCTACGATGTGTCCAATTTCGCTACGCGGTTTGCGGGGCTTATCCGGAATCTGGATGTGACCGAATACATTTCCGCCAAAGAAGCGCGCAAGATCGATCCCTTCATTCAGTATGGTCTGATCGCGGGTATTCAGGCGATTCGCGATAGTGGCCTGGATATCAACGATGGCAACCGCCAGCGTATCGGCGTTGCAGTTGGATCCGGCATTGGTGGTATCGGTACCATCGAGAAAAACCACGATCAGTTCATCGCGGGTGGCCCGCGCAAGGTGAGCCCTTTTCTGGTGCCGGGTTCCATCATCAATATGATTGCCGGCAACCTTTCCATCATGTTCGGATTGCAGGGCCCGAACTGGGCCATTACGACCGCGTGCACCACGGCGACGCATTGCATCGGTTATGCTGCCCGGGTCATCAAGTATGGCGACGCGGATGTGATGGTAGCGGGTGGCGGCGAGTGTGGCTCGTCACCGCTGGGTATGGCCGGATTTATTGCAGCGCGGGCGCTGTCGACCCGCAATGATGATCCGCAGGCGGCCAGCCGCCCCTGGGACAAGGA
>JAGRNA010000046.1 GCA_020441005.1 Leptospiraceae bacterium
GAAGTCTTGTAGCGGCCGATCTGCACCCGATTGATTCGCAAGTCACGCTCCAGGTCACGCACCAGCAGCGGATCTCCGCTGCGCAAAACAAGGCCGGTAATTCCTTCGGATGGATTTATAATTTGAGCCGAATCATCGATTGTAAACCCCCGGACCGCCTTGATTTCGATTGCTTCACTTTCAAAGTTACGCAAAAAAACCGACAAACGCCCGACCCCCAGAACATCTTCGATGGCCCGCAAGGCCGACTCCAGCAACTCATGCACAGTCAATGAATCGCGAATACTGCCCCCAATTGTATAGATGCAATTCAACTCCTCCATCCGCTCGCTGACATCATCGAAGAGCTGTCTATTTAATATTGCCAGGGCAGCCATGTTGGACAAATAAGTCAGCAGCCGAAGATCCTGATTGGTATAATCACGGCCGTCAGTTGTATTTAATACTTCCAGTACTCCGATCATTCGGGAACGGGCCAGCATGGGCACAGCGAGCAGGTTACGGGTCTGAAACTCCAGCTCTTGATCCATTCCTTTAAAGATCCGCGGGTCACTCGGGGCGTCATTCACCAGCACAGGCTGCCGATCCTGGGCACAAATGCCGGCAATCCCCTGGCCCAGCGCGATTCGTTTGGTTGCCAGCAGCCGCCCCTTGTCTCCCCGGGCGACATCGAAAATCAACTCTTCTGTCGTTGGATCGTAGAGCAACAGAGAGGCGGCTTCGGAGCTTAGCAGCTCCCTGGCTGTATCCATAATGACAGTCAGCAGCTCATGCAGGTCCTGCGACGAATTGATCTGGACCGTAATCGCGTTGATTCGAGCGAGAGTCAGGCCATTGGCAGAGCTCACAGAGCACCTTCTTGCAAAGTGGTCAATATCTGAATCGTGACCGGACTCTTGTTTAATGTATAAAAATGCAAACCTGGCACCCCCTCTCGCAGGAGATCCCGACATTGACGTATCGAGTATGCAAGGCTCGTAGCACGCAACTCCTGAGGCTCGTTCTGCACAACTGACAGTGCGGCCTGTAATTCCTGTGGAATATTGCAGGCTGCCATTTTGGTGAAGCGGTCGATTTGCGACCAGGCCGTAATCGGCATGATTCCAGGAATTATGGGCACCCGTATCCCCTGGCGCTCGCACAGGTCCCGAAATCGCAGGAAGCGATCATTGTCGAAGAAAAGCTGAGTCACTAAAAAATCAACCCCGGCATCCACCTTACGCTTTAAATTCTCAATATCTGTGGCCGCGTCCGGAGCTTCCTGATGAATTTCGGGATAACAAGCAGCGCCGATGCAAAAGCCGGGGTACTCGGAGTGAATAAACTCAATTAATTCATTTGCAAAACGAAAGCCGTCAACCGGCGGCCGGTAATCGGGATTATCCCTGGGTAAATCGCCCCGCAAAGCCATAATATTTTGAATATTGTTACTCTTGAAGTCTTCCAGCACATTAACCACGGCTGCTCGACTGGACCCAATGCAGGTAAAATGGGCCATGCCGGTAATTGCATGCTCTCTTTGGATATCGGTCACCCAACGCGATGTGCGCCCCTGAGCAGATCCCCCGGCACCATAGGTTACAGAAGCAAAATCCGGCTTCATTTGCGCCAGACTTTGCAAAGCCGCACGCAAACTCTCCTCGCCCGCCTCGTCTTTGGGCGGAAAGAACTCAAAGGAATACATAGGCTCGCCGGCCCGGGATTTGTAAATGTCAATAATCTTCTGCATATAAATAGATAAAGCAACAGGACAGTATAGCGCCAGAGCTGCTCTCGCAACCCTTTTTCCTGCCATGCCTTGGAAACAGGCATCTCGAAACCGATATTGAGTATATGGCCCGCCGCCTCGCTACATACATCATCGGCCAATTAAGCAAAATGACAGAGTCAAGCCTGTTTTATTTTGCATCCTTGCTGATTGCCCTGGCCAGCCTGGTGAATTTATGCTTGCCGCTCTTGGGAGAAATCAGTCTGCAACAGGAAGCGCTTTTACAACAAGTTGACAATGTGCTACTGCAGATGATCGCGGTCGAAACGCTTGGCCACCTGCTGACCCGGCAACGGCCCCAATACCTGCGCTCAATGAGCCTCTGGATAGACCTGGCCACCATCAGCCCCATGATACTCTTTACAGTGCTCGCCAATGTTCATAGCCCTGTCTTTGCGCGGATCACAATGGAATCCTGGGCTGGCATCTATATTTTCAAGGGTGTGCGAGCCCTGCGATTGCTGCCTATTTTCTATTTCTTTTATCGCAAACGGCAATCAATTTCTTTTGAGTCCACCCGTTTTTCCCCTCTCAAGCAGCGTTTCTTCACTGGCATCAGCAGCCTGGTCTTTCTCATCATCCTGATTACCGGTGGCACGATTGCCTGGCGCTTTGCCCAGGAACTGCATATTCAGCGCCAGTCACGCATCCAGCAACTCCGCTTGCAGGCTGGCAGCTATGGAGTTTTACAGGCCCACCTGGCTTTCGAGGCCACGATTTTGGGATCATGGATCACTCGCACCGGCGAACGCATCTGGATTCCTGGTAATTTGACAAACCCGGAGCATCTGCAAAATTCTCTATTATACCAGCGCGACTACGTCCAAATTGACGAGATTCAACCTGGACAATCCGTGCTCCTGAGCTTGAAAGATTTACACCGAGAGCAAATGCAACTTGAGCTGACGATCCTTTTCAGCGGCTCTTTGATCATATTGTCCCTGCTCATCATACTGAATCACTACCTGGAACGACTGGTCATCATACCCCTGCAACGCTCGTATACAACCAACCAGTTACGCCTGACTGGCACGGAACTCTACCAGACTCTTCATAACACACCGGCTGTAACAGAAGTCACAGCCTGGATTCAACAGGGCGATGATCTTTACAATCAGCTTTGCGCCCGGGCAGCACGCTTATAACAGCTGGGCCAGCACCTTGCCCTCTCTTTGTTTGCATGGGCTCAGACAGCGAGCAACCAGGCTACCTGGCCTGTAGCGATCTGCATTCAAGCGTTCCGCATAACCAGCATTGGAAGAAGCAACTAACAAGTCCCCCGGCAAGAGCTCCTTGCCCTTCTCATTCACGACTCGCAATTCAACAAATCCCTGAATCGCAATCAGTTTATATCCATCGGTCAGCAGCAATTCACCGCCAGACGCATATTTTGCCCCACCCCGAGTAGCCTGCAGAACCAGGGCGGCCTCATCGACCACCACTCCCACAACTGCCGCGGCGCCGGCCCGATCAGATTTTACAAGATAATCACCGCTCTTATGGGCAACCACCAAATCGCCCGCTGATAGCACGCTACCCTTGTCAACCTTGTATACAATTGCAACGCAAGCTGCACCAGCCAAACCGGACCAGAGCGCGCCTTCTGCCTGCGCCTGGCCAGATACTCGCAAGCCAACCCGACCAGACGCCATATTGCGGCCTGCATAGTCTCCACCAGCCCACAAGGCAATGCCGCGTTCAGACACGAAACGACCGCCAGTCCCCTGGCGTGACAAGCCCAGAACTCCGTCACCTTCTCCGGGATTTAAACCCAGGATGCCGGCCGCCTCGCCCAAGCCGCACACGCCATCGCCTCCCTGACCCAAAAGCCCGATACCGGAACCCTCGTTCTCGGCGCTCAAAACACTAGCCTGCACCCAGGGGGCATCCAGGCCGCCCTGGGCTTTGTCCAGGCTGGCACGCGCCCGCAACTGGCCAGCATGGCTATTGATATCATGCTCCCTTGTTGCATAGTCATGGTCATGCGGCAAGGGCTGGCGCTTGTCTTTCAAGCGCGGATCATCGGCCTGGACAGCACAACCGGCCAATTCACTGCCGGCAGCCGCCAGGGCAATCACACCGGCCTTGCCCACATCCGCTTTTTGCAAACGCGCATCATCAGCAGCGACAGCAAATCCGGGTCGATTTTCCCCGCTCCGTCCCAATTTGACTACCCCTGTGTTCTCGGGACTAGCCGGTGCCAGGCGCGGATCATCAGCCTGCACTACTCGGCTCTTCACATTTTGCCCATGCAAGGACAACTGCACAATTCCGGGATACTCGGTCGAACCCTGCCGCAAACGATTGTCATTGGCTTGCACCACTTCAGATGGATTCGTGCCCAGATTTTCCGACAACCGGACTATACCAGCCCGACGGGTTGTAGCACCTTTAATACGACTATCATTACCCTGAACTACAGCGCCGGCCCGATCTTCACTATCATTTGCCAGCTCAACCAATCCCGGAGCCTCCGTGGTGGCGCGCTTCAGGCGCTCATCGTGCCCCTGGACGGCATACCCGGCTCGCTCCTCTCCGCTACGGGCAAAACGCACAATCCCTGGCAGATCTTCCGTCGCCGGTTTCAAGCGGCGGTCATGCGCCTGGATTACAACTCCTTCCCGATCCTCACCGTCGACAGCCAACTCCACAATACCTCGAGCTTCCGTAGTCGCGTCATGCAAGCGACGATCATGACCCTGCACGACTACACCTTCGCGGTCCTCGCCGTCCATCGCCAGACGAACCAGGCCCGAGCGCAGCACAGAAGCGTGTTGAATACTGATAGACTGACGTTCTTGCACAACGGTTTGCAAGCCAGCAATAGCAAAAAACTCAAGTTCGACAATTTGCGAGATATAACGACCCTCTAGATTGCGAGCACCCTCCGTTATTTCCAGGCGGATAAAGCGCATATTGGTGGGCATAAAACGCCATTGGTACCAGGTCCCCCCTTCAGACAGAAAGGCGTTTTCTTCCATTAAATGATGCCAGGCGATGTTATCTTCGCTATAGCTAAAACTGAAACGCTCCGGAAAAAGGGCGATCGGACCCGGGGGCGTCAAAGCCCGGATTTCAGCCACCTGATTGACTGAACCCAGATCGAGGGCAATGAACTCCGGTTTTTTGGAATTACGCAAGGCGGACGACCAGCCATAATCAGGCCTTTCATCAATCAGGTTTTCCTTGACCCACAAGCGATCCAGCTCACTGGAAACCTCTATGGTGGTTATCCCGGATATGCGGGCCTGAAATCCGCCAAATGCCGCCTGGTATTTGCCATTTTGCGACTTATGATTCTGCAAGAACAGAAACTTGATATATCGGGCATGCACTAGCGTAAAGTGCCATTGATGCTCTTTTTTGCCTGAGTTGGAAAATGAAGACTCCTGCAATAAAGGCTCCCATATATGTCCATCTATCGATATTTCAAAACGAAAGGTTTCCGGAAACAAGCGGGGCAGATCCTGGTGTCGGGCAATACTGATGGAATTAAAAGAACGCGGACCATCAAAAGTAGCTACACAGGCGATTAATTCTGGACGCTCCGACTCTTCCCCGGTCCAGTTCAGCAAGCGGCCCTTTTCAAATTCGCTTTGTCCAGGCGCACTCCAGTGCGTAAAATCGATAACTTGAGGGTGTGAAATGCGGGTAACAGCAGTCATAATCGTTTAGCCGGCTCCATGGCCTCATGGGCCTGGCAGGATACAGATTCTGGCTCGAAGATTAGCTGGAAACCAGTTTTTACCAGCAAACTACGCAGATGCTCTGGCAAATCAGCCCGGAACACCATCAAATCATCTGTATCTGACAGCAAAGCCTGTTCAATCAGGTTCAGGCTACCGCGTGAAATTTTTTCTTCCAGATAGCGCTTCAGGCTGGACCAGTCCCTCACTGTGCCGGGCGTTGCCGCTTGATTGGCATACAAGATACGCTCCAAATTGGCACGATTAACATTCAGATCACCCAGGCGACACTCCTGAACTGCGCGTTTGTATTCCAGAGGCCCAAATCGTTGCAACAGGAATTCATCTACCTCGTCTTCCTGAAAGGCGGGTCTAGTGTTATTATTTATAGATATTTGGATCTTGTTGTACTCCCCAGGCCCGGAATCTACCCCAGGGACAGCCCCGCAGGCCCGACCGAGGGCGCTTTCATTGGGGTCCAGGGGGTCCTCCCGGGACCATTCGGAGGGAGCTCCCCGGCCCACCCAGGGGTGCGTGAAGTAGTAGTGCGTGTTTGTCCTGCCTGAGCCGGGGATCACCTTTACCAGCCCGACCCGAACCAACTCTTCTCTGCCCCGGCGTATGCTGGATTTCTGCTTGAATCCGGTCAGAATCATCAGCCGAGACGTGCTGGGCCAGACAGGCCCATAGTTACCATCCGAAAAGGATAGGAGCACTGGATAAAGTGTGCGCGCAGTTGCTGTGAGTTGGGCCCAGATTCCGGATGAGAATAGCTGGGCCGGGACCTTTACAAAAGGCATTTTTTTTGCCAACATAACATTTTTTCCAAATGCATTGCCTTTTTTGTTTGACAGAAAAAATGCGCACAGTAAACTGATTAAAGACCAACATTTTTTCTGCAGTACACGCAATGCTGCGTGTACTGTTTTCTTTTTTCTTTTTATCGCAATGCAACCATAAAAGGTATTATGTCGCATTGTTCTTGTCAATCTTTTTTATCGAAGAAGGCGGCCGGGGGCGGTATAAAAAACTAATTTCGTCAAGGTTCCGGCCGGCGGCATCATGACGGGGTCCTTTGCCGGTGCTGGCCCGGGACTGGCTTTGTAGCCTGGGCAGCTCTCAGGGTGCCTGCTGTTGTTTAATCCACTCCCGCGCCATTAACGCCAGCCTTTCGGCCTGGGCCTCGTCCGGGCAACGAATAGTTACCGTGGTCCGATGCACAGTCACTGGTTCCAATTTTTGCCTCGGGCCGGTGGTGGCCCTGGGCGCCTTTCTGTCAGTGCCCTGGTTGAATTGCTTGGCATCCCTGACCGTCTGTATGCCGCCGTTGCGCCAGGCCTCAAGGAATAAATCGATCGTGCCGCGTTTCCAGGCCTGGCTGGCCTGGATGAGCATGTTTTTGTTCTCCAGTCCGGCGGTCTGGCACCTGTCCAGCACATCTGCCGGCATTTGATTGATGCCTAAAATCTCGGTAATATAATTGCGCGACTTGCCCAGCTGGCTGGCCAGTTCGGCGTCGCTCAGGCTGTCTAATTTCTTGAGTTGCAGAAAGGCCCGCGCTTCCTCGCCGGCGTCCAGATTTTCGCGCTGCAGGTTCTCAATAATGGCAATGCGCCAGTAGTCGCTGTCGGAGCGTGATATAATCCGACACTCGACCTCCGACCAGCCTAGTTTTTGGACAGCGTGGTAGCGCCGCTCCCCGGCAATAATGCGATAGGTGCGACCATCCTTGTTTTTGCACACCTGGATGGGATTCAGCAAGCCATCGCGCTCAATGCTTTGAGCGAGCTCATCAATCTTGAAGGTGCGATCCTGGCGGGGTTGTTCTGCGGCCGGTTTTATATTGGAAATCTTTAGCCGGGTAATGGCGCCATCCAGATGCTCGCGCCCGTAAATGTCGGCCAGGGCGCTCAGTTTTTTACTTTTCGAGCTCATGGATGACCTCCTCAATAAAATTACTGTATTCCTGGGCCTGGCGGGAGTCCGGAGCATAGTCAAAGATGCTTTGGCGGGACAGGTGGCTCTCCCCGACGGCTACTCCGGTACAGATTGCGGCTTCAAATACGGGGAAATATTCCGAAAGCACGGGCAATATAGTTTTATGTAAAACTGTATGCTTCTTGCTTTGGGTGATCAAGGCCCCCAAAATCTCCAGGTTGCTATTGATGCGCCGCTTGACCGAGTTGATTGTATTCTGCAGGCCCTTCATTCCGTCGATTGAGAATTTTTCTGATTGGGCCGGGATAATCACGTGCGAGGCCGCCACCAACGCGTTTATAGTGAAGACAGACAATGACGGAGGGCAATCCATGACCACATAATCAAAGTCCTTTTCAATCTGCTGGAGGGCGTCACGAATCAAGTAGGGTGCGTCCACATTGGATCCGATCGTCTCCATTTCGGCCAGGGTAATGTGCGAGGGAACAACACTCAGGTTGTCGACGGCGGTCGCAACCACGGCGTCTTGCATGCGGGCATTGCCGCTGAAAACATCATAGGCGGATATGCTGATCAAGTCGGGTTCTATAAAAATTCCAGTGCTATTGGCTTGCGGGTCCAGGTCTAAAAGCAGGGTGCGCTTATTGCGATAGGCCAGTCCGAAAGCAAGATTGATTGCCGTGGTGGTCTTGCCCTCCCCTCCCTTCTGGTTTGCAATAGCTATCTTGAATACGCGGCTCATTGGTCCAATTATCGACCAGTTACACGCAGCGCATGACTGTCAATTGATATTATGTCGTATTTTCAAAAAGTCGGACATCCGACATCGCAGGTGGCGCTGGATCCGGGTCGGACATCCGACATGCCACTGGCCGGGTTTCGGCGAAACTGTTGCGTCCTTATGGGGGTTGTAACGAATGGCTTTTGAAGTACCGCCTGGCATCGCTTGAATGGTTAATTCGGATTTAGATACGCTGTTTGATATTGTAGCCGGCATCGGCCATGTTATTCTCTTTGTGCGTGAAGGTGATGAGTTTCGCTTGCAGCGGCGTGCTGGTTACGATAATCGAGTTTTTAGCTACCCGTTTTTAGGGGAGGACCCGGATGTGTTGGGTTCTGTTTTTAGTAAGGGATTTGGTTGCTTGCCGGTGCGTGGCTACTCCAGTGGCTTTCGAGTTTGGGGTTTGTGTGATTCGGTGGTCGACCCCGAATACCTGTTGCTGGTTGAATTGCCGGAAGCCTACAGCGAGGCGCATATAAAAAAGCTGCGGTCACTTTTGGTGCCGCCTGGGACAACGCTGCCTGGCCGGTGGCAGGCCGATCATTCCTTCCCGGGGTGGTTTTTGGACCAGATGGAAGGGATGACTGCTGCCAATGCGCCCCTGCTGATCGAGGCTGCTCCGGGTTCGGGTGTCCAGGCCTTTGTTTGTCATTTGGCTGAGCAGCTCTGGGGTCCCGGGTCCTGGTGCGCCTTTGCCCCCGGCCGGTTATCTGAAAAGGTGCAATTGCATGAGCTGTATGGTGACCAGCCTGGGGTGAGGCTCAGCGGTGGTGGTCGCCCGGAGACGGTGGTCTCGATGGCCAGTCCGGTTGCCTTGATACTCGAGCCGGGCAATTTGGCGCCGCAGGCTCAACTGCGCATTTTGTCCAGTCTCAGCCTCAAGCAGGATGAGCCGCGCTGGTTGTTTGGATCGAGTATGGATCTCGATGCGCTGGTGATGCAGGGTCGGCTGGACGCAGCTTTGCTGAAGTTGCTGCGTCAAAAAAGCCTGCGTCTGCCGTCTGTGATGGAAAAGCGTGATCAGTTGGGTGTGCAGGCCGATCGGATTTTACAAGAACTATTGCCGCTATACCGACGTGAGTTTTCTTTGAGTCCAGCGGCCCGGCAGCACCTCGGCTCCATCGACTGGCCTGGCGACTGGAGTCAGTTCCGGCAGACAATTCGGGTGGCCGCGCTTACTTCGTCAAGTGAGCAGATTGGCCCTGGGGACTTGCGGCCTCAGAACCAGGATCTGATGCCTTATGCTGGTAGCCTGGATTTGCGGTCGCATACCAGGCGCCTGGAGCAGGACCTCATTCTGGAAGCCTACGCACTGCACGGAGGCAATCAGGTGCACATGGCCGAATCGTTGGGTTTGTCGCGCGGCTCGTTGCAAAACAAAATGTTAAAATATCGCCTGGGGGAGGGGCTTGATGATCGATGATTTGATGTTCACGACAGCCGCCGGGACTGAAATTAAATTGCGTCCAGGTCAGGACAGATGCGTTGTTTATTTCGGCAATGCTTCGGAGTCCGTTGTTGGACCCGATGGCCAGCAGCACATGGAACAGGAAGTGCCCTATGTAGCTTTCGTGGGGGCCGAGCTGGTGTTAGACTATCCGCCTGGCAGGGTGGCCCTGGTGGAGCTGTCTCATGGGCGACTCAAGATTGAATATCGTATTCAATCCGAATCACGTTCTCGTATTCTGAATGTGCAGTGCAATAGTCATGCTGATCAGTTCCCGGTCCGCGTGCGTCATTTTAGTGATGTGCGTGATTTTTTACTGTTTGTGCGTGAAGAGCAGGGCTTTCGGTATGTCGTTGCATACGAGGGGGTGGGGCGCGTTGGCCTGGTAAAAATAAAGGCTGGCAATCCAGAGGCCCGGATACTCGTTATCAAGCAGGCAATCGCTAAATCGAACGATGCCCAGCCGGCAGTTGAGGCCGGTGTGCGGGCGACAGATGTAGGTCTGAATGCGGAGACAGCCAGGAATCCGGTTTTTCTGGCGCGCCTGCACCTGCGGAATCTGGAATTGGACAAGGTCGCCGGCCTGCTGACCAGATTTAATATGAGCCTGGACGAAACCGGCTTTATTATCACTTTTTTGCGTCTGATGATCAAGAATGAGCAGGGGCGTCCGGAGCTGGAGCAGGTCAAACGTCAGCTGCAAATGCTGGAGAAGCTGTATCAGATTGGTGGGCTAATACTTTCGGGCGACAGAGATGGCTTTTATGCAGCCTTGAAGCAAGGCATGCCCCCGGCTGTTTACCGGCGGGTTTCTGCTTTAGTAAGCCAAAAGCGGGCGGCGGCCCCCGGTAAGTTGGAGGAGATCGAATACTGGGAGTGGCAGTATCGTCTAAAGCAAGCGCTGAACGCCTGACAGTTCAGTACGCATCGGTCAGGGTATCGAAAGGCCAGTAAAAAAAACTTCCGAGCAGAAAAAAAATCATTGTCAAGCCCCCGGCAGACCGGCAGGCTGCCACTATGGCAGTCTCGGTGGCCATATTCTCGATCCTTGGGGCATTTCTCGGCATTGCGGAGGGTGGGGGTGCTTCTGCGTCCTCAACGCAGTTCGCAGCCCTTGAGGCACGGATCCAGTCCCGATCGGTTATTGCACAATATCAGCAGCAATCCTACAAGGCCAGTCACGTTGGCGCTTATCGTGTTCAATTGACGGTCCGATTGGCAACCAATGTGCCAGGTGCCACGCCGCAAATGCGGCCAGCACCAACCGTTACAAAGGGCGCAGATTTTCCAGTAGAGTTATTGCGCCCATCCGACCAGCGGTCCGGGCAGTGTTCGCCTGTTTTGCAGGCTACAACACCGGGTCCAGCCGGGCATGGTACGGCCCTGCAAATTTCACAGGGCTCCAATCCGGAAGTCCGGGCGGGACCATCGCCTGAAAGAGTCCTGGTAAATAGCAATGGTGGCCACTGTGCCGCGCGCCAGCCAGGCGAGATACAAGCGGTTGGTCTGCATCCTGGTCGTAGCCGGCCGTTTTTTGAGCCAGGGGCTCAGCATGTGTGCACCGCGACTCCGGGACTGGACGCTGCCTGCTTTGCGCGTCGGCTCACGATACAATTGGCTCGAAATCCGTTTGATCTTCTAACTGCGGGGTCTCGCGAGTTGGCGCTCAAGAACTTCTCAGCGCGTTTCAATCGCACTCTTATACCTGGCGCCAGCGACCAGGCAGGTCAATACTTGCAGCAAAAATACCGGAGTCGGTTCGGGCGTGTGCTCCAGCCATATTGCGGATCGTTTTTTGTCGACTGTAATGCTCGATGGTCCGGCCTGAAGGATGCTGGCCGGACCAAACCAGGCGCTCTCTTTAATACTCCTAGCCGTCTTGTTGACCACTGGCGTCCGACTCCATGCTAACGGCGCTCGAACGGTCCGACTTTGTAACCATGTTTTCCTGTTTTTGCGACGCAGGTCGGTAAACAGGGCAGGGTGCTTGCAGGTATCATTTTAGGCAGCTGCAAGGGCCTGGATTTCCAATTTTTACCTGGATAGCGAGCAGGGTCGTAATTTTGATTCGTGCAAGGCTACGGCCTTGGCTCAGGTCTGGCTATCATTAGCCCCAATCACAGGCTGGCATTAAATGACTTGTCAGCAGTGCGCCTTGCACTACTTTGTCTATTCGCCCTTTCTTTTATTTGGATCGGAGAATTTTTATGGCCAAAAAAAGCCCCGGCGTAGCCAGACTGCTATCAATCATGCGGAAGCTTTCCGAGGAAGTGAACGATATAGAAATTTGTCGTCGCCTGGAAATATTGATGAATTCCGAAAAGGAAGATCTGCCTGCCAATATTATTCGCACACTAGTACACGAGCCCGAAAAATTTGACCCGCAATTGGTTCAGGATCCTTATTCCCAGTATATTCGCCATTATTTGTATATGGTCAAGCGGTCCAACTCGAGGCCAGTCGACCTTATCGCTGAACGGCCGCGCAAAAAGAAAAAAGTGCGCAAAGGGCCAGAATCTGCTGGTATTTAGTCAGTATTAGTGCCATATAAAATTCGCACCGATAATTTATCGCGTCATTGCTGTGGTTCTCCATAATTGCCGGCAATTCGCCACATATGTGGCACATATTTGCCAGATATGCAATCACTGCCCATAATCCGGCAATTTCATTGGCCTATTCTGCGATCGTCCGGCGCACTTGCCTGCTGCTGATTCTAAAAAAATGCATACGCCACCAGATGGCCAGACTTGTCGTCTGGCGTCGTGCTTTTATTTGAGAGTTTCCTGGCGCCCTGGGCATGTTGCTGTAGTACTCGAGTAACTGCCTGATCCTGATTGGTTCTAACTGACTGGCGCTGCGGACTGACAATAGCGAGGTGCCGGGCAGGGGGAGCTGCCTGGATAAGCAGCTGCTTGCGATGCGGCCAGTTGCGCATTGCACCGCCTTATTCAGCGAGCGTTGGACAACAGCAAAAGTATCCGGAAAATGGTCCGGCGGTGGGGGCGCCTCAATCAGCAGCAGTCAACTTTGATTGGTCTCAATGTTCGGGTTGCTGTGTAAACAAGCGTATCCAGGTTCCTGGTTGACTAAGGATTACGCCTTTGATCGCCCGTCGGGTAGGGCAGGGCCGCAGCTGGCATTTTTTGGTCAAATAGGCCCGCGCTGAAAAGTCCCCCGCAGAAAGCTCCCGAAAAAGGGGCGGTGGGCCGATCGGATCCTGCGCCATCTGGCTCGCCAGGCGCGGCGCCCTAAAATGGCTTTGCTGATAAACCAATGACCACACACTGACAAATGGACATACACACCGTGTCCGACATGCACATGACAAAAAGGCAGGCTTGCAGATGGCAGAATCAATCAGATTGAGGGTGGCGTGCCACGCTTGTGGAAATACAATCGAGGGGTCGGCCAAATATGGGCCCGGTCATTATGTGCCGGCCGGGGTCCCCTTTGAGTTTGTAGCAACTGGAAAAATAGAAAAGCAGGGCAAGGGTCGGAAGGTCAAGGGAGAGGTGATATGCGTATGCCCGCACTGCAGCGTGAAGAACAAGTATGTAATATAAATATAAATAAATGGGCAGAAAAAGTGCATATATAAAAAGTAACTTAAAGTTAAAGGCCGGAATATAAGCAGAAAAAATGCTACATATGTAAATGGGCTTGTTGTAAAGTGCTGTAAAATAGGCCCACGGCTGCAAGGCAAGGGCGACTTGGTAATGTGAACGGTCGTAACGGCTTTGGTGTGCAGGATGAGGAATAGCACAAGAGCCGCCAAGCGGCAGCGCAAAAAAATGGAAGTCATATGTTGATATTGGAGATACGCACCAGCTCCGGGCCTAAGGTTTAAAAATGCTTATGAATGAGCAAAAAAATTGATAATATATATGGTGCGGCACTGTTGAGTAGAATTGCAAGATAAGAAATGCAGGACACAGGCAGAGAAAAGGAGGAAAAATAGGCAGATATAAGGATTAAGACACAATTAAGGGTTTTAATAATTTCAGGATCAAGGTTTTGATATTGGTTGCGCTTCAAATAACCCAATAAAGAATAAGGAAAAACGGTCGAGGGCATAGCATAAACATGCCGATCTTGAATGCGGGGAAAATGAAAGCAGATGCAGGGTAAATGGAAAGCCAAAGGATGGGTGCTGGTTTATTTGGCCGCCAACTTGCTGCTGTTTATAGTGCTACTGAGCGCCTCTGGTCCAGTGTACGCAACAGAACCTGATAATGCCCTGAAAATCGATCCAGGAGCATCAATTGTAAAGATTGAGGTGCGATCATTTGTGTACGATTACACAAAGCCCTGGAGTGAGCCCCGGGTCCAGGCATCTAGTGGAACAGGCTTTTTAATCAACAAAGAGTATATTTTAACCAATGCGCATGTTGTTAGCGGGGCTAAATTTATTCATTTGTCGCGATCGAACCAGGAGCGTGAATTTGAAGGCGAGGTTGTTTTTGTTGCCCATGACTGCGATTTGGCGATCGTACGGGCTAAAAAGGCAGAATTTTATCATGGTGCACAGCCCCTGCGTATAGGGCAGAGGCCGGAATTAGGCAGCGAAATTAATGTACTGGGATTTCCTATCGGTGGTGATCGGATCTCTATTACCAGGGGCATCGTGTCTCGCATCGACATGGACCTGTACTCGCATTCGCAAATAGACCAGCATTTAACGCTCCAGGTAGACGCTGCCATTAACCCGGGCAATTCCGGCGGGCCGGCCATGCAAGGGGCGGAGGTGATTGGCGTGGCGTTTCAATCGCTGCGTGGCGGTGAAAACCTGGGCTATTTGATACCGCCTTCGGTAATCCAGAAATTTCTGGTCGATGTTGAGGACGGTAAATACGACGGCTATATTGAGCTGGGGGTCATCAGCCAGGATACGCGTAATCCAGTCCTGCGTCGCGCGGCCGGTTTGAATCAGGCTGGATTGGCTAGTGAAACCGGTGTGCTTGTTACCGGGATTATGCCGGGCTCCTCTGCGGATGGCTTTGTCAGGAAAGGCGATGTTATTCTGGAAATCAATGGCCATAAGATCTCTCAGCAAGGTGATGTGGACCTGAATGGCAGTCGGCAGCCCTATAGTATGGTGACGGATAACCTGCAAAACGGTGCCAGGATTGATCTGCTCATCTGGAGGCAAAATTCGCAGCAGAAACTGCATTTTTTAGCGCGACCTACGAATGTGATCGCTCACTTGCGCCAGGATTATGATAATCCACCGGAGTATGCGATCTTCAATGGCATGCTATTTCAGCCTCTGAACGCCAATCTAATGCGGGCTGCGGTTAGCGCCTGGAAGGATCGACCGGAGCTGTTGTACCGTTATAGTTATTTTGTGCGGGCTGGCATTTACAAGCAGGTGGACGAGGATGTGGTCTTGTCCTATCGCCTTGGAGACAGGAATAACACCTACCTGGACCGTTATACGCGCAGAATAGTAAGCAAAGTGAATGGCAAGGCGATTCGCAATTTTCACACCTTTCTGTCCGCGTCTCGTAGCGCCCTCGACCAGGGGCAAAAGCTGGTGCTGGAATTCCGTGGTGAGGACGTGCCTCTGGTCATTACCGCCGATGCGGATGCGGAAAGCCAGGCCCGTATCCAGCAGTTTTATGGAATCCAAAAAATGGCTAATCAAAATGAAAAATAAGTCCGGAGCAGAGTATAGCGGTCGGACTTGTGGCACCTGCCATCCGGCATTTAATTGGAAGAAAATGGCCTGGGGCCTGGTTGTATTTGTGCTATTGCAACTCCTATGGCCTGGTTCCGGCTTTCATGCTGCTCCCCTGGATGGACAAGCTGAACCGATATCAGACATTGCCTTGCAAAAGTCCATTGTGCAGCTAAAGGTGTATCCGGTCTCGCGCAATTATTTATATCCCTGGAGCAAACGGCCGGGTCAGCCGCTGACAGTTTTTGGCATAGTGGTGCCCCATAAGAGGGTGCTGGTGCGCGCTGAAGATGTGCGTTCAGCGGTGCTGATGCAGGCCCGCAAGTATTCGTCTTACGAACTGGCTGAGGCAAAAGTCGAGCACCTCGACATGGAATCCAACCTGGCGCTGGTTACGATCGATCAGCCGGGTTTTTTTGATGATTTATTGGCCCTGCCAGCCGGCCCGGATCTGGCGGTTGGCGCCACGGCAGTTGCGGTAAAGCTGGACAGCGTTTTTCAGGCCTATCGCGAGGATGTACGTATTCAGCGTCAAAAGGTCGTAGCAGACTTTGGTTTTACCCATTTGCCGGTCCAGGTTTGTCAGGGGGACGCTGATTTTGCCAGCGGAGGACTGATTATTGCCGGTCATACCCTGCGTGGCATGGTTGCCTATGCGAAATCGGGCACGATGGAGATTTTGCCCGTTTCAGTCATGAATGAATATCGCAAGCGTGCTTTGGTTGGCCAACCTGCTTTTGCTTCGGCCGGGTTTTATCTGGGAAGCATGATCGATCCGGCTCGACGCGAGTACTACCAGATGCCGGCCAATCTGAGTGGTGCTCTGGTCAAACGGGTATTGCCTGGTACTTCGGCCTGGAATGTATTGCAAAAGAACGATGTGTTGCTTGCGATTGACGGGAAACTGGTCGATAATGCCGGTTATATCGGCGATGCGCAGACTGGTCAAAAACTGCCCGCTCTGATGCACTTTGTCAAAGGTGGATCGAGTTTGCGTCATCCCGGCGATGTGCTGCAACTACAAGTTCTGCGTAAGGGGCAACAGCAAACGCTTGAGATGACCCTGAAGGCTTATCGGGGTGGTGCGGAAAGGATCCCATGGTTATTAAACGAGGAGCCGCCGTATCTGCTGGAGGGGGGATTCCTGTTTTTAGAATTGAGTCTACCCTTGTTACGTCAGGTGTATGGATCCGACTGGAAGGGCCGCAACCCCGAGTTATCCATGATTTTTAATTCGCGGCAATTCTATACAAAGCCCGGCCAGGACCGCATTGTGATTCTGGCCCAGGTTTTTCCCGATCCGGTGACGCGTGGCTTTGAGGGCTTTCGAATGCAACCAGTGCGCCTGGTGAACGGCAAGGCACCCTTCAATTTAACGCGGATGCGCAAAATCATCGCTGATCAGGTGAGTGCGGGCCAGGCCTTTTTGCATCTAGAGTTGTCCGGGGGACAGCAAATCGTTGTGGATCTGCAAAATCGGGATCAAATCAACCAGCGGATTAAAGAACGCTATGCCATTCCGGCCAACGATACTTGAGACAAGCATAGCTCTGCTCGCCGGGTAGTGACCGAAGCTCCTGAATTGACCTGCTAGAAAGAACGCGATGCGGCAGTTTTTTTAGCGCAATCGATATTGCATGCCGATACTGGCCCGGACCTGGCGTCCTAACAAGTCCTGATTTTCGGGAGTGTACTTTGCAATTGGCAGCTCAAGAGACGCTTTCAAGCTGACACTGTCCATGCTGATTTCCATTGCAGAGTTCAGGAACATGAGCTCATGGGCTGACCCGGTAATCGGATCGACTGTCTCGGGATGTACATCGACATAGCGGCTACCGAAGCCGATCAGCATTGTGACCGGGTAGTGGGCTTCCATTATCGAGTCCGCACTGACTGCCCTACGGGTTCCTAGACCCATGCCCAGCAGGACGGCACCATCTAACAACTGCCTGTTTTGCCACGCGGGCGCCGCCAGAGGCTTGAATCCAAGCGCTTCCATGCCGAGCTTGATAAACAAACGATCGTGCAGCATGCTCCAGTAGCGAGCGAAATGGTAAGGTCGGGTGTTCCACTCCAGGGGGCCGTCTAATCCCGGGGTGGCTGTTTCTATCTCGCGGTAATAGTGACTCAAGGCCATTGACCGGCTGCTGGCAGCAATCGGCTCCAGCGGGTTGGTCGCGCTCCAGCCAGGCGTCGGCGAACCGTCACTGACAATCATGTCCAGCGGTGGAATTACCGGATAACTCGTACCTGGCTGCTGATGCGGATTGGCTTGCAAGACCACGCTCACGATCAACAAGATCGTGACAAGCAGCAGGGGCGTGGTAAACTGATGCCTGAAAGTCACAACGTTGATACTATCGTCGCAGGCCCGTGACAAGTCTATCCATATTTTATGTTTTTAGCATTTTCTGAATGAATTTCAGGCCAATCAAATGCCGATTTTTGAAAGGTCATCAGGATATGGAAAGATATCGCTCAAAAATGCAGGAGTTTGTGGCCAAATTGTGGCACAATCCGAATATCCAGCAGCTGCCCCTTGGCCGCAAGGAAAATCACATCCTTGGCTTCATCCAGGAGAATCGTGATAATTTGCAGCAAGCCTTCAAAACAGAGGGTTTTTTCCCGGAGATTTCCTGGGACGATGCTGTGCGTTTGTTATTAACCGTCTTGACAGACTCTATTCTGGACATGGCCAGGCCACTCATCGACGAACTCCTGGAGCGGGTCAATCATCCTGAATTGCGTGATCACTTCGCCAGTGAGGGCGGTTTGAATGTGGATACGATCGCCTTGCGCGACTACATACTGGACAAAATGCGCAACAAGCGGATGCGCGATCAGTATATCTCCGTGTTAGCCTCCCTTGAGGCCGGATTCTATCGGCGTTATTTGCCACCCGTGATCAGCTATCGCAAGCTGATTTATATCGAACTCGTACGCCGAGACCATCTGGGTATGTCGGCGGATGTTGTGGCCGACTATGTGGCCCTGGCAGCCCTGTTCCGGCCCCTGGGTTCCCTGCCGATTGATACCGCCAGCCAGAGTGGCGATGTGCTGATGCGCCATCAGCCCAACTCCCGTTCATACAAGGAAATATATAATCAAATTCGAGATCAGGTGAATACGGCGGCTAACCATGTGCCAGACTCGCTGCTGGAGACCGGATTACACAGCTCGTTAAGCGTCCTTGATCATCCGGACATACCAGGCTCCTCGCGTCTGATTAATATCTTCAGTACCCGGGCGCAGGAGTACGTGGCCAATCAGAAACTGGACCGCGGCGCAGAAACCCCGGATAAATCATGGTTTAATATCAATCGCCGCACGGCGCGCTTGAGCGGCATGGACGTTCGTTTTTTGGAAGAGCTATATCTCATCGCTGGCGAAGAGGGCTGGTAAGGTTATGACCAATAAAAAAGACAAATTTAATCAGGACCATTTGCCTGCGTTTTTTGAGTATGCCATCTTGTTTATCATTATTGGCGTCATTGTATTGATGGCTCTGGAAGACCTGGCAGTCGTTTATGTCTGGAGTCGTCAGACCCAGGTCGCTTTGACCTGGCTGGGTTTCCTCTTTGATATCATCTTTACGCTTGAGTTTTTGGCTCGTTCCATCGTGACGGCTCGGCGCGGCTTTTTTGGCCATTACTTTAAATTCCAGCGCGGTTGGGTGGATCTTTTGACCTCATTGCCCTTGTTGTTACTGGTATCGGGTCCGGCTGTAACGGCACTTCTGTTTCACGAGGCTGCCAGTGGCAGCGGCTTTTTTGTTATTTTACATATTCTCAAGACCGCCAAGGCAGTGCGGGTGACTCGTATTTTGCGACTGATTCGGGTTTTGAAAATCTTTGGCAAGATCCAGAATGCAGATTCGCAGATGACGAACCGGCATGTGGCCTTTGTTGCGACCAGCATTGTGATGGCTCTGGTAGTTGTGCTTATGGCGTCGCAATTTGTGCCCTTCTTGTCTATTGGAGATCATGCTCGCTACCAACAGAATCATTTAGCGTCTATCGAGCAAATCATGCCTTCGAAAGATAGCGTCCGGGAGCAACAAATAATTGGCCGTATTTTGGCAAATACACCGGCCTTTGCGGACGTGATGGCTGTGCGCAAACAGGGCTCCGAATCCCTGCTGTACGAAAACGTCGGGCGGGCCGATATGGAATGGTATTTCTTTGAAGGTGGCCGCTTTTTAGCTCTAGGCGATACCGGCTATGAAGTACAATTGAGCACTCATTTGATGGATCGGGAACATGCCATGCTGAATTTATTTTGCCTGGTGACAATACTCGCTATCGTGATGGTCCTGATGGTATTGTATTCCAGATCATTTGCACAGCAGGTCGCGGACCCGATCTATATTATGGACAAGGGTCTGCGAAACTGGGACTATAATCTGGAGGTTCGCGTGGATCCGGATTATGCTAACGAGGAAGTGTTTCGGTTGGCAAAAGCTTACAATGAACGCTGGCTGACCATCAAGAATCAGATTCGTTCGTATCGGCAAAGTCGGGGAGGCGAGGAAGCAAGCAAGTCCATGTTGTCGATGGATGATATAATATGAATACCCAAAGGCCACACTGAAGACATTGCCCCGCCAGTGAAGGTTACTATGTCGCCCGATTCAAAAAAGCTGATAGTAAACAAGTTGATCAACAGCGAACACGGCCTGAAAAAGCTGTGGGATTTGTATATTGTTATCCTGACGGTGTTTTCTTCTATAGAGGTGCCGGCCCGTTTGGTCCTTGATTTTCCGGTGAACTACTGGTTGTTTGTGGTTGATCTGACTGTCAGCGGATCATTTATGCTGGATGTTTTGATTAATTTCATATCCATCAATCCGGATTTAAAAGGGCCGCAAAGCTTTCGCGTAGTATCGCGCAAGTATCTGAGTAGCTGGTTTTTAGTGGACTTTTTGTCTGCCATCCCCTTCGATTTATTTTTGGGCGGCAGCTTTACCTATGTCAATAAACTGCTGCGCCTTCTGCGATTGCTGCGTTTGTTGCGTCTCTTGCGGGTGGCTCAGTTTATGAACCACCTGAGTTCCTCCACGCGCTCGCTAAATCCGGTTTATTTGCGCCTGGCGTTCTTTGTTTTCTGGATCGGCCTGATGGCGCACTGGATTGCCTGCGGCTGGATCGCGCTGGGTTGGGGCTGGGAAGAAGATATTACCCGAACACGATTGTATTTGCGATCGCTCTACTTTGCCATCACAACCTTGACAACAGTTGGTTATGGCGATATTACCCCGAGCACTAACGCGCAGACAATATTTGCTATTTTTGCGGAGCTGATCGGGGCTGGCTTGTACGGCTACATTGTCGGTAATGTGGCTAGCCTGTTGGCGAATATCGATGTGGCCAAGGCACACTTCACAGAAAAGATGGAGCAAGTCACCGCTTTTCTGAAATATCGCAGCATTCCGGTTGATATCCAGCAACGCGTTCTGAGCTATTATAACTACCTGTGGGACAGTCGCATGGGGTATGACGAAAGCTCCGTAATCGAGGAGTTGCCGCCTTCGCTGCGCACCGAAGTGGCCCTGTATTTGAACCGGGATATTATAGAGAAAGTGCCTCTGTTTAAAGGGGCTACCGATGAATTTGTGCGCGAAGTCGTCAATGTCCTGAAGCCGCAGGTATTTACACCAGGAGATTTTATAATCCGCAAGGGTGAAATCGGCGAGGAGATGTTTTTTATCAGCAGCGGCAGTGTCGAGGTCGTATCGGAAGATGGCAAGGCGGTGTACGCAACCCTGGGAGAGGGCGGCTATTTCGGCGAGATTGCGCTGGTCAACCGTGAGCCGCGCACAGCGAGTATTCGAGCCGCAGAGTATTGCGATATATACACCCTCAGTCGGGAGGCTCTCTACCGCATGCTGGACCGATTCGATGATGTGAAGAGCCAGATGGAGGCTCTCGCACTGAAGCGTAAACGTGAATTGCAAGGCAACTAGGGTTTTCTGGTTTTGATTGCCGATCTGGCGGCCTGGTTTTTTGTTACCTGCAATGAGCGTTGTTATAGTTTATGTCCTGTTTATCCTCGGTTTTTTCTTCCTGATCTACGGGGCTGACTGGCTGGTCGATGGGGCCTCCAGTCTGGCCCGCCGGATGCAAATCTCTGATCTGGTCATCGGATTGACGATTGTCTCCTTCGGCACTTCAGCGCCGGAGCTGGCGGTCAACGTAATCGCCAGTTTCGATGGCAAAGCTAGTCTGGCGATCAGTAACATTTTGGGCAGCAATGTGGCCAACATTATGCTGGTTCTGGGTGCGTCCGCCCTGGTGCGACCACTTTTGATTCAGAAAAACACCACCTGGAAAGAAATTCCGCTCAGTATCCTGGCCGGGGTGCTATTGGCGGTTTTACTGAACGACGTCCTGGTGGATAATTCCGGCACGAATGTGCTTTCGCGCGGCGATGGATTTGTGTTATCCGCATTTTTTATAATATTCATGTACTATACATTTAGCCTGGTCAGCGGTGGCGAACAGGAGCTTTCCGAATCAGACTCTGAAGAACACGGCACAGAAATCCCGGTCTGGCGGGCCATCGTGATGAGCGTAGCGGGCTTGATTGCCCTGCCGGTGGGCGGTAACTGGATCGTGGACGGTGCGGTCCAGATCGCGCAGGATATCGGCCTGTCCGAATCCGTCATCGGGGTTGTGATTGTGGGCGTGGGCACATCCTTACCCGAGCTGGCGGCCTCGGTGATGGCGGCCTATAAAGGTAAAACGGATATTGCCGTTGGTAACGCAGTCGGATCCAATATTTTCAATATTTTCTGGGTGTTGGGACTCAGCGCGATGATTCGGCCCTTGCCTTTTGATATACAAATGAATGCAGACCTCATGATGGTGATCACCGCGAGCGTGCTGCTGTTTGCCTTTACTTTGATTGGTAAAAATCGACGGGAACTGAGCCGGGGTGAGGGGATGCTCTTCTTGCTGGGCTATGCGGCTTACCTGATCTACCTGTTTACCTTTCATCGCACTTGAGCCGACCGGTGAAACGGGAGGGTGTCCGCCGGTCGGCGCTGCGGCCCCTGTTGTGGTTGCTCGCCCTGCTGATTCTGCTGGATCGAGCCATTTTTGGCTACGGCTTGTGGCAATTGCCGGATGAGAGCGCCTGGGCCGGCCAGGCTCATTATCATTTCGAACACCGTCTGCGGCATTTACAAGCCGGATCCCGGGCGGATCCGTTAGTCTTAATTGTGGGCTCCTCCGTTGCCCTCTACGGCTACCTGCCGGCTCAAATCGAAACTGCCCTGAATCGAGTCCTCGCGGCTCAAAACGTCCGGGCAGTACGGGTGCGCATGCTGGCGCACCAGGGCATGACCCCCATGCATCTTTTGGCCTATCAAAGGCGTGTGCAGGCCCTCCATCCACTTGTGATTGTGTATGCGATCAATCCGATCGACCTCCGTCTGGAGAAGCCGCTTGTCCACCAGGACGCGCAGCGCATTCAAGTCGGTCACCCGGAGCGTTCGGCAGCGCTCATGCGTTACAGCCGATCCATTGCCAGTGGTTCTGAGTTGATGGCTCTGGCTCCCCGGCGCACTCTGCAGTTGTACGGGTCGGCCCTGTCAGGGGATACCAGGTTGGCCCTTGCCAATGCGGTTCTATGGCAAAGCTGGCGCTATCGCAATCTCTTGCAGCCAGCACTGGCCGAGCAACTTGACAATCACTGGGCTAGCGGCCGCCATTACCATTATTATGCCGGCCGATTTGTGACCGGAGTCAGTCGTACGGGGTGGTTGGCGCCAGAATTCAGGATCCGCATCAACCAGGTTTTGGTGGAGCAGGGCGTGCGTGTCCAGGTCCCGGCAGAGCTCTTTCGAGATCAGGCCGGTGCTGTAATGCAATACCGCTATTGTCCGGCAGGCTCAGAGCCTTGTCGTCAAGGGGAGTTAGACTTGCGTCCCGGCTGGCAAATCCTGGCTTTAGGAAAGCCGCTCAAAGTCGGTGATGAAATATACGGCCGGGTGGAGCCTGCCTGGTATGACCCCATCAGCGCCGATCAACGCAGTTTGCGATTGCCCCGCAATTTTGGTTTGGCTGCCCCCGCCCGCCGGGGGGACCAGGAGCACAGACCCCTGCGTTTTGAGGATCAACAATATATTCGCATGAGCCCTGCTGAGTACCGTCAGGCCTTTGAGCGGCGAGTGCTGGCTTTTGACCGGCGCGGCATGGAGTATCTGCAGGCGATCCGTGACGCGCGAATTTACTGGTCGGGGCGCAGTTTTGATCCCGAGATCCCAACCTGGCGGGCTTTTCGCGAGTGGCGCCGTCAGGAGTTGGCCACCAGTCGCAGTCTGATTGTGATTAACACCGCCGAAAACCCGCTGAGCCAGGCCTGGTTTGGGACATCGCGCTGGTACAAAACCTGGTTGGCAGAATTGACTGACGTGGACCCAACCCAGGCAGATCGGTATGCTTTTTTTGATTGGCATGCAGCCCTGGACATGCGCTATTTTTATGATTATAATCATCCGGTTTACGCTGGTGCCCAGGCTCTCAGTGAGCGATTGGTCCAGCCCCTGGCACGAGCTGTAATCGCGGCCGAGTCGGGATTGCATTGATTGTACCGGTCTGCACCAGGATCCTGATTTTTTGTATGAAGCTATTTTCTTCTATAATAATCCGCTACGGCTTAATTGCCCCATGGCACCCGAATTTGTGTTTGACGACAGCCACTTGCAGCGATACCTAGTGCCCCCATGAATAAGAAAAGTGTATTTTTGGTCGTAGCAATGGTTGCCGGCCTGTCGCTCGCTGCTTGCGGCAAGGATAAGCCGGACCCGGGCAAGTTTGCCGAGGTTTGTAGTGATGTGGCCAAGTGTGACGTTAACAAGACCAACCCGATGTTGAATCCTGAGTCCTGCACCAAGATGCTGGCCGGAATCGAAGAGAAAATGGGTGATAAAGTGAATGTGATTGTTGACTGTATCAAAGCTCAATCATGTGAACAAAAAGATATGATGGGCTGTATGCAAAAAAGCGCCGGCATGATGCTGCCCTGATTTTGCGCCCCTTGCAACGGTTTGTTGGCCTGTTTGGGAAAGCGAATACAAGCATTCGCGCTCGGCAGGTCAGCTGTTGGGCTTTTGTAAGCCTGTGCGCCCTGGCTTTGCTGTTGTTAGATGCTTGCCAGGAGCGCCCGGCGTCACCGGCAGCTTATGCGGACTTTTGTAAACAGACGGTCGCCTGCGATCCCGCTTTGCAGTCGCATGCTCTTGCCTTGCCAAATTGCGAAAAATGGATGGCGGCCCTGACAAGGCGCGACGCGGATTCAGCGCGCAGCATCCAGGCCTGTGTGCAGGAGCAGCAATGCGGTCAGAAGCAATTCGTGCTCTGCGTGCAGCTCTATGCCGCCACATTGCAGACTCCGCAATAAATGGTGGCTTAGTCCAGGTCCTTGTCCGCTGGTCGGGCAACGGATGCCAGTATGCCGCCTAGTTCCGCGGCTTTTTTCTTCCAGGACCAGGTTTTTGAATTAAAAGCGGGCTGCCGATTCTTGCCGCTTTGAATCTGACGGCTTTTGGCGGTCAGGGTTGCCTGCCATGCGTTTGCATCCAGCGGACTGACAAAGCTGCTTTTAGAGCCAACTTCGCGAAAAATCGGAATATCGGACAGGATACAAGGTTTGCCATAGCTATAAGCTTCAATGACAGGCAGGCCGAAGCCCTCGTGCAAGCTGGGCAGAATTACCATACTACATTTGCTGTAGCACCAGCTCAACTCCGCCTGGCTGGCTCCTTCAATAAAATAGACCCCTTCTGCCTGCAGTGCTCCGGAGTGTAAGCGATCATAAACACTGGTTTCGCCCCAGCCGCGCCGACCCACGAATACCAGCGGTATCAGCTCATTTTGGGCAGCTTTGGCAGACAGCCAGGCAGTCAGTACTGTGATTTGATTCTTGCGTGGTTCGATCGTACCCACGCACAAGAAAAAGTGCTTCAAGTGGGCGATAGACCGGGGTGCCCGGGACTCACTGCCATGTATCTCACAGCCAGGATAGACCACATGCATTTTGGATGGGGTGATGTCGGGGAAAACCCTTTGGATGTCAGATCGGGTTGTCTTTGAGAGGCAGACCACAGCATCAGAATGAACCAGAGCCTGATGGTCCAGGAATCGATGTTGCCAGCGGTTCCAGCGTTGCATGGTCCGGGGAGCGACGTAGGCATTCAGATCATGGAAATTGGTCAGGGCCGGTACAGCCGGGCAGCGTTTTTGGTAGCGCCAGGGCAGGGCTGCCAGACTAGCCCATAGCAGATTGGGCTGCAGGCGGTTGATCAGGCGCGGCAGGGTCCAGTGCAGCCAAAACGGCCCCAGGCGGTTCAGGCCACTGCTGTCGATCCGGACCTCAACATTCGGCTGTAATAGCAATTCGGCAAATTCCTGGTGAATTCCGCGGTGGGCTGCCAGCAGCCAATGGGTGTCCGGCTGGCTGCGGACCAGCTCACGGAGCATGCCAAACAGGTAGCTGGCATTGCCCGTGCCGGGCCAGGCGAGCGGTCGGGCGTCCACCAGAATTAGAGCCTTGTGTATAATACTCATAAGTACGTAGAGAATCCCGGCTAACCCAGGCCACACCTCTGCAAATGTGCAATCCGGTCGGGGTCCGCCAAGTGAATTTTCGGCCAGATTCGTATCCAGGATCAGACCTTTATCATCCGGTCGGGCACCTGGGGGTGCGACCGATCGGGAAGGCGGTCGCCGGCTGCGTTGATTTTTGATTTCTTTTCGCTTGATTTGGTCGATCTGTAAACAGAAACACCCATGAGCGAATTAGAACCAGCCAACCTTGATCCTCCCGAGATCCCGCTTGCTTTGGAAAATCAGGACTTTATCAAGGACCCTGATGCGCGACCCTTGCGGATTTTGAGCGAGTATTTTCATCCCTTGAAGGTATTCCGGGAGCAGAATATAACCGATACAGTAGTTTTTTTCGGTTCTGCCAGAACACTGTCCAGTGTTGACCCCCGGCTGCGGCAGGGAATGTCCTTGTTCCCTATGGCCCGCTATCATGATGATGCCCGCGTGTTGGCACGCCAGATCGCTGAATGGTCCCGCGATACCATATTCCCGGCGACGGGTCGTCATATTCATATTTGTACCGGCGGCGGACCGGGCATCATGGAAGCGGCGAACAAAGGCGCCCATGAGGCCGCTGCTGACAATATCGGGTTGAACATTGTGCTACCGCACGAACAGCATCCGAATGCGTATATCACGCCCCGTCTAAACTTTAATTTTCAGTATTTCTTTATGCGCAAATACTGGTTCCTTTATTACGCGCGGGTGCTATTGGCTTTCCCGGGCGGTTTCGGCACATTGGATGAGTTGTTTGAGACCTTGACTTTGCGGCAGACCGGTATCGTAGATTCTGATTTCAAGTTGCTTTTATATGGCAAGCAGTACTGGAATCAGCTGGTTAATTTTCAATTGCTCGCTGATAGCGGCATGATTGATCCGAACGATCTGGAGCTGTTTACAATAGTTGACTCGGTAGCGGAGGCCATGCATTTGATACAGATTGCCCTGAAGCGTCTATTGGATGCATGAGTAAAAGCGATAAATATGCTTTCCTGAATATCTACCACGAGGCGGAGGGGGTCGCTCGGGGCGCTCATTTGGTTGAAAAAATCAACCGGGCCATGTTTGGGGCCATCAAAGCGCATTCCACCGGAGAGCATGCGCGCAATAATAATCTATTCCATATAGAAACGGAAGTGCCCGATGTAGTGAATCTGGATCGGGCCACGCGGGCGGCTGTACTAGGTCGTTTGATTCAGGACCAGGTCGTCGCGCAGATATTGCGCCTGGATTTTGATCCTCAAAACAATGCAGTTCAGCTGCAGCCCTGCTTTATTACGCATCAAACAGAAGATTCCGAACAATTGGTGTTGATTTACCAGGAAAATATCCAGCGTTCGGTCAATGCTGTTGAGTTGATGTTAGGTTCTATGCCCATGCATGGCCGCTCAGCCATTCGGGCGGATCTGGAGCTGGACTTCGATTCCCCGGAGCAACCGGGGGTTTCACAGTTGCCCGCCACCCTGGTGGAGCCCTTTGCGCATGTGCATGCCAGTAAATTTGACGTATTGCCGGCTCCGGAAATGATCCAGCAAACCATTCGGGATATTGAAGGCGAGCTGATCAGGCGCCATAAGCTGATTAACTTAATTAATTATGGTTATCTGTATTATCGCGAGCAGGAAGCGGTAGACCGCATCGAAGCGGCGGTGGAACTGCTGCATGCCAGGATCATTGAACGCTATATAGACAAGCCTGGTCTCAAGAAGCAGCTAGATGCAATACAGCTTGATGAATCCAGTTGGAAGGTGGATGAGCACGCGCCGCCCACCACCCGCTTTGATGTGCGTCGGGTGGAAGCAGTGAAGCAGGCCGTGCTGGCCGAGCCTGGTCGTTCCGCGAGCGGCACTCGTTTCCCGGGAGCCTTGAGTGTGGAAACCCTGATTGCCCTGGGCGATCAGAGCGAGACCTTGCTGCAAAAAAAGCACAAACTTGACAATCTGGCCTCGTACGAAGGGTATCGCAAGCAATTGCTGGAAGCCGGACAAAACTGGCAGGCCAGTCTGTTGGCCCTCAGCGAGGCGGAGCGGCAAAAGATGCCCCCGGAATCCTGGCGTAACCTGGTTGATGATCTGGAACTGTACTATCGTCGCTGGGAAACAGATGAGGGTAGCTGGCATGTGTTTATTCGCCGTCAGGCTGAAGCTTTTCGCGTGCTGATCAAGGGTATGGCCCAACTGCCAGTGCAGAGCGCGTGGCAAATCATGGCGATGAAGACCATTCTGGAAGAGAACGAGTCCGATATGCCGGATCTCTTTAAGGATAGCGACCTGATCGGTGCCTATGGTCAATTGTTGCGGCGAGTCTATATGGGATACATTCCCTGGTTGTATCGCTTTCTAATGTTCTTTGGTCTGGCTTTTGCGCGTGACGCCGGTTTTCGTCTGGCCAAGCAAAGCATCGACCTGGAGCAAGAGCGATTGCTGGTGGCAAATCGGGAACGTGCAGATGCCCTTGTGCGCTCCCAGGAAGCGGAGCGCCAAAAAGTGCGCGAGCAGCTCAAACTCAGCGGTCAGGCGCGTGAAATTCAGGATCAGCTGGACTGGTTTTATCAGGAACGTTCCCTGATCCCTTCCATTGGCGAGCTGCGCAATACGATGCGTGACATGGATCTACGCACCTTCGAATCCGTAATCGCCGAGGCCAAATTTCAATTGATCAAGGTGCCGGATAGTTCCAGCTCTAATGATCGGATTATTCTGTATCCGATGGATGGCGATTGGTCAAAGCGTCTGGGAATCTTGCATCGGGTGGCCGACAAAATTTTGCAGCAGCCTGATATCAGTTCGGCTAATCCATTGCAGGGGGGCCGCGCCCGCATTTTACGCAAGTTTTTAAGCCGCAGCAAGCCCCAGGCCCCTGCAGAAACGGATCATGTCGATCCCTACGAGCAGTTTGCCCAGGAGGTCGACAAGGTCAAGCGCCAGGAGGCTCTTGATTCGCTGTCAGAGCCGGACCAGGAGCCAGAAATGGAATTCTAGACGGCTAGAAAACTACTTTGCAAAGGAGCCCGGCTTGGGAGGATCGTACTGCTACGCGCAAAAAACCTGGCAGGCCGGCATTTGCTACGAGATTATGTAAAACTTATTCGCCCCCATCAGTGGATTAAAAGCAGTTTTGTCTTTATCGGTGTTATCTTTGGGCATCACTGGTTTGAATGGCTCTATGTGCAACGAGCCATTCAGGCTGCCATTGCCTTTTCTCTGGTTGCCAGCGGGGTGTATATCCTCAATGACATTCGCGATCGCGACCAGGACCGTGAACACCCGCGCAAAAAACTGCGTCCGCTAGCCAGCGGACGGATCTCGGTCTCTGTCGGGTGGATGCTGTGCCTGTTGTTGCTCAGCATCGGTCTGTCTCTGGGAGCCTGGCTTTCCTGGCTCGTGCTTTTATTCCTGCTAGTCTATCTGGTGTTGAATGTGGCTTACTCCTATGGCCTGAAGCATGTGGTCATACTGGATGTTTTCATTATCTCAACCGGTTTCATGCTGCGAATCCTGAGCGGCACAAGCGGCATTCATGTTGAACCCTCGAAGTGGTTGCTTTTCTGCGGATTAATGATTACCCTCTTTCTGGGTTTTAGCAAGCGCCGGGCGGAGCTGTTGGTCCAGGCCGGCAACAGTCAGGAGCAGCAAAGCAGACGGGTGCTGGAGCATTATAATCCGGCCTTGTTAGATCTGTTTATTGGCATTAGTCTGGCCTGCGTGATTATGAGCTATTCCCTGTACACCGTTAGTGCTGATACGATTGCCAAGCACGGTACAGCGGATTTGATTTATACCATACCATTCGTACTGTACGCCTGTTTTCGCTACATGTATTTAATTCACATGCGAGGAGGTGGAGAGGATACCGCTCGGGATCTTGTGCGTGATCCCCACATTATTCTGGCGATTCTGGCATGGGCGGTGCTCACTGTGGCCCTGATGTTTGGATCTCCAGCTGGCAGTCTCGACCAGGGCGGTCTCCACAAACCTGCCAATACAAAGGAGTTGCCGCAATGAGCAAAAATCAAATCACAACCTTCTTGTGGGCCGGATTGATACTTTTCGGAGCCCTGCCGCTGGTAGCCCAGGAAATCAAGGGCGATCCGTTGGCCCCTGTGAAAACTGATAGTCCGCGCGACACAATGCGCTCCTTTATGGAGGCCATGAACGCCTATCGGCAGGGTCTGGAGCAAAACGATCGGGAATTGCAGGCCCGCATTGATGATGCCGTGCGTTGTCTGAACCTGGATGAAACCAGCGTCATCCTGCGCAAAGAGCAGGGTCGCGAAGCCGCCATCTATTTAAAAGAAGTCATTGATCGTGTAATCGTACTGCAGTATAATCGGATCCCTCATACGGATGATCTGGCGGCCCAAAATGCGCCGGAGCGCAAGAATATCTGGCGGTTGCGCAAAACAGACATACGCATTGGCCTGGTGGAGCAGGGTGAGCGGGCTGGTGAATGGCTGTTCACGCCCGGGTCTGTTTATAGCGCGCGTGATTATTTTGAAAAGATCAAGGAGCGGCCCTATCTAAAAAACTCGGGTATGGGCGCCGGCTACAAGGCCCCATGGCTGGAACAGCACGCTCCGGCCTGGACGCGCGATCAATTTCTGGAAGTCAGCTGGTGGCAGTGGATTGCCCTTTTTGCCCTGATATTGCTGGGTCTGGTTTTGAAACAAATCGCCCGCTATTTGATCCAATTACTGGAGCGTCTGGCTTCGCGTTCTCGCAGTAATTGGGATGATCTGATCATCAAAGCCGTTTCTGATCCCGGCGGGTATCTGGTTGCCTGCCTGTTATGGTTTGTCTCTCTACAGTTGTTGAAACTGGAAGGCACCGCCATGAGCGTGACCAGCATCATCCTGAAGGTCTTTTTTAGCGCGGTCGTGGTCTGGTTGTTTTACCGATTGACAGATGTTATCAACCAGTGGTTGCGGCAAATGGCCGCGCGCACAGAGTCCACTCTGGACGATCAGCTAGTGCCGCTCTTCACGCGTACCTTGAAAATCCTGGTTTTGATTTTAGGCATACTCGTTACGATCCAGAATATGGGGATCAATGTTCTGTCATTGCTGGCCGGTCTCGGGATTGGCGGCCTGGCCTTTGCTTTGGCCGCCAAGGATACTGTAGCCAATTTCTTCGGGTCGCTGATGATTCTATTTGACAAACCCTTCCAGGTAGGCGACTGGATTCGGGTGGGCAGCCAGGAAGGCACTGTGGAAGAAATCGGGTTTCGCTCGACCCGCATCCGTACATTTTACAACTCTCTGGTCTCGATTCCCAATTCAGAGGTCGCGAACGCCAGTATAGATAATATGGGCGCTCGTGAATACAGACGCGACGTGCTCAAGTTGGGGATTACCTATGACACAGATCCCGAGTTGATGGAATTGTTCCTGGAAGGCATCAAAAATATCATTCGGGCCAACCCCAATGCGCGCAAAGATTATTTTCATGTTGTTTTCAACGGATTTGGCAATGCATCGCTGGAAGTTATGGTGTATTACTTTTTCAAGGTGCCGGACTGGAGTAATGAACTGGTCGAAAAACAAAATGTGTATCTGGAGATATTGCGCCTTGCTAAAAAACTGGGCGTGGAATTTGCTTTCCCCACCCAAACCGTGCACATCGATACGCTGCCGGGGCAGCCGAAAGTGCGCAAGCCCACCGTGGTCAAGGCCGATGCGATGAAAAAAACAGCCCACAGCTTTGGCCCGGGCGGTGCTCTGGCGCATCCGGCTGGCCAGGGACATTTTGTGCCGCCCTTCCGGGAGGGCGGCGATGTGCGTGTCGGTGGAGATGACGGCGGTTAAATCCCGTTAAGGCTGCCTGGCCTGTAATGTTTTCCAGGCTGACCCGCTGCAAGCGACTATGACCTTTACATCCTTTCACTTCCTGGCCTTTTTTTTTATTACCCTTTTCATCGGGCATCTGCTGAAAGGCCGCTGGCAACGTATTTTTTTGCTGATTGCCTCGTACTATTTCTATGGCGTTTATGAGCCGGTTTATCTTTGGTTGATTCTGGCATCCAGTTTCTACGACTATTTTGCCGCCCTGGGTATCGAGGCGCGCCGCAGCAAGGACGCGGGTCAATTTGACCCCCATTGGAGCCGGGTACTGGCTACGATCAGTCAGCGCGCCTGGCTGTGGGTTTCGATGGTATTGAATCTCAGCCTGTTGGGATACTTTAAATACACAAACTTCGGTATCGAGATGTTGAATGATGTCTCCCCCTATGGCGACACCATTTTCTCCTGGCCAACCTTGAATATCCTGCTGCCGATCGGGATTTCATTTTATACCTTTCAATCCCTGTCGTATACAATTGATGTGTATCGCGGTGATTTGCCAGCGCGACGCGATCTGGTTGATTTCTTTTTATACGTGGCTTTTTTCCCGCAATTGGTCGCCGGTCCGATTGTGCGAGCCAGCACTTTTTTTGAAAGCCTGGATGAGCGTCTCCCGGTAGACCTGGATAGTGTCGTGGTCGCCCTGAGCCGTATCGTGGTGGGCTTTTTCCGTAAGCTGGTCATTGCAGATAATCTGGGTGTACTAGTCAACCAGGGATTTCAGAACTATGCCTCGCTTAGTCCGCTTGAAATCTGGCTGGTCGCCTGGAGCTTTGGCTTTCAAATCTACTTTGATTTTGCCGGCTATACCGATATCGCTCGCGGAGTGGCGCGTTTATTCGGGTTTGAGTTTAATATCAACTTTTTGTATCCCATGGCCTCCTTTAATATTAAGGAGCACTGGCAGCGCTGGCACATTTCTTTGACAACCTGGATTCGCGACTATGTGTACATACCTCTGGGCGGCTCGCGGGTCAGCAAGGGGCGTTATTACTTCAATATTTTTATTATCTGGTTTTTGACCGGGATCTGGCACGGCCCGGCCTATCATTTTGTGGCATGGGGTGTCTTGCAGGGCTTCTGGCTGATTCTACATCAATTCTACTCACAAACCGGCATGCATGCGCGGATTCATGCTTTGCAAGGCAGCGCATCCATGCCCGCTCGTCAGGCTTTTCGGGCCTATCGGATTTTCTCGCACCTGTTTCTGTTGTTTTGCCTTTTCTTTGGATTCATTTACTTTCGAGCGCCGGATATGCAGGTGGCGCATGTGATGATTGGCAGGGGCTTCGGTTTGCAGGATCTGTCCATGATTGGGGCGGTGATCTGGTCCGGTGAATGGACTGAGCTGGGCGCAGCCTTGCAGCTCTTTCAGGGTCCGGGCCTGGGTGGTCTGGGATCCTATTGGTATTTGTTATTCTTTGTCATGTTTTATGAGCATTTCTCCTTTCGCTATCAACTGGAGTATTTTCGGGAACCAGAGCGGCGCCTGCAATTTGTGGTTCTGATGACGTTCATGATTCTGGCTGTGATCCTGTTTGCCTTGCCGGATGCCGGGGGCTTCATATACTTTGCCTTTTAAATCTGGCACAGGTGTGCATACTATGGAATTCTCTAAATTACTTAAAGAACCGCGTATCATTTTCCCTATCGCCATTTTGGCTGGATTCGAGTGTTTTATGCAGACTGGTGTGTATCGCCAGTTTCTCAGGCCGGATACGTACGCCTACAATGTGAATCGGATTCGCCATATTGTCCGGGAATCCAGCGTAAAGCCGAATGTGCTGATCATTGGAACATCTGTGCCCTACCAGGGCATTCAGTTGCCTTTGCTGAATCGTCTAACGGCTGCCGACGGGCTGGTTTTTCAAAGCGGAGCCACCGAAGGCGCTATGATCGAGACTCAATACGCCCTGTACCAGGATCTGGTGAAAGCGCAGCCGCAAGTGCGATCGATTGTGCTAGTGGGCGATATTGCGCTGCCATGGAAAAGCCGCTATCAACTGGAGTGGGTCAACAGATCTATGGTCGCACAATTTCCGCGCACTCGCATCTGGCCCTTGTTGCAAGAGCTGGAGTTTGATCTGAGTCTGCGCGATCAAACCTTCTTCATTTTTCGTACCCTGACCTACCAGGCAGACCTGCGTGATTTGATTCTAAAGCCATTGTACCGAATCAAGAAAATCGGGCGTGAGGAGCGCGCCCAGTCGCATGACTATCCGCATCATAACGATTCGCCCTACAGTCTGGCCCGCATCGGAGTCACCAGCACGGGCGCCGGACTTGTGGATCTCCAAAAATGCGTCGAGACAGCCATGCGGCCGGAGTTACGTCAGGATAGCCAGGGGTTGGTCTATGATGAAAACGGCCGTCATGTTTCCGATGAGCATCAGCGTAAGGCCACAGCCCAAACCTGTGAGCAAGCCCGGACCGAAAGCTGGCTATTATCGCAACCCGGACTGGAGTGGCAGGAGCTCTATTTCCGGCGTTTGCAAAAGTTCATTGATGCGATTCATAGCGATGGTCGTGAAGTGGTGGTGATTTATCCGCCTTATGCCCGCATAGTAAACTTTCTAAATTCTGATGAGCGTATTTTAGTCTGGGATCAAAATCTGGATCGAATTTGCGCTGACAAGGCCTGCCCCCGGCTGGATACCCGCGACCGATTGCAGGGCAAGGATAGTCTGGATTATTTTTATGATGTTCTACATCTAAATGCTCATGGCGCGGATGAATGGACGCGCGAACTGGCCAGGCGTTTTCACCCGCTGGCATCCTTTCTGCGAGGACAAGGCCCTTAAAGTATGTTATTCACGACCATTTCCTTTCTCGTTTTTTTTATCGGGCTGTATCTTGTTTTTTGGTCAATTCCCGGTCGCTGGCGCTTGCCCTATTTGCTGCTGGTATCGATCCTTTTTTATGCCGCCTGGTCCGTGCTATTTGCCGTGCACTTTTTGGCTATGGTGGCCATAGGGTACTATTTCGCTCGCCGCATTTACGCGGCCAAATCGCCGCAGTCCAAAAAGCGCAATATGGTCGCAGCCGTGCTGTTGAATCTGGCGAACCTCTTTTTGTTTAAGTACTTTTACCTGTTTCTGACAATTTTATATGACCTTGACCATAATCCGCTTTTTACCAAAAAGGTTTTTGACGGCTGGCTGTATAGCTGGAGCGGCAGCGACAGCCTGGTGTTGCCGCTGGCAATGAGTTTCTATACTTTTCAGTTAATCGCCATTATTGTCGACTATTATCGAAATCAAATTGACGAGCCCCCGCAAGCCTTGCGGTTTTTTGTTTTTATTCTGTTTTTCCCGCAACTCATCGCCGGGCCAATTATGCGCCACAGCGACTTTATGCAACAACTGGATACGATACAGCCGCGTCGCGAATACGGTCAGCAAGGCCTTTATCTGGTGTTGCTGGGTTTAATAAAAAAAGTGGTGATCGCCGACAATTTGATCGCCGGGATAGCGCCGCCGTTTCATCAGCCGGAAAGCTTCAATGCCGCCAGTAATGCCATTGCCATTCTTGGGTTTACCGCGCAGGTGTACTGCGATTTTTCGGGATATACAGACATGGCCCGCGGTCTTGCTTTTTTATTGGGTTTGAAGCTGCCACGCAACTTCGTGGCACCATATCTTTCCCGCTCTTGCCGGGACTTATGGACGCGCTGGCATGTGACCCTGTCTACCTGGTTGCGGGATTATATCTACATCCCCTTGGGTGGAAATCGGCGCGGAGTATTGCGCAATCATTTGAATGTGATCATTACCTTTACGCTTGGCGGTTTATGGCATGGCGCCAACTACACGTATGTCATCTGGGGTTTTCTGCACGGCCTTTTTTTAGTGATGGAGCGCCTGGTTGAGGATGGTTTGCAAAAAATCCGTGGGCCACAAGCCATTGCCGCTGCAGAACAACCGCGTTCCAGATGGGTGCGCGGCATATTATTGCTTTTGCAAATATCATATACCTATGCTCTCTTTACATTTGGGGCGCTATTCTTTCGGGCACTGGACATGACTCATGCGATGGCGATGCTCTTCCAGATCGGGACCTGGGCTCCCGGTCAAACTTCGGAATGGAATGAATACTTGCTCGGGATGACAGTCCTGGCCTTCGGTTTCAACTGGATTCAAAATCGCAAGCAGGATTTAATTTTATTTGTGCCGGATAAATGGCGCTACGGGACGCTTGCTGTGGCCAGTTTTTTTATTTGGGTTCTTGTCGGACGTTATGCGCCGGCCGGGGCAGCTTACATCTATTTTCAATTTTAGGAGTCTTGGGTGGATTATCGTCAAAATCGCTGGCTGCTTTGGCCGATCATGATCTTGCTCCTGGTATTCAGTCTGGACAAGCTGGCCTTCCTGCCTGTTTACAAGAACTCGGTGCTGTACTGGAAAAAAATTGAACCGGCCATTTATCAGTCGCGGCAAGATTTATTCCACCAACTGAAAACGAAGCATTATCGCAAGGGGGCCTGGAAAGACAAAAAGCTGGGCTTGATTTTGGGATCCTCGCGCTCCAGCGGCTTTGATTCTGATTATATCGCGCAAAAAATCCCCAACAGCTATACCTATAATTTCAGCGCTCCCTTTACCTCGCCTGCGTATTATGATTACTGGCTGGAAACCTTGCTCGCCGCCGGCATACGACCGGATTTTGTTCTGCTGGAACTGGACGCAGCTGTCTTTAACGCCCAGGCGATCGACTATCAATTGAGCTACAGTTTTGATTTAGACTTTGTTTGGCGACATACGGATTTGTACCGTCCCCACTTGCGCGATGTTTGGCTCAGTCGCGGCAAGGGTTTTGGCTGGTCCGAACTGGAAGCGTGGCTGGCGCGTCACTGGATTGGTTTTTATCGCTATCCATTCAAGCCTGGGAATATAGAGGCCAATTATACTCGTACCTGGTTGCCGGATCCCGACTCGGCCCTTGGCATGCGGGAAATCCGACGGCTGGATTTTCGAGAGTATGTCCAGCCGCTGATACAGCAAGTGAATGAAAAAAAACTGGGCGGAATTCCGAACATTTTCTTTGTGCAGGTCCCGCCGGATCAACTGGCTACAGATGCGCTTCACATGGCAGAGCGAGATTTGAAGCACTTTCAAGCCGATCCCACCCAGGTGATTTTCGCCCGTAATTTGTTGGAGCGTCTGGCTCGATCTGGTATACCGGTAATCATCTATATGCCCGTTGTCAGCAACGAGTTTTACCCATATTATAAAAAATATAAAGTAAAGGAGAACTTCAACGAGCCCTTTGCAAGGCTGTTGGCTTCCATTCAGGCGCAGTACCCGGATTTCAGGGTCTTTGTTCGCGACCTGAATGAATCCGCATCCTTTTCATGCCGCCAGTTTCAGGATTCATATCACCTGAGCGGTCCTTGTTTTCCCACGCTGACGGATCAGCTGATTACGTCATCCTTTCTGCAGGCCGTGAACCGCAATTGAGATTGCGCTCTCAGTTGGTGGCCGGGGCCGTTTTGTCCTCGATATACTGCAACACTCTCAAGGCTTTGGGATTCTCACTTTCCAGTTCCAGAGCTGTGCTGATAATCTTGCGAGCACGTCTCCAGTTGGAAAGCGAGATATAAATATCGGCCAAATGAATCAGGTTGCGTGTATTGGTCGGTTGTCGCAGGCGGATGCGTTCGGCCAAATCGGCCGCGCCTTCCAGGTTACGAATGCGTTTCAGGATTAGTGATGTGCGGTAAATCATTTCCGTGTCGGCCGGATTGCGCTCTACATAGCGGCAGCCCCAGCGGGCGGCGGCAGTATAGTCTTCCTGATGATTATAGAATAGCGCGATTTCACGCAAGCTGCTATTGTCATTGATCTCTTTGGGCTCAACATCGTCTAGAATCGCCCGGGCGGCATCGTGATCCCTGGTTTGAATTGCCTGGTGGATGCGAGTGCGCAACGTAATTGTACGCTCGTCCAGGATCAGCTTTTCGTTGCGATTGCCCAGATACTCGAGCCGCAGCAAGGAAAGGTCGTCAGTTAATTCCCCATGGTTTTTTAATGCCCCCGGAATTTTATGGATATCGCCGCGGGTTTCGCGGACCAGATCCAAAAACAAGAATTCATCTTCGTTGATTCTGCGATTCCCGACCGCATCTTCTCCGAGCAACAGATCATCACGCCCGTCCGATCCGGCTATGAGCACATCGCCCACTTGCAGTTGCAAGGTCTGCACCTGCAGTTTGCCGGAGACGCCCTGGGTGCCAAGTTTGCGAAACAACATATCCTCATCGATAAAGGAGGCCTCGCTATTGCGATATAATACTGTGGCCGGGTGCTCCGCGTTCATGTAATAGAAAAAGCCTGTTTCACAATCCAGCAAGCCCAATACGACCGAAATCAGCATGCTGCCATCGAAGGACTCAAACACCTTGTGCAGCTCGAGGAATGCATTCTTGAGCCAGCGCTCCGGGTAGACGGCCTGGGCGGCGCTGGAGCCCTGGGTCCGGTTGATCATACTCTCGAAAACAGAGCCAAGGACGAGCACTCCGCCGGCACCCTGGATGGATTTGCCCATGGCGTCGGCATTTAGCACAACGACACAATCGCGGTCGCGCAGCCGAATATCGTGCGCTTTGCACAGGTCGCCCCCGATTTCATCGGATCGATTTCGAAACGAAAATTGTTTTTTTTGGGACAAGACAAAGTCGACAGTCACCGCGCTGGACTCTACCTGATTGCGACCCAGCGGATGGGTCAGCAGGGCGGTTAAAAAATAATCCCCGTCCTGCTGGTGTTTGAGGCTTTGCACTTCCTCCAGGGTGTTTTGCAGCTGACGAGTCCGCTCGCTGACCTTGTCTTCCAGTTGGTCGGCATAGTCCTGCAGCTTCTGGCGCGCGGTGCGAATTGAGTCCACCATCCCGTTGAAGGAGCGGGTTAAAAAGCCGATTTCGTCCTCGACATGCAGCTCAATATCCACATCCAGTTTGCCCTGGTTTACCTGACGGACTCCTTCGATCAGTCTGTTCAGGGGCTGGATCAGGGATCCGAAGAAAAAGAATCGGAACAGAACCATAATAACCAGACTGGCGCTGATCAGCACCCAAAACAAATTGATCGTTACTGTATGCAGGGATTTGCGAAAGGAAAGATGCGACCAGCCGACCTCGTACATGCCGCTGCCATCCGGGGCGGCGATGTGAAATACACTAAAGTGATCTCTGTTCTCCACCGGGGCTGTATTGTAGCGGTCGAGCATGCGACCCAGAGCCGGCAAAGGACTCAGCAAGCGCAGGGCAGTCTTTTGCAGCTCCGCATCGCTGGTGGCAGGCAAGGCATCGAGCTCGCTGGCTGCTTGCTGCATAAAGGCGCTGGCGATCGCCCCTTTGGATTCTCCCTTGAGCAGCTTTTTGGCGCTGGCTCGAAAGTCCCGGGGCGGCAACTGGGACATCTTGGTGCGAGTATAAGCCACTCGATTGGCAATGGAATCCAGCTGCCGCATGGCTGCAACGCTATTGGGGACGGTGAGTCCGGAGTTGGCGTCCAGAATGAATCGTAATGCTGCAATCCATGCCCTTTGCGGGTGTGGTGCGACGGACTGGTACTGGGCCAGTCGGGCTTCAATCTGCGGTGTGGGAAAGGGAGCGCCCGCGCCGACCTGCAGCAGCGCTTTCATGTGGTAACGCCCCAGACTCTGTTCCAGACTCGACAGGATCTCGTTATCGACCTGAAAGTCCGGGTTGCTACGATAGCGCCACTGGATCGCATCCACGGCTGAATTGGGCAGCCAGGCGATATAGCGCAGCGTGACCGGGCGGTAAGTGGAATCCTGCAGGGCTAGCTTGCTCTGATGCAAATGATCATTCTGCCAGGCACCGGCCAGCGAATCGACTGCAAAATAGCTTACCGGCGTCATGACTAGCAGAAAGAGAGCCATGCTGATGGCGATAATGCGAGCCATAAACGTGGTGGATTCTTTGGCCACATTCACAAAGATGATCAGCACCATAAACCAGCCGAGCACGTAACTGGTGTCGAGCGTTAGCTGGTATATGTCGCGGCTCATCAAGCCGTCGCGGCTAAGTACGTTAACGACCCCAGGCACAATCGTCGCAACAAAAATGCCCAGGGTGACACCCAGAGCGGCCCACCGGACCCGCTTGAAGCGCCAGGCCTTCCAGAGCCCGGTTCCGTAGGCTACAAAAAAATTGGCTATCAATACCAGGCCAAAGCGTTTGCTGGCGGCAAAATCTGTAAAGTCCCAAAGCATGCTGCGAAAATTATATTGCACCGGTGTGGCGGTGACGTGCCAGATAAAATCAACCGTGCTGGCGATCATTACCGCTGCTTGCAAAACAGTAATGACAAGGCGCACCTTGCCTGGCAAACTTTTATGCCAAAGCATCAGGAATTGCTGCAGGCAAAAGAGGGCGATCATGACCATGGTGGCGGTTGCGACCCGATGCCAGGCGAGAGCCTCATGGTAGACTGCAGTAGGCAACGCGTAGGCCAGATTGAAGAACCCAAGACTGATAAAAGCGCCTAAAAGCCAGGTTGTGGCGGGTCGGCGCTGTTTAATCATGATTAGAAAATAACCGGCGGAAAACATGAAAATGGCGGGAATGGTAGCTCCCAACGAAAAGAAATTGAGATAAAATAGCTCGGGCATTATGGGACGAATAGTTCAGGTAATTATAAAAAGACAAGTCTTTTTAGATTCGGTGATTTTTGCGAGGCAGAGACCTTTTGCCCAAGGAGCCGCAAAAAAGTTTCTGGATCGGGCATTTTTGTTTTGACAGTGTCAGACTTTGATGCCATCATTGGGCAATAAAAATGATTAAATTATTAGAAAATTAAATTTGCGGCATTTGTCCAGACCAGCCTGCAGCCACCGGCTTGTGGCCTGTTTCAGGCAATGTGCAACAGAAAATCAGATATTGACAAGGAGAAATTAAATGCCAGTAAGCTATCAAGGCAGTGCGGCCCCGGCGGCCCCCCCGGAATTACCCAAAGTAAAAGAATTTATGACGCGCAAGGTGTACACCCTGACGGCCAATATGAGTTTGTATGATGCCATTGACCTTTTTCTGAAGCACAAGATTTCCGGCGCCCCGGTGCTCGATGAAAGCCAAAAGCTGGTCGGCGTCTACACGGAAAAGGATTGTCTCAAGGAGCTCAAGAACCGCTACTATTTCAACCATCCGCCGGGCATAGTGGGTGACAATATGGCTGAGCACCCGGTTACCGTGCATCCGGAGGATCATCTGATCAAAGTATCCGATATCTTTCTGTACAATCCGTTTAAAATGATCCCTGTCCTCGAAAAAAATAAACTTGTGGGTCTGGTGAGTCGCCGCGATGTCTTGACAGTGATGCGCTCCTATCGTAAATAGCTCTCATCTAAAACGTACACGGACTCTAACCATGGAAGAACATTGTTTACTGGATTTGGAATGGTTTTTTAGCGGCTTGACTGCGATCAGTAACCTGTTTTGAGGACCACGGCGCCTGAGCCCGGAATGGGTTTAGGGCGCGTAAAGCTGGGGTGCTTCTAGCTCCAGGCGCAAGCGAATACCCAGGTGGCCGCACAATAATTGAACCCTGGGATCAATGTCGATCAAGGCTACTTCCCCGGATTCAGGGCGGACGGCGCAGTACATTTCCAGCACTGCGTCCCGACGCATCTCGCGCAGTTTATGTCTGAGGGGCATCAGCAGGGCCAATAGATGCTGGACATGCATATTCAGGTCTTCGACGCTATCCAGTCGTGAATTCATCTGCCACTCGCCAGGCTGACGAGGGCCGGGTGGTGTGCTGCGATCTGGCTCCATATCAAGCAGGCGGGTGACGAGCTCAGGCTGCAGGTCTTCCGAGCTGACGATGAAAACAACCCAGCACTGATACTGGCGCAGGGGCTGGGAGGATATGTCGATGCTTTGTTCGCCGGTTTCCATTTTCTAGTTGCCCCCGTGCACCTGGTGTTGCAATTGAACCTATGCGTTCGGGGCCTGTGCTTATTATTATCGGCAATGGCATCACCGGAATTACAGCGGCCCGCTATGCGCGCCAACACCATCCGCAGATGCGTATTCGCGTCATATCGGATGAATCTGATTATTTTTTCTCAAGAACTGCCCTGATGTATATTTTCATGGGGCACATGCGTCTGCAAGATACCGAGCCCTATGAGCGCGGTTTCTACGCTACCAATGGCATCGAATTACTACGTGCCCGGGTTGTCGCCATTGATCCGCTGCAGCGTAGCGTGCGGCTCGATTCCAATCAAAGCCTGGAATATGATTACCTGCTCATTGCTTGTGGTTCCCGACCAAGATATTTCGATTGGCCCGGCCAGGATTTGAATGGCGTGCAGGGTTTGTACAGTTTGTCGGATCTGAAAACCCTTGAGGACCGCTTTCGCGGGAGCAGGATGCAAAGCGCGGTGATCGTGGGCGGGGGATTGATTGGTATCGAAATGGCCGAGATGCTGCATAGTCGTAACGTGGCAGTGCAAATGCTGGTGCGCGAGTCGGGTTATTGGGGCAATGTGCTGCCGGCAGCGGAATCGCGTTTGATTGAGCGGGAAATACAGCGGCACGGAATTCAGCTGCATTTGCAGACCGGTCTGCAGTCGATTGCTGCTCATCTCGAAGATCCGGATCGGGTCGGGGCTGTAATTACCACCACCGGACAGCGGCTGCCTTGCGATTTTGTCGGCATCACGGCCGGGGTAGAGCCCCGCCTGGACTGTGTGGATGCGAGCGGTCTTGCAATAGATGGTGGTATCCTGGTAGATCCATATCAGCGCACCTCCGCGGAGCGCGTATTTGCGGCCGGTGATTGCGCTCGGCTGTGCGATGGCGGGGGTAATCCCGCTGCGATTGAACAGCTATGGTACACCGGCCGTATGCAAGGGCAGGTGGCCGGTCGCCAAATTGCGGCCCTGGCATGGCGAGATGCCGGTGAAACCGGGCGCGTCGATCAGATCGATACGAGTCCCTATCAGCGCGGGTTTGGCTTTAATTCGGCCAAGTTTTTCACGCGCGAATTCCACACCTACGGCCAGGTCCCGCCCGAACCGGAGTCGCAGCAGACCTGGGTATGGCTGTCAGCGGATATGACGCGCTTGCTGCGCCTGTATTGGCAGGTAAAGGCAGATCGGACCGTACTCAGTGGTGTGAATGCGATTGGTATTCGCCTACGACACGCTGTCTTTGATGACTGGTTGGGCGCCGGCCTGGCTGTGCCGACCGTGATTCACCGACTGGACCAGGCAATTTTTGAGCCGGAGTTTGGCAGCGGCGTAGTCCGTTTGATCCAACGGTCCTGGTATGCCTCCCGGCAGCAGATGGCCGATCCATTGACCGCACCGGAGGCCCGGTATGGCTAAAGCGATTGCGATGGCCTCGCTCGTCGGATCCGGACCTCAGCGCGGGATGATGCGCGTTGCCTGGTTGCTACTGGCGGCTGGTTTGGCCTTTCTGCCCCTGCGTTGGCTGGGTTGGCTGGACTTTCTGACCGGTTGGCTGGCTTTGGGCTGGCTCTTGGTGTTGCCGGCCTGCGGGATTATCTGGCTGGCGGCAGAGCGCTATCTGAATCGGGCCGCTGGTATTGACAATGACGGTATCTTTTTCTCTGGCTGGCATACGCGCGGTTGGTCGGCCTTAGCGGCAGGATCGGTGTTGACTGCTTTTTATACGGGATTGTACTTTGGTGAGGATCTGGTCTGGCCTGGCAGTGCACACAGTTTGCATGATTGGCTGCAAGCCGGGCTCTACCAATACTTTGACCCGCTTGCGCGGCTGCTGACCGGGCGTGTGGCTGACAAATGGTTTGTGTACAGCACACTTTATAGCTATGCGGTGCTACTGTTTGGCGTGCGCATGCTATTAAAATATCGTCATCAAACCTATCAGGTCTGGCGCACGCTTTCGGTAATCTTTTTCCAACTGAGTTTCGCCTGGCTGGTGCCCCTCTGGTTACAGGCCATGAATCAGCCGGGCTATTATTTCAGCTACTGGTGGCCCCTGAAACCGGAATATTTATACCCCGGAATTTGGCTAGAGTGGCTGGGCAAGCAGGAGGGAGGCTTTTGGGGGCTGTATTTCCTGATCTTTTCGGCCTTCATCAGCCTGATCGGAGTGCCAGTACTGACCTGGTACTTTGGCAAGCGCTGGTACTGTTCCTGGGTTTGTGGTTGCGGGGGGTTGGCCGAGACCATGGGCGATCCATTTCGGCAACTTTCTCAAAAAAGTACGCGGGCCTGGCAAATAGAGCGCTGGACCATTCACACAATCTTGTTATTGATTATTGCGATTACGATCCTGCTTTGGATCAACTCCATCTACAAAGGCGAGCTTTTAGGTGCCTGGTCGCAAGCTGCGGCGCGTTGGTACGGCTTTTTGATCGTGTCGGCCTTTGGCGGCGTCATCGGTGTCGGATTCTACCCCTGGCTGGGCAGCCGAATCTGGTGTCGCTATGGTTGCCCGATGGCCGCTATCCTGGGCTTGATCCAGCGGTTTTATTCACGGTTTCGGATTACCACCAACGGTGGGCAGTGCATTAGCTGCGGTAATTGCTCCACCTACTGCGAGATGGGCATTGATGTGCGCTGGTACGCCCAAAGGGGGCAAAATATTGTGCGAGCCTCCTGCGTAGGTTGCGGGGTGTGCGCTGCAGTTTGTCCCCGGGGTGTGCTGCGTCTGGAAAATGGGCCTTTGCTTGACCGCCAGGGCACTGAAAAAAACATGGTTTTGTGAGTGATTCCAGCAGCTTTTCCGATTCAAAACCCACTGAAGGTGTTGTCGACGCCGAAGCGACTGCGGCAAACCCGAACGAGCCTGTGACTACCAGGCAGCCCTGCACCCTGAAAGAAGTTGAAGTCCGCTTTGATGACTTGTCAAATATTACCGATTTGGTGGCGCAGATTAACAGCATCTACGAGTCGGACATCGAAGGCAATATCCAGGCAATGGAAGATTTTATTCATGACGCCATGAGCTGGGATTTAAGCCTGCTTGATCTGGATGCCCTGCAATTCTATTTGAGCCATATGTCCTTTCACCGCGAAATTGTATCTGAAATCATCACCGAGGCGCGCCAGGTCCTGATTGAGGAGCGCCGCTCGTATGTCAAAAGGTTGGTTAACTATCACAAGGAGTTCAAGCGCTGGGTGACCAATCTGGAAAAAAACTACGCAGCCTGATCCTGGTTGCAGACTTTACTTGACAGCTGCGGCTAAAGCATGCATATTTGAGATTGGTTCGTCCTGAAACGGATGAGCAGGGGATAGTCTATGAAACAATCAATTGCACTAAAAAGCGCTTTTTCAGCCAGAACGGCCAAAAACGTCATGTTGGGTCTCATAATATTGACCACATCGGCCCTGGTTGCCTGCGGCGGTAAACCTGGTGAAACAAAGGATGCCAACGCTGCCGGAGAAGTGCGCACTATCGTTAGCAGCGTAGTCGGTTCGGCGCAATTACTACGTGCCGGAGCGGCGGAAGCCCTGACGGCCGGCCAAATGCTGCAATCCGCTGATACAATTAAAACTGGCGATCAGTCGGCTGTCGAGCTGGCTGTGCAGGGTTTTGGTGTGGTCAAAGTAGGTGCCAATACAGAAGTTGGATTGGCGGAACTGGTCAATGACCAAAACAAGGGCCGGGTGAGCCTGGACCTGAAGCGTGGTGACGTGGCCTCCGTTATTTCCCGACAGGATGCCGAGAGTGAATACAGCATTCGCACTCCAACGGCCATTGCGGGTGTGCGCGGGACCGCTTTTATTGTGTCCGTCGGCGGTGGTGGAACAGCCCAAATCGCAGTTCTGGATGGTAGCGTGGCCGTCAGTCAGGATGGCCAGGAAGTGATTCTTGAAAAGAACTCACGCCTGGTGGTCCAAAAACAGCAAAAACTGTCGCGTGATATGGTCCAGGAGCTTTCCCCCGAGAATCTGAAAAAAATGCAGGATATGACTGTCTTTCACAAGAGCAATGTGCTCGAGTTCAATACCCTGATTGATGAATTACAGCAAAAATCCAGCGCCATGACCGTGCTGGAGGGTGAGACAGATTTGGAAGCGGAAATGGCTCGCCGGGATCGTGAAAACAGCAACCAGGAAACGGACAGCGTGCGGCGGGCAGAAAGGGCGGACATTTCCAAAACCTTGAAGCGCGATACTCGCAATGACCCCTTGAAGATCGAAGCGAATAAATCTTACGAACAAGAGTAAGCATAGTCTTTAATGCCCTGGCCCGCCCATTTTTTTATTCCCTGGCCGCCAACCGGTCGGCCCGGGGGCGTTGCCAGGGGCAGGCAGCACTGTTGTATCTACAGCTCATCCGGCGCACACCCCGCTGTGCGAGCATGGAGAGCGGGAATGCTCTACTGGAATTCGTCGTCGTCAAAAATGCACAATTGAAAATGAAACCAAACTCGTTGATCCCCAATAAAAAATTTTTTGCCCGGTTTGGCGGCGTGGTCTGGCCAGGCCTGGTGTTGATGGCCTGCAGCAGCGTGGTGCGGATTGCTAACCCGATTCAATTGGATTCAAGCGTTCCGCCCCTGAGCTTTCAGCAGGCTGCCAGCCAGGCCGAGGCTGTGCGGGACTACAAGCTGCGTCAGCAGGCCAGCGGCCAAATACGGTTAGGGGTCATTTTTAGCCCGGACCAGCGCCTGCCGGCAGGACTACAGAATGTAATTCGTCTGCATTTGCTGCGGGACTTGAAGGGCGTGGTCGCGGAAACGCATGAGCTCAATGGGGATGTTCTGACCAAAGCAGCACATACCGATCTGGAGTTGTATAAGCAATTTGAACAATGGCAACTGGATGGTCTTTTACAAGTCAATTATCAATTTGCCGAGGACAGCATCCAGGGTTTACGCGGTTTGCAACTAAAACTCTATGATCCGGTTTTTGGTAACGCATTGAGCGAGTTGAATAGCCCGGCTGCCCTGAAAACCGTAGCCCACCAGCCGGAGCACCAGGCCGATCTGCTCTATGTGAAAGGCGCCTATACCTTTTTTGTCGAAAAGCAGGCCTGGCAATTGCAGCTCGCTTCGGATTTGAAAACCGAGCTGGCGGCCTTTGTCCGCCAAACCCAGAAAGGAGTGCTGCGCGTGACTGCTACCGCTGCCAATGTCAAGCTGCGAGTGCAATCGGCCGGCCTGAAAAAAGAACTGGGTATGGCGCCAATAGAGTCTCTGGAACTGCCCGAGGGACATTATACCCTGACTGCCGCTCGCAAGGGCTATGCCCCGCAGAGCGAGTCCTTTTTCATTCGCGCCGGTCAACGTGCAGAGCGTTTTTTTCGGTATCCGGACGCGACTACAGATGCGACCCTGGCGGTGCTCAGTGCGCCACCCGGGCAGCGCGTTGCATTCGATAACCAGGTGCAGGGGGAAACTCCCTATTATAGCACGCGTTTGGTCCCGGGTCAGTATCAGCTGGAGCTATCCCGATCTGCCGGCCAAAGCTGGTATCAAACGATTCAAAGCCCGCTGGAAATTCAGGCTGGTGAGAGTCAAACGCGCCTGCTCTTAACGCAATACAAAACGAATTTTGGGGCCAATTTCCTGGCCGACGGTTTCTTTGGCTATTCCTACAACAGCGGTAGCCTGAAAAGTCCATCCGGGCAGGATCTCGGCTTTCTGGCCCGGAACATATCGCCTGCCGAATGGGTGGGGCTAGTCTCGCGTCCCTTACTGGTCACCGACTTTGCCATGAATCTGGATGTGTACGAGACGGAAGGCCAGATTCTGAGCTTTGGCATCTTTGGCGGCGTGGACGACCAGCCCAGCCGGTCCGCGCTCATGATCCATCTGGAGGCCGGAGTCTACACGATTCGCCAATATCGGAACGGTGAACTGGTAGCCAGCCAATTTGCCTGGCAGAGCAAAGACAAGGAACTTGGTGCGCATCGCTTGCGCCTGGCCTATGATCCAACCGAGCATGAATTCAGGATTTCTATTGACGGCAGCACAGTTTTCGATGCTCCGGTGCCCGAGCTATGGGTTGGGAATACGGGCCGCATCGCGATTCTGACACGGGCCTCCAACGCCGATGGTCGTCCTGTGGCTCAGAGCTTTGCCATGTATAGCGGCCCCGGTCTGGGAGAAGAAGAATAATGCGCACCACAGTCAAAATCCCCCTGTATATACTATTTTTGGTCAGCCTCCTTTTGGGCGCCCCGGGCTGCGCATTGTTCGGTCCGGCTCGTCAGGTTTCAACGGCCGTCGAACAGGAACAACAGATCACCGATCCGGTTGCGTGGCAGGCAGCGCAGGGCGAGTTGCGGCAGGCGAATCAGCTTTATCGTCAGCGCCAGTATCGTCCCGCCCTGGCAGCCGCGCGCAAATCGGTGCAGAGCTACGAAACCTTCGAAGGCTGGTATGTGCAGGGATCGGCATTGTATCAGCTGGGCGAAAACAGCGCGGCAATCAAGGCCTATGAACAAGCAGAAAAGCTGAACGCCTCCGATCAGCAGCTGCTATTGACAATGGGCACCGCTTACACGACGACCGGCAATCTGAACAAGGCGCTGGAGAAATACGAACGCCTGCACGAACTGGCGCCGGAACAGCCGGTCTATGCCTTCAAGCTGGGTACAACTTATAAAAACCTGCGCGACTATCCCGCCGCCTACACGGCCCTCAAAAAAGCGGAAACGCCCAATTTCAAATATCTGGATCAAACTCTGTTGCAGCTGGGCGATGTGTGCCTGGAACTTAAAAAATATGATGAGGCGAAGGGATACTTTGAAAAGGCCCGCCAGCTGAATCCAGACCTGCAGGATGCCAAAGAGGGGGCTACCAGTACTGTCATGGCTGCTCATCTGGAAAAGGGCAATCAGGCCTTCGCAGCCAAATCCTACGATGAGGCGCGCAGTCATTACCAGACCGCGGCCAGCACGGCCCCTGAATCGGCCGCTCCCTGGATATTAATCGGCAGCAGCTACCTGGCTGAAAGAAACGGTGCCGCCGCCGGCAGTGCGTTGCAAAAAGCAATCGAGCTGGATGCAGCCAACCCGCGTGCCTGGTCGCTTTTAGCCTCGGCCTATCAAATCACCGGTCAATACCAGCAAGCACTGCAAACCCTGGATAAAGGCCTCGAAATCGCACCCGAAGATGCGGAGATGTATAACAAAAAAGGGTTGGTCTATCGCGCGCGCCGGCAAGCCGGCCTGGCGATTGCTGCCTTTCATCAAGCCCTGCGTCATAAGCCGGACTATACCCAGGCGCGCAGCAATCTGGCTCTGGTCCTTCTGGACGAAAAGCGCTATGGTGATGCCCGGCGGGAGTTTCAACTGGCGGCCAGTCAGGACCCGGCCAATAGCGAATTGCAACAATCTGTTCAATTAGTGGATTTATATATGCATCTCGATCGCGGTGATCGTTTTTTTAAAGACCGTAAATGGCCGGCAGCCGAGCAGGAGTACCAGGCGGCTCGCAAAATCAATGCCGGCCAGCCGCTGGTGTATAATTCGCTTGGCAATCTGAATCTGGCTCGTAAAGAGAACAAGGCGGCGGAACAACAGTTCCAGAAAGCCCTTGCGCTGGATGATGCCAATGTGGCGGCCTTGCAGGGCCTGCTGCGGGTATATGCGCTGAATCGCAATACCAAGGCCAGTCAGACAACCCTGCAACGCTTGCAGCAACTGACCAAAAACGATATCAGCGCGGCGCTGGCACTAGGACGCATCAAGGAAGACGCCAATCAGTTTGCAGCCGCCGAAACCTATTATCGGGACTTGCTGAAAACGCATCCCGATGAGCTGCGGATTAAACAACGCCTGGGCTATGTCTATTACAAACAGGGTCTGGCTTACAATGAAAAAGAAAACTATAAGTCCGCCCTGCAACAATTCAAACGCGCCCAGGAATACAATCCGGAGATTCCCCAGCTGGCCGATACCTTGCAGATTGTAGACGAGAATATCCAGTATGCCAGCCTTATGCCGACTCTCAAGCGTGCCGAAGCCCTTTTTGGCGAGGCTCGGTATCGAGAGGCTTTACCGTTGTATGAGCGGGTTTACAAGACCCTGAAGCGACCGCAGGTGTTAGTCAAGATCGCCAATTGTGAAATCGCTCTGGGGCAGGAACAAAAGGGGCTGCAACGATTGCAAAGCGCGTCCACGAAAGGAAAGGAAGATGTCGCCATTGAAGAAGCGATCTACACTCATTTTCTGAACAAGGGGCGTCGCGCTGATGCTGAAAAAGGCTTTCGGCAGCTTGTAGTCAATCACCCCGACGCCTGGTTTAGCTGGTACAAACTAGGCATTATTGATCTGGAAGCCCGGAAATACGCTTCTGCTCTGGAAAATTTCAGTAAGTCGCTGTTGCACAAGGCAGACTTCAGCGTTGCCTATATCGCCCGCGGGGTTACGTTTTACGAGCAAGGGCAATCGAAACAGGCCCAGGCTGAATTTGAGCGCAGCCTGCAAACCGAGGGCGAGGAGCCCCTGGCGCGCTACAATCTGGGCATCCTCTTTTTGAATGACGGCTTGTTGGACAAAGCGCAAAAGCTGTTCACTGTACTGGCCCAGGCTGAGCCGGCCAATCCCGATGTGCGCTATCAATTGTCTTTTGTATATTTTTTGAAGGGCGATCTGGACACTGCCGAGTCAGAAATTGAGGCCGGTTTGCGGGCGCATCCCTCTGCTCGACTGTATCATGGCTTGAGTCGTATCCAGGAAAAGCGTTATCTGGAAAAAAGGGATCCGGCGCAGGGCCAGCGTTTGCGCGAGATTTATCAAAAAATAATTCGCGATTATAGCGATACTGCCTATGCGCGCGAGAGCCGGGCAAAATTGATGCGTCTGGCTCCGGATAGCCAGATCGCCCAGGCCTGGCCCAAAATCCCGCCGGTGGAATCAGCGGTTTCGGTTTTGAATAACAGCCTCTACTATTTTAGCGGTCGATCGCTGGTAGCGCTGGATTCCAATACGAAAAAGGTCTTGTGGACCAAAAGTTTTAGCGCCAAACCGGTGAGCCTGCTGGCGGATCAACTGGTGCATGTGCTGGTGAATCGTGATCTATATTTCCTGGATCCCGCTCAGGGTAACGAGTTGGCCCGGCTGCAGCTCGCAGAGGCGCCGATTGAATTGCTCGGCAGTCACACCCGTCTGGGACTCGTCTTCGGCAAAAACCAGCAACACCTCGAGGTCTACAATCAGCGCGGTGAAATGACCGGTAAAACTAGCCCCTTGCAAAACACCCGTTTTTTCTTCTATCACGACAATTTTTATCAATTGCTGCCCACCGCGCGCGAGCTGGCTCTCAGCCGCTTGCAGAACGACGCGAAGCTGTCAGTGGCAAAAAACCTGCAGTTGAACTTTGATCGTTTGCAAGCGCGTCCGCACCTGGCCTTTGGTCCGACCAGCGAGAAGCAGACCGGGCAGATAGCGTTGTACATCCCGGGTTCCAGGGTGTTTGTAGTGAACATGAGCGATTTATCTATTGCCTGGCAGCAGCAGTTGCCGGGCACTGTTACCGCCTTGCAGGCGGGTCCGCTTGGGCGCTGGTATATGCCCCAGGCAACTCGCATCAAGGTCATGGATACCCAGGGTCAAATGAAAGCCGATTTGGAGTTAAAGATTCCCATGGCATCGCGCCGAGCATTAAAACTGATACCGGGACATTTGCTCTATGTGGGCAATGATCGCCAGGTGCATCAGCTAGATCTGGAGGGTAAACCAGAGTGGAGTCTGCCATTGCGTCTGGATCCGCGACAAGCCGCGAAGGGTCAAATCTGGTCGCTGTATTATTGACAGTAGTCCGGTAGTTGTTGATTTGGTTGACGGGATCCAGGCAGTCCGCCAATTTATATCAAAAAATGCAGTGCCAGAAAGCTGGCCCATAAGACTGACCGGTTTCGGTTTACAGGAGAACAACCTTGAGTTCAAACGATGCAAAAAAGAATACTCGCTGGCGATACTATATTGATCGTCGCTTTCAAAACCTGTTCATGTTTCGCTTTGCCGCGATCATTATATTGATTTCGATCGTGTCTTTGATTGTGCTGTTTTTAGTGCGAGCGAACTCATTCAATGGCAATTTGCTACCGGGAGTAGACAATCCGGTATTGTGGGAAGTAAAAAGCATTGAGCAAACGGCGCCCGACGGCAGTCTGCAGGAAATCCCTGTGCCAACCGGTAAATCCTGGAATGCGTTTCAGCTGTATTGGCCTCCCATCCTGGCGGTTAGTGTGGTGAATCTGCTCCTGGTGACAATTTTCGGGCTTTTTTACTCCCATAGCATGGCTGGCCCGATCCACAATATGAAAGTCAGCTTGCAGAAAATGATCGATGGCGAAGAGGTCCGCGCGATCAAAATCCGCAAAAACGATCAGTTTCAGGAACTGGTCAGCTTGTTAAATCAATTCATCGAGAAGAGGGCTAAAAAATGAAATTATCCTCCAGACATGTACTCTGTTTTGTTCTGATCACCGGCTTGTGCGGGCCGGTATCTGTGGGGGCCCAAAACGCCAGCGCCGCCACCATGAACCGAATCCCGATCCAGGGCTATAATGAACTGGCCAAAATGATCTCCGATCCGGCCATGAGTGTCACCGACAAACGCTACGCCGTCGCCCGCCTCGGAGAATTGTCCAAGGACCTGGCGGCTCACAAGGAAATTCCAGCCTCCGGTTTGTACAATCCTATTCTGGGAGTGTTGACCCCGCAAAAGAACGTTGAGGGTCATCATGTATTGCGCGAAGAAGCCTGTAATGTGCTGGCCTTGTTTGCGCGGATCGATGGATCCGGTAGTCTGGTGCAGCCCCTGGGTCGCGTATTAAAGAATGGCGATGAGCATGTGGATGTGCGCGTGGCAGCGGCGCGCTCCCTGGGTCGTTTTCAAAACCAGAGCGGTCAGGCCGTGGAGACGCTATTGGACGCGCTGAATGCCGAGATCAAGGCGGGACCGAATCAAAACAACATCCGTATGGCTGGCGCTACCATCACCTCGCTGGGGTATCTGGGCGACAAAAAAGCATTTGTACCGCTGATGCGGGTGCTGAACTCCAGCTTTCCGTCTGGAACCAAGCGGCAGGCCCAGGCGGCTTTGGAATCATTAAACTGGAAGAATCAGTAAAAGACGGTTAGTCAGCAGGGGGCGGGGAGACTGGCGGTGGATACAGCACCGGCAAGCCTTGCTCGCCCAGTTGAAAAGTGGCAATTGCGCCGGGCGGGAAGGGGTAGACATACTCCGGATCGGCATCGATCGTGATCTCGCCGTCCATTCGGGACACAACCTGCAAGGTTTCGGCCGCCTGGACGGCGGTACTGGCAAAGCGGGCCGACTCACGCAAGCGATAGCCGGGCTCGCGGGCGACTACGCGAAACAAGGGGGCGTCATTGGCAAAAACCATCTCGGTCTGGAGCTCAATCGGGTGACAGTTTTTAAACCAACCCGTAGAGCCGGCCCCGGTCGATAGAAGCAAGCCGGTGCATTTGTGTTCTTCAAAAGACTCATCATTTTTGCGAATCAGGTAACGGCTGATGTAGTCGTGAAAACGGCTGCGCACGGTGATTTCCGAAGTACAGGCCCTCAACTTTTCGGTTTGGCGCCGATCGGGATAATGGATTTGCCCCTCGATACGACTCCAGATTTTCAAGTGGATCTGTTCGCGCCAGTCAGGGCGATTGATCAGAGACTGACACAAATCAAGAAAGCTCTGGGGCTCAAATTGCAGCAGGGCGCCAATGGATGTTTCGGGGTCCGAGTTGACGCCGGCGATCGGTTGATCGCCGTTAAAGTGACTACTATAAACGAAATGATTATCGCCTCCCAGGCTGGCCATCAGCGCGAATTCCTCGCTTTGGATATAGGGTAACTCCTCACGATACACAAAGCGGGCGGCCGGCAGATGCTGGCGCAGATAATCGATATTGGCCAACTGTCTTTTGTGCGAGTCATATGTGCGATCATATGAGAGCAATTGGCGTTGGTACAGCCGTTTGACGGTGCGACTGCTGGCAAAGCGCTGCAAATCGCGCTCCCATTTGGTGCGTTTGACGGCAAAAAGAATTTGCTCTGGTTGTAAAGCAGCCTTCTTCATTGATGTGCGGGACTGGTTTTCGTGGCGATATGAATGGCTGCGGATCCGAATAGCCGATTCTCAATGTGGACGGATGTAAACCCGGCCTGGCCCAGTTCACGGGCCAGCGTTTGCTGATCCGGATACTCCTCGGCTGAAGCGGGCAGGTAGGCGTACATTTCATGCCGGCTGCCGTGCACCAGGTAGCCAATCCAGGGTACAATCGTTTTAAAAAAGACGGCATGAAACCAGGCGATCAAGGCCGGTCGCACACGGCCCACATCCAATATTAAAAATCGGCCGCCCGGCGCGAGAGTCCGCCAGGCCTCCCGCAAGCACTCTGCGCGGCGCTGAACATTCCGTAGTCCAAAACTGATCGTGATGGCTTGCAGGCTATTGTCTGGAAAGGCGCTTAAATCACTGGCATCGCCCTGCCGGATTTGAGGCTCATGGAAAGAACGACCGGGATGTTTTTGTCGCCAGGCGGCAATTCTGGCCTGCAAGATGCGCAGCATCTCGGAACTGAAGTCCAGGGAATGCAGTTCCAGGTTTTTGTGCGGGAGACGGGCCAAATACAGGCTAATGTCGCCCGAACCACAGCACAGATCCAAAGCCCGCGCCTCGGAGAACTGCTCCAGCCGACACAGAGCGACCAGCCTTTTTTTCCACAGCCGATGCATACCAAAGGTGATCAAATCATTGAAAAGATCGTATTTATGGGCGATTTCATTAAAATTGCGCTGGATATAGTCGTGGCGAATGGACTTATCGGGCAGTTGGTAGGAATGACCGGCTTTCATGGGTTTTGCCTGTTATAGTTGAATTAGTCTGGAGTACCAGTTTAATTTTGGCTTGCACAGGGTCCAAAAGTGTTTTTCTCTGTACCGGTATGGGACGATTCCGAAGCGCAAGGCTGGTTCGGGAATCTCTTTTTTATTGGCAATCGATTCATGTCTGAAAACGGCTCCACAGTTCAGAATTTCAAAATTTTAGCCTTGAAACAGGCGCATGATAGCGTGCAAGCGCTTGAATCGCGCGGTGATTTTCGTTTTCGAGGCATCCAATCGGTCTACAATACGATTGTCAAGTGGACCGAAGGTTTCAACACAAACGGGGTATTGGCCTCCTTTGATCAGATCAATCATGATAGCAAGCTGCCCGAGGAAAAAATCAAAGAGTATTTGCGGGAATTGGCCGGTCGGGGCACGGGGGGTGCCGGAAAGGTCATCGCAATCATCCCGGCGGTGCAGTTCCTGCCAGGTTCGTCAGCTCGGCTGGACAGTATGGCCACCTTTTGTCGACCGACTGAGACCGAACAGGGGCAAGTCGATCGTTATATACAGGCCCAGATACAAAAGAGCGCCCAGGCGGTTGGTAGCTGGATTCAGGGTCGCAAGCAGGAGTCCGCCGACCAAATGCGGGAAACTCTTTTGGCAGCGATTGCTGGCGGCAAATTACCTCTAACCCGAGCCAGAGCCACGATCGCGCGCCTGTTCAAGAATGAATACGATGTTACTGATGAGGACCGCATCCGAACGAACCAGCAGTTCGTGAAACCGGTGCTCAAGATCCTGTTGGACCAGCGCCGCCTGGTGCTCTTGAAGGGCACCACACCAGCCGGCGAAAGCTTTACGGCTCTGTTTTTCAATCAGGACCAGGAGCTCAATAGTCGCGCAGCGGTTCTGATTGAGTATTTTATCAATCATATAGCGCATCAACGCCCCGCAGACGACGAGAGTGAGCTGGATTTTATTCTGCGTCGGATTAGTGAGATGGGCGCGGATTGCCAACAACTGCCACCTGGCGAGCAGCAGGTCGTTCAGGAGCTCTTGGTGTTGGCCCCCAGAGTGAAAAAGGCCCAGGAGGCAGAGGTCGAAAAGGAGCGGCATGGCAAGCTGGAACAGGTTGTCGATATGCTGCATCGGGTTGGTCATGTGGTTGATGTGAGCCTGTTTCGTGATTTCAGCGACGAGACCATAGCTGAACTCGGTCATATCAAGGATGTATTGATCACTGAATACATTCATCGCGGCAAGATTACCGGCTTTTATTTGCATCGCAATCGGATCCATGATGCGATTGGTCATGCGCGCGAGCTTTTTGATCGCAACGGCGATGATTCCCATGTGCAGATCCTGTCCGGTATGGGTCTCGAAAAGTACCTCGATCGGGACCACTACAAGGCTTTTGTGGATCTGGAACAGAAAGTGCTTTTTGAGCATCTGCCCTTTTTTGTACGTCTTTGGCGCGCGCTGTTCGGCCAGCGTAAACTGAGTCAAAAAGAGCTCGTGCAGATCAAGACCAGAGTGCAGAAGGACCAGGCGGATGCCAAGGTGCGCATTCGCAAGGTTGAGGCGGCTAAAGAACGTAAAAAACTGGCGAGCAAGCGTATGCAAGATGCCGGCAAGGACGAATCGGAAGCCAGTGCCAATTCAGAGGCTGCAAAAGAAGGCTTTGGCAAGCCGGAAGAAGAGAGTGACGAAGAAAAGCTGGCCAAGGTCAAGCAAATGGAGGCCGCTAAAGAGCGCATGCGCAAAGTGCTGCATGTCCTCGACGAGGCCTGGGCGGCGGGAACCTTCCCCAATCGTGAGAATGTCTTGCGCGAACTCAAGGACACCTTTGAGGATGAGAATGATTTGGTCATGTTTTTGAAAAAACATGGTCGCAAGGAGATCTTTTCCTTTCGCATTCCCATTGAGAAGCCGGAGTACGTTTGGCCGGTGTTGGTGACCAGGCGGTACTTAAAAAAGAACGGCAAGTCTTTATATAATAAATACCAGGAAATGGCCGACAAGCAACGCAAGGCCGAGATGCCGAATCAGGAGCTTTTTGACATCGCCAGCGCCGTCGAGTTGTTTCTGGGTCGCATCTTGCCCAAGATCTAAGTGATGAGTTTTCTACTTGTACGTGCTGGCCTGACCAGAATAACGTAACCAGGCGACCTATGGATAAACAAAATACAGCCTCCCAGAGACGCACATTCCGGCAAACCAAGATTGTTTGTACCATTGGACCGGCAACAGAAAGCTCGGAGGTGATCGGGCAGTTGGCCAGGGCCGGCATGAATGTGGCCCGGCTGAATATGTCGCACGGGGATCATAAGAGCCACCTCAAGGTCATCCGGCGCATCAAGAATCTAAACAAAAAGCTGAATCATCCCGTGGCCATCCTGATGGATTTACAGGGGCCGGAGATCCGCACGGGCGAATTGAAGGAGAACCTGAATCTGGGGGTAGGGGAGATCTTTTACGTGACTGTCGCGCCGGACGATACGGAAGAGCGCAGTGTGCATGTAAATTATGAGCATTTGATCAACGATCTCAAAATTGGCGATCGGATCACTGTCGATAGCGGGCTCATCAATCTGGAAGTGCTGGAGCAGCATGAACACCGCTTGCGATGTCGGGTATTGGAGGGCGGAACCCTTGGTTCTCGCAAGCACATCAATCTGCCCGGGATTCGGGTAAAACTGCCCTCTTTGACCGAAAAGGATCATCA
>JAGRNA010000269.1 GCA_020441005.1 Leptospiraceae bacterium
GCTTTTAGCTGGACACGGACTTGGCTGCATCAGTATCAGCCTTCTCATTTCCTGCTCCCCCCCCCCTGCTGCGAGCTCCGCCTATATCCAATGGCAAGGCAAAGCTTTTGGAACAAGCTATTCGGTTTTAATCGGAACGACCGATTTTGAGCGGCAACAAAAAGACCGGCCCTTCATAAAAAATCTGATTGAGACCGAAATCCGGCGCCTGGATCTGATCTTTTCGAACTGGAACCAGGCCAGCGAAATTTCCAGCGTAAACAATAGCCGGCCTCTTACCCCGGTGGCCGTTTCTGCAGATTTTTTAACTGTCTGGCAACAGTCTTTTTCCTTATACCAATCGAGTCAGGGTGCTTTTGATCCGGCCAGCGCTGCAATCTTTGACGCCTGGGGATTTGGACAACACTCCAGTCATCAAGCAATTCATCAGCTATCGCAAGACATGCTGCCTGATGCGTCCGTTCTCAAGCGTTTACAAAAGCTGAGCGGGATGAGGCAGTATATTGTGCAACCCAATCTGATCCTCCGTAAAAATGATCGCGTTATACTAAATTTTAGCGCAAATGCCAAAGGCTTTCTCGTCGATCAAATTTTTCAGGTCCTAGCCCGGCATGGGTATCAGCATACGATGGTCGAAGTGGGCGGCGAAGTGCGGACCGGATTGTATCCTCGTTCTGCTGCTGAAAGGAACACAATGCCCAACGGGAAAAAATCCGCAGAAGTGGATCATGCTCCAAATCGCGATGCGACTACCATGGCCCGCCATAAAAATAGCGACCGTTTTTGGAAAATTGGAATTGAGGAGCCAGTATATCAGCCTGAACGCAGATTAAATTTTATCGCCTTGCTGGAGAATCAGGCGATGGCGACCAGCGGTGATTACCGCAATTATTTTGTTATCAAAGAAAATCCACAGGGGCGCCGCTATAGTCATATTATTGATCCGCGCACTGCGGAACCGCGATCCAACGGCGTGCTCTCCGTCAGCGTCATCGGACCGGATTGCTTGCAGGCCGATGCTCTGGCAACAACCTTGATGCTATTTGAGCCCCGTGAGGGCATTGAATTCTTGCAGCGTTATCCCGAATTCAAAGCCCTGATCCAATACCGGCGGTCTGACCCGCAAGGGCTCCCTTACGGGCCGCTCCTTTTTGCTTCTAGCCCGGGCATACTGCAATGGTTACAATCAACCAAAGACATCCCCTGAAAACAAATCAACCTTTATGGATTGCTTTATGCAAACTGCTATAATGGCGATCTGTTATTTCCATAGCCCTGTTTTTGCAGGACCGCTGATTGCCACCGCACACATCGCAAGAACCATCCGGATTTTCGCTCGCCAGTCCGCCACAGGATCCCTTGATGGGCTTATCTCGACCGAAAAGTACTCCCACTGCCATTGCCAGGAATAAAAACCCGATTACAAATGTTGCAAGCATGAAGGTCGCCATACTAGTAAGTAAAAGAATCGTACTCCTTTGTCCACTATTTTCCACTTGTCAATCAGATTGGTCAGGGGAATATGATTCCAATTGTGAGTATGCAGCTTTCAAACGAGCCGGAAAGAGAACTAGAGTTCTTTACCGAAACAGAAAAAATCGAATACCTGACCCGCAAGCATTTGCATGAGGCTCTGATGTTTGTAAAGGGCTTTGACCCTCCCTACCGGGTCAGGTTGGTTAATAGTCACGATGGCAACCTGATCACAGTACATATGGGCGAGTATGTACCGGACATTGGGCAAATCCTCACCTTA
>JAGRNA010000270.1 GCA_020441005.1 Leptospiraceae bacterium
CGCCCGATAACTCATGCGGCCAGGCGGTTAGAATCCGGTCCGGGTCGGCGATGCCCACCCGCTCGAGAATTTGACGAACAGCTGATTTGTCGACAAGGTGTTCGGGGTGATAATCATAAACTTCCAGTAGTTGATCGCCGATACGCATCAACGGATTTAAAGCGGCCGTTGGTTCCTGAAAAATCATGCTGATGTCATTACCGCGGATGCGGCGTAGCTCGTCGGCCGACATTTGTAAAAGATCTTTGCCCTTGAAAAGAATCTGTCCGCTCGTGATGCGCGCCCCGGGGCGGGGCAGCAGTCCCAGAATCGAAAGGGCGGTGATTGTCTTGCCGCAGCCTGACTCTCCAACCAGACCCAGCACCTCTCCCGGGGCCAGATCAAAGCTGACATTATCTGTAATGCCGGTAAAAACGCCGGCCTCATCGGTAAAGCCCAGGGAAAGGCCGCGTACACTCAGGATGGGATCATTCTTTGCGGATGTGCTGCTCATTGCCTGTTACTCCACCCGGATCCGGGCGCGCGGGTCAAAAGCTTCCCGGGCACCTTCGCCGATGAATGTTGCCAGTAGTAGGGTGATAAACAGGGCGATCGTGGTAAAAATTGTTAAATGCGGCTGCTCACCAATCACATCCAGGCCGGATGACAATAACTCGCCCCACGATGGAGTCGGCGGCTGCAGTCCAAATCCCAGGAAGTCCAGTGCCGTGAGTGATGTAATTCCGCCAATCAGATTAAACGGCAAAATTGTGATCAGCGGCGTGGTTGCATTAGGCAGGATCTGGCGGAAAAAAATCCGGATGTGGCCCAAGCCCTGGGTTTGAGCGACCTTGACATAGTTTTGGTTGCGCAGCCGCAGAAATTCTCCGCGCATATAATACGACAAGCCAATCCAGTTGAAAAGTGACATCACCAGAATCAACATCAGAAAACTGCGTCCATAGACTGAGCCAATCAAAATTACCACGTATAAGAATGGCAATGCCGACCAGATTTCAATTACCCGCTGCATGCCCAGATCGACCATCCCGCCGAGGTAGCCCTGGACTCCACCGATTATCACACCCAGCAAAGATCCAATGACAGTCAGTATCAGAGCAAAGCTCATGCAAATCCGAAAGCCGTACAGCAGGCGTGCCAGCACATCACGACCGTTGCGGTCGGTACCCAGCCAGTGTTCTCTGGCCATGGATGGCAAATGCGGCGGCGGTGTTTCATAGCCGGTGTAATTGTAATAGGGTGAATGCGGGATCAGAGGCAAAATCATCGTGGCTTTAGAACGGAAGTCAGCGTTGCGGCGCAGCTCGACATAGTCAACCTGCGCTCCGCTTTGACCAAATACCGCCGGCGGATAATAAAACAGAATCGGAAAATAGCTGCGGCCCTGGTAGTGGATATAGAGCGGGTGATCGTTGCAGACCAGCTCGCTGCCCAGCGATATGATATACAACGCGCCAAGCAAGAGCAGGGAGATCCATGCCCGTCTGATGCGGCGGAAGCGTGCGAAGCGGTCTTTGGTGATTTCCGATATCATTTTTCAGGCCAGGCTAGTTTTATTCATAGCGAATGCGCGGATCGATCCAGACATACAACAAGTCCGAGAACAGACGGCCAAATAGAGCCAGCGTGCTCACAATAAAAATGATTGCCATGACAACATTGTAGTCCCGGTCATAAACTGCTGTGTACATTAATAATCCCATGCCGTCAATATTGAAGACTTTTTCAATTAACAGGGCACCGGCGAACATGAGAGTGAAGATCTCGCTCATTCTAGTCGCAATCGGAATCAGGGCATTGCGCAGAGCATGTTTCCAGACGGCAGTTGGAAAGGCGGCCCCCTTGACGACTGCAGTGCGCAGATAATCTTTACTGATTTCGTCTAGCAGCGAGTTTTTCATCAGCAGCGTTAAAAATGCGAATTCGCTGGCCATGTAACAGGTCATGGGCAGAATCATATGGTGCAGAAAATCGGCGACCTGGGCATACCAGGGCAGAAACTCCCATTCATCGGAAACAACGCTGTCCGTCGGAAAGATGTTGAGCCAGGAACCGCCGGCCAAAAAAACAATCAAGAGCATGCCCAGCACATAACCGGGAATGACATAGCCACTGAAAATAATGCCAGAACTGATCGTATCGAATTTACTTTGGTTCTCCCGGGCTTTTTTCAGCCCCAGCGGAATACACACCAAATAGGAAATCAGAAATGAAGTCAGGCCAAAAAAAAGCGAAATCGGGATCCGCTCGGCAATCACATCTATGACCGGTTCCTGATAGGCGTATGAATAACCGAAGTCAAAAAGGAGCGCATTACTGATCCAGTGGAAATAGCGGCTGACGGCCGGCTTGTCATAGCCATAAATTTTTTTAATATTTTCGTATTCTTCGGGAGTGATCCGATGGGTGGAGCTTGATCCCGAGGCTCCCAGCGAAGCCTGGACTTTGGTGATATATTGTTCCACTGGTCCGCCGGGCAGGGTCTGGGTCAGGGTAAAGACAAGGATACTGATGCCGAGCAAAGTCGGGATCATTAGTAAAACGCGTCGGATGATATATGCCTGCATAACCAATTAACCTTTCTAAAAGCGGTCGGTTTTTTTTGTCTCTATCCGTTCAAACCTGTTATGGTAGCATCCACTAGCACTGTCGCAATCAGGTCGGTTTACTCAGGGACCGACGTAGCGGACCACATCTGGTAGCGGCGGCAGCTGCTGGTCGCTGCTTTCTGCTTTATCAAGCGCTGCGCTCTTTGCCTTGCTGTAGGACCAGTAGGCTATGGCGCTCGATTCGTCGCCAAACTTGCCCAGCAGAGATTCCGGGGTATCAAACCGGTTCCAGTATAACAGGCGTGATTTGTCGGACTGCCAGAGTAATAGATAGGGTACCATGTCATATAACAAACGGTCCAGTTGAGCCAGCAATATTTTGCGGCGGCCGAGGTTGCTCTCCTGATTCAATTGATCGAGAATCTGGTCTACCGCCGGATCATTGATCCCGGGCAGGTTTTGCGATCCTTTTTCATCTTTATATTTGGAATGAAAGCGGCCTTCCGGATCAGGCAGCCGGCTGCCGCCCGTATTGATCCAATAAAGGTCAAAATTAAACTCCTGGGCTCTTTTCTGGACTTCGGCCATCGTCATGATCTCGATTTCCAGTTTGATGCCGGCCCGCTTGAGGGCTTCCTGATACAGTTTCAGGTGGCGGTTGTCAGAAGCATACGTGATATAATGCAGGACAAAATCCTTGCCATTCTTTTGACGCACACCTTGCGGGCCGACTTTCCAGCCGGCGGCATCTAACAGGCGGGCCGCCTTTTCGGCATCATACTTGCGGACGGGCACGGACGGGTTGGTGTTGTCCGGATATAAAAAAGGGAAGTAGGAATTCAGCAGTAAATACTCGTCATACATCAATTCGCGGTTCATCTGCTCACGGTTCAATAGATGCGCCAGAGCTTCGCGGACCCGCTTGTCTTTTAAGTGTTCGCGGCGCATGTTTAAAGCCAGCCCCTGAAAACTGAGCGGGTTACGTGTAAAAACATTCTGACGAACAACCCAGCCTTTTTGGACCATGGGCAGCTCTTTGGTTTTTGTCGCCCAGATAGATGAAGTGTAGATGGAATATAAATCCATTTCACCCTTCTTGAATTTTTCCAGAGCCACCGTGCGGTCTTCAATCAGCCGGAACTTCAAGTAATCAAAATTGTATTTGTGCTGATTATAAGCGAGGCTCCGGCCCCACCAGTTGCCCCGGCGACGCAGCATTACAAAGCGGTTGCGCTTGTAGCTTACGAGTTCATACGGGCCGCTGACAACCGGAAATTCCTTGTTAATTTTATTAAAGTCCTGTCCTTCCCAGATATGTTTGGGCAGCGCGAAAAAAGCACCCGCGTCCCAAAAAGCCTTCCAGTTTTTTTCTCGGGATCGAATGCGCACAGTCTTGGCGTCAATTATCTCGGGTCTTTCAAAACGTTGAATCGTTACTCGCCAGGCAGTCGTCAGGTGATCCTTGTTCATAATGGTATCATAGAAGAATTGCACATCGCCTGCTGTCACGGGTTGGCCGTCGCTCCAGTTCGCTTTGGGGTGGATGGTGAAGGTGAAGGATTGACCGTCGGGACTTATCTGCCAGGCAGATGCCAGCACGCCGACCGGCTGATCGTTGACACTATGCATCTCGACCAGGGTTTCAAACAAAAGACCCATTACCTGGCCGGAAAGCTGCCATGGCTCTAACCAGGCATTCAGGGTTTTGGGTGACGGTCCGCCCCAGGTGGTATAGACACCGCCGCGCTGGCTTTGCTGCATGGCGATGGGATCCAGGCTGCCCCTGGATTCGACTGTGACCGTCTCGTCCTGGACCGGCTTCATCTCCACATCTGCGTCACAGGCTAAAAGTGGCAGCAGGCAAATTCCTAGCAGAACAGACCTCGCTGTCGTTTTGAAATGATTGCGGTGCTGCCTTACTGCCAAACTTTCAAAACTATGGATCAGGCGGCTGTCAGGCGCTAAAACGGTTTGAGACATAAAACACAACTGTCATGCCCAGGTGCTCATTGCAAGTAAAAAGCAAAATCTTCCTGCCTGGCTGGCGGGTCAAGGAATACAGGGGCTGGCGACGGTTGTCATTTCTGCTTGTGATCGGCGATTATCAATTGAACCCCTGCATATATCAGGTTGCTGTTGGCCAAAAAAGCTGCGGTTGCGCCGAGGCAGAGCTAATCCCCCGAATGTGTGGGCGGGATGGATCGGTGGTTGGGTACCAAATAACCGCGTGATAATGCAGGGCCGCTGCAGCCCCGCTTTGCCGGGTCTTGCGATCGCTTATCATATGACGGCCAATTGTCAAGGTTTTTTAGCGGCGCAAAATTTTCGAAAAATACGAATCCTTGTCACACCCTGGTGGTATGATAGACTGGGGCTGCATTGGTTTCAACCGGGGCAGGCCGGCTGGCAGACCATCTACCAGCCATGCCGTTGCACCACGAAACCAAATGGGGCGCTTTTAGTCCCGGCGCGCGGACGATGAACGCACCAATTCCTTTAGATAGGGCGAATACCAGTGAAACAGGCGTCGCTCCACGTCCGGCAGTCGAAAATCATCCGAGCGTATTTGATGCCGACAGGTCGGACTGGCACACAAGCAATCGAAGTTATCAGAGGCGCCATGCACGACGCCTGAATTAAAGGTGGCGTAGTCCAGGGTGATTTCTTCTTCTGCTTGAATCGTGCGTAAGGCCACCAGGCGGATACTGTCGGCCAGACCAGCGCTGGGCTGACAGGCATGATTGATGAAATCCGGCAGTTCACGCGTATCGCTGAGCGGAACCTGGAACAAATCGGGTCCGACCTGAAAATTAAAGCGCTGCCTGTTTTCGGGTAGTTGCTCCATTTCGGCGCGGTTGACAATTCGACCGGAATAGCAGGTGATCGTTTCCCCGGCTTCGATCGTGTGCATGGCAAATACGCCGGGTCCCACCTGGCCCTCACGCACATACAAACGATCATCATACCAGGATGGCCCTTGCAGCAGCCTTTCGATGTACGAGGAAAGGTGGCCCTGGTAGCGTTCCTGAAAATGACGGTCGCGATATTCCCGGCCAGTCAGAAGTCCGCGGCACTGATCAGAGCCGCAGCTGCACTGCAGACCGCGGTGAAAGCTGATTTCGGTTTCAAAGGTCGCGTAATCACAGGTGACCTCGCTGCCGGCTGGAATGAAGCGGCGGGCCCGCATGCGGTTGTCCTGGTCAAACCAGGCATTGGGGTCGCAGGCATGATTCATGAAATTGGTAATGTCGTGTTCGATGACCGACCGATCACCACTGAAATATGTGTTTGTGTCGATCACATAGGAAAAGGTCTGGAAATGACCGCTGTCCGGTTGGTGCAGGATTTCCTGGCGGGTGTAGTACTTGCGCAGTACCTGGCCCTCATCATAGAGCACCTCGCCTGGTGCGAGATCCTGGGTGGAGTACAGACCCAGGCCATATTTACCTGTGTCCTGGAGTTGTAATTTGGGGGAAACAAATACGCGCTCACGCTGCGTAAAAGGTTGGTTCATTGGACCTGCCTGACAATTGCGGGCAATTGTCATTGTTTGAATTTTGCGTAACGAACGGCTTATGCATAGTGCCCTGTAAAAAGCAAGTCTAAATGCATTTTTCGAGGGTTTTTTAAAAAAAATTTTTAGGGATTACTCTGCTTCGTTGGGATACTGCGGACTCATAATTGGGGGCTCATTAGCGGTGAATGGTTTGCGGTGGTAGTCGTTTTTCCCGGCCTTGCACTCTGCGACTCGTTTCGCGTGGGCTTACGCGATGGTGAACAGGTATTGAATCGGGGCTGCAAGGCCGGTGCTTTGCCACCCGGACCAGTGTAATCGAGCTGCCGGGCATCACCCGGGTGGTCATTCAATTTGCTGCCGGGATGGCTGCCTAAGGAACCAGGGGCAGCTGTTGCCGCTTCCAGCCTTGAATACCGCCCAGCAGGTGGTAGACTTTTTGAAATCCGAGTGGACCAAAAAGCCGGGTCACCGCCTGACCGCTGCGGTTCCCGCTATTACAGTAAACAAGGTATGTTTTGGTGCGGTCCAGTCGTTCTACTTTGGCCGCGAAATCGGGCTGGTAGAAGTCCATCAAAACAGCTTTCTCCAAATGACCGCTTTGATACTCTCCGGCAGTGCGTATGTCGAGGATTACAAAATCCCCGTTGTCGGCATTATGATCGACAATCTGCCAGACCTGCTCTGCATTTACATTATGAATCTGATCTGCGTAACGGTCCAGGGCCGTATTCTCGCCTTGGGATCCGCAGGT
>JAGRNA010000271.1:0-121 GCA_020441005.1 Leptospiraceae bacterium
GACCTCATCCTTACCATGGATGCGCTCTACCAACTGAGCTAAGAGGGCAAATTTGCCTTGCAGACCAACCTGACCATTACTGGCAGATTTACTTTCCCGGCAAGGACTTTTAGAGGCAGAG
>JAGRNA010000271.1:303-3789 GCA_020441005.1 Leptospiraceae bacterium
GCGCGACTGGCGCAGTGCAATGCCTGCCCGATTTATCCCGGCGTGCAAATTCACCGACACTTGACCGGAACTGTCGCAATAGCCCCCTGGAAGGTCCCGCCATGACGAATGCTTATATGCTTGCGTAGCGACATGTGGAAAACAATCCTGGAAGCGCCAGCCACCAAACTGTTAGAAAAATGCAGCCAAATGCCAGCCTGGACCCGAGCAGATTTTCCCGAACAATAATCGAGGAACTTGAGCCTCATTCTCGGCAGATCCGGTTATCAGAACTGGAGCATTGCCTGATGAAACGGCTGCAGGCGCAGCTGGAATGGGAAAAGTATCGGCATACAACCCAGCCACTGCTTTCCTGCTTGTATGTCCGGGTCAATCGCGACAGGTGTCTACCAAATCAAGGAGGATTCTAACCCCGATGACTCTATATGGAAGAAATACACTGTTATCCCTGACGACGGCCCTGATCATGATGCTGGTAGCGGCCTGCACTGGCAGTCAGGTGCCCGTCACTCCGGCGGCCGAGAGCCGCTACGCCTATGACCAGGACTGGGAGAACATTAAAGCGGCGATCGTTCAAAAAGATGTGCGCGCGCTCGCGGCCTACGCCTCGTCCGACAGTCTAGACGCCGAGGAAATCATCCAGGCCTTCCACGCCGACGCAGATTTTCTGCAGGCCATGCAACAGTCCGCTTACAAAGACCTGAAAACTGAAACGGACGATGGATCGGTGCGGCTGGTATTTGCGGCCCTGCTGCGGGGCGCAGATGACGAGGGCAATATCTACGAAAGCGGATTATTTCTGTACATGATCCAGGGCGACAATCACCTGGAGATTGTCAGCTTTTTGGCGGCTGGTTAGGCGCAGTCCATTCACGCGTAATCAGGCCGCAGCAACACGCATGTCAGTCCTTTTCGATCAGGTCTCTTTTGTGCGCAACTCTGGTACAGTGCTGGATTCCGTCAGTTTCGAGCTGCCGCCGGGGGCCTCTCTGGCAATTATGGGCGGCAATGGCAGCGGTAAATCGACCGTGCTCAATCTGATCTATGGGATTAACTGGAAGAGCAGCGGCCATATCACAGTGCTCGGACGGTCGTACGGCCAATGCCGGCTCGCAACCGTGCAGGCTGAAATAGGTTTCTTGCAGCCGCAAGTCTTTGGACAGTTGAGCCAAACGAACCTGACAGCGGCCGACTTGATCATGAGCGGCATCCAGGGCACGCTGGGGCTGTATCGGGATCCAAACGCGGCCGAAAGGGAACAGCTGGAAAAGCTTGTGACCCAAAACAGTCTCCAGACCATGCGGCACAAACCCTGGTCTGTTCTGTCCAATGGAGAAAAGCTCAAACTGCTTTTTATCCGCAGCCAAATCCGAACACCGCGGCTCTTTCTTTTGGATGAAGCCACAGCCTCGCTGGATTATCAGGCCGTGGATGAGTTTTATGCCAGCCTGGAAAAGCTGCACATGGAGCGCAAGGCCGCATTTGTGCTGGCGATCCATAAACTCGACGAGGTGCCGGACTGGGTGGACTATTTTCTGGCACTCAAGCAAGGCCGGGTCCTGTTTTTCGGTCAACGCTCGGCGGTGATCAATGCCGATCATCTGCAGGAGCTATATGATATACCGCCGGGGCGGGCCGCACAACTTGCGGCCCTGCTGACAAAACAGCAGCCCGCCCTTTGAAACCAGAAAACGCTTCTCTTTTCCATGGTCGCTCACGGAGAAGCAGGGATTATTTCGCATCTAAAAGAATGAATTCCCGTTGACTTCTTTTTTCGCACTGGCAAAAAAACGTATGTTACCGCCAACCATCTCTGTCAGGCACCGCAGCCATACCTGGTTCATCGTTCTCTTGATTCTGACCGGTATTGTACCCGCGCAGGTACAGACAAATCCAGCCGCTGTTGAGCGGCAATGGGTTGAATTGGGCCAGGTGCACTGGTTGCGTAATTATGAACAAGCCCGGCGACAGGCCCGGCAAAGCGGCCGCGCCATTTTTATACTTTTTCAGGAAGTCCCTGGCTGCGCCACCTGCCGCAATTTCGGCCGTGATGTACTCAGCCGCCCTTTAATGGTCGCAGCCATTGAGAATGAATTTGTTCCACTGGCCATTCACAACAACAAGTCCGGCCATGATGCCCGAATTCTAAACCAGTTTCGGGAAGCGGCCTGGAATAACCCGGTGGTCCGGATTGTAACCGACCAGGGTGTGGATCTGGTGCCCCGACTAGCCGGGGATTATCGCGCCATTGCCGTTTACCGCACAATGACGGCCGCCCTCAACGCTCAATCCCGACCGATCCCGCAATACATGCAGCTTTTGGGCGCAGAACTCCATGCTGCAAACAAGGCGCATATACAAACAGATTATTTTAGTATGAACTGTTTTTGGTCCGGAGAGGCGGCTCTCGGGGCCATACAGGGAGTCCTCGATACCCGGGCCGGGTTTATGCACGGGCAGGAAGTTGTTAAGGTTATTTATGATACGCAAACCCTGAGCCGGGATGGGCTTGTTCGTCAGGCCCGGCAGCTGCAATTCACCCGGCAGCCCGTTGATGGAACGTGGCGCCACGCCGTTCAGGATGAGGACTATTACTTGCAGCAGAGCCCCTTGCGCTATTTAAATCTTTCCCGGCTGCAAGCTACCCGGATCAACAGTTCCCTGGGGTTGCGGCAGAATCCCATGATCTACCTGAGCCCCGACCAAAGAAAAATCGCGGACTCGAAAAAATAGCCAGCGTTTGACCACACCAGGCCCGGACCCTGCGCCAGTGAACTAAGTGTCCGCGAACCTGGTGAAAGCAAGCTAACCAGATCCTCCGATGCCGGCGGCCGCGAGTTCAGCGGCTACCGCATGATACTGGACGAATACGTGGCCAACGAGAAGGCGATCTACGACAACGAGCTGGGCCAGAGGGTCCAGATCCAGATGAAAGAATGGGAGCTGCGGGAACGAGCACTGCACGAGCGCTACGATGCCTGGAACAAGCGCATGCAAACAATTCTGGAGCGGGGCACAAAAAGCTGGGCAGCGTCCGAGCAGGAGTTCACGTTCAAGTGGCGCGAGTGGCGCAAGGAGCAAGACCAGGAGGAAACCGAGGCCCGCGAATTGTGGCAGCAACGCACCAAAGACCACTTTGCAGCCAAGGCAGAATGGCAAAAGAACATTCAGCAGCAGTATGCCAACGGATCGATTGAAAACGAGCTGGGCAGCGTGATTGACCAGCTGAATAACCAGATCCGGCAGGCGGAGTCCAGCTACGGCATTGAACTGGAAGGCATTAACCGCACAGAGGCGATCAACAAGGCTATGGACGATGTGCTGCTCACCCTGCCCTCGCATAATGATCAGCTGGCCGAGATGAACAAATCGATCCAGAGCTTCAGCACGGCCCTGAGCCTGAGCGAGTTAACCGCTGTTGGCAACGGATTATTTGTTAAGGATGACAAGGGCAACAGCCTGGGCGGCCAGTTCCGCGACGAGATG
>JAGRNA010000047.1 GCA_020441005.1 Leptospiraceae bacterium
AAAATGGCCGGCAAACGATTGCTTTTAGCGGCGATACTGCCTGGGGTGCAGCCCTGATCCGCCTGGTTGAGCATGTTGATTTAGCCCTGCTCGAATTAAGTTTGCCCGAGCAGCCAGCAGATCCCGTCAGTCATATCAGTTTGGCTGAAGCTCTCGAAGTGCACAATCAGCTGGCCGCCAGGCGCATTGTCTGGACGCATTGTTACGACGAGCTCGCAGAACAGGCCCGTGTGCATGGCCTGGAAGTGGCCTGGGATGGTATGCGGATACCATTAGCTTGGGGGAATCAAGATGAATGATCAAATGTTTATCAAGGCCGCCTGCGCTGAAGCTCGGGCCGGTTTACAGGAAGGCGGTATCCCGATCGGTTCTGTGCTTGTGCGTCATGGTCAGATTATTGCCCGTGGTCGCAACCAGCGAATTCAGCAAGACAGCCCGATTCTGCATGGGGAGATGCATTGCCTGGCGAACGCGGGCCGCCAAACCAGTTACCGGGACTGCGTGATTTATTCAACACTGATGCCTTGTTATATGTGTGCCGGCACGATCGTCCAGTTTGGGATACCGCGGGTGATTGTTGGCGAGTCACGTAACTTTAGCGGTGCAAGCGATTTTATGCGTTCCCACGCCATTGAGTTGATCGACCTGGATGATCCGGAATGCTATCAGTTGATGGCTGACTTCATAAAAGCGCACCCGCAGCTTTGGAATGAAGATATTGCCCGCGACTAATGTGTGCCCGCCAATCGTTCCAATACTGCAAAACAGACAAAGGCGTTTACGATTCCGGCAACTGGTGGTAAACCGGCATCGAGCCACACCAGAATTGCTGAACTCAGTGCGCCGACAAGCAGGGCTGTGATGGCCTTGAAATTCCATGCGAGCGGACTCTGGACCTGCCCGTCCGGGTAACGCCGCTTGCGGACAATCAAATAGTCAGCCATCAAGATACCGCCCACAGGCGGTATAACAACGCTCAAAGTTGTCAGAAAGCCGGGTAACACATCGTAAATACCGCATAAAGCCAGGATTGTGCCGATAACGGCTCCGCCGAGAGTAATCAACCGGCGCCGATTGGACCGAAGTAAAGTACACCCGGCAACGGAAAAATTATAGATCGTGTTGTCCTGGGTTGTCCAAATGTTTAAAAACAGCATAATGACGCCCCAGCCAAGCAGACCTTGCAGGATCAACACCTGCACCAGATCAGCCTGACCATAAACCAGCGCTCCCATGGCACCGGTAAAAATCATCAGACCGTTGCCGAGGAAAAAAGCGACCAGCGTTGCCCAAACGGCCGTGCTGGCTCGGGGGGCAAAGCGTGCCCAGTTTGTGACCTGGGTAGCGCCGCTCACAAAAGTGCCAAAGACGATGGTGACGGCACTGCCAATACTCATACTCTTGACAGCCGGAATGGCGAGCAAACCATCCAGTCCGCCAGCTTGCTGCCAGCCGGAATACAGACTGAAGGCGATTAAAACAACCATTAAGGGGACCGCGACCAGCGACAGGATCTCGAGACCCCGATAACCAATCCAGGCAGTCCAGCAAAAAGCCAGGCCCAAAACAATCACCAATACGGTATATACGTTCTCATCCAGGTGAAACCGTTCTTTCAGAAACAGGGCCACTGCGGCACAACCCCAGGCGTACCAACCAATCTGGGTCACAGATAAAACCAAATCGACAATACTGCTGCCCTGTTGGCCAAAGGCATAGCGGGCCATTTGGACGGTATTCAGACCGGAATGGCCGGCTATCCATGCCAGGACGGCTGCATAGGCTCCCAAAAGCAGGTTGCCGCCAATGATGATCAATGTCAGATCGGGCCAAAAGGGGAAGGCGACTCCAATCAGGCCGCCGCCAAACATGGTGGCCGTAAAAAAAGTAAACCCGGTCAATACAAAATAGAGCGACACAGCACTACGGCGTTTCTCCCGGGGAACCGCCTGCAATGGATAGTCCTGGCTTTCCGCCAGACTGGCATCACTATCGGTTGTATCCATATTCATTTTCTTCCCCGGTACTTCACTGATTGCCGGCTTGTTGTCTGCGCGGCAGGCAGTTTGCCACAAGCCTGCTCATAATGAGCGCAACCGGGACATTTTTCTGCGCCGGGAGAATCGAACCAGCTGACCGGAATTCTGTGCAACAATAATGCCAGCGGAGTATGGACCGACCATCAGGGTCAGTGATTCCTAGGTGCCAAAAATACGATCGCCGGCATCACCGAGACCGGGCACTATATAGGCCTTTGCATTCAGGCATTCATCCAGCGATGCCGTGATAATCGGAATATCAGGGTGCTGTTGATGAAAGAAGGCCACCCCTTCCGGTGCTGCGACCAGGCACATAAAACGAATCCGGTTTTTGGCGACACCGCCCTGAATCAAAACATCAATCGCGTGCACTGCCGAGCCGCCAGTCGCAAGCATCGGATCCACAACCAAAAAATAGCGGTCCTTGATTTCCGGTAGTCTGACCAGATATTCTTTGGGTTGGCGCGTACTTTCATCACGATAGACCCCAATGTGGCCGACCACAGCGTCCGGGATTAATTGCAATAGCCCCTCGGTCATACCGAGACCAGCTCGCAGGACCGGGATTACGGCCGGTGCTGCCGTCGCCAGCTTTACACCTTCAGTTGCGGCCACCGGAGTCTCAATGGAACAACGGACCAAAGGCAAATCCCGAGTGATTTCATAGCCCATCAGCATGCCTATTTCAGCCAGCAGGGAGCGGAATTGACTGACCGGCGTTGTTTTCTGGCGCATAATCGTCAGTTTGTGCTGCACCAGGGGATGATCGACCAGGTGGAGATTGGCAAATTGCGGGGACTCAATCACTTTATGTGCGAAAAATGGCTTTTGGTTGTCAATGTCAAGACATAGTAAAAACAAGGTTCTGTGAAAAAAATCCTTGTTGCTATCCTGATTACCGTCGCTGCCGCGCAGTGCCAGGCGATTTTTTGGCGTGATAACCAAAGCTATCTAAATACCCGGTTTCAGAACAATGATCTGGCTTATGAGCCGGTTTTGCGCTACGAAAGCAAACAAAGCCTGAATCCCCTGAACAATAATACGATGAGCCGCGATTACACGACCGAGATCTTTGAACATCGGATCCGTGGTCGAAAGGTAGAGAGCCGCAAAATTGGCACCTATCCCGGCTGGACCCTGGAAGGCTCCTTGTATCGGACCGGCGATCTGCTCATTGCTATCCGAGGCCTGAATGACAATCTGGGTGAG
>JAGRNA010000272.1:0-328 GCA_020441005.1 Leptospiraceae bacterium
GCAAGATCTACTACACCACCAACCTCACCACCTGGACCTACCTGGCCGGGGTGTTGAACAAGCTGATAACAGGCAACTTCAACGGCGACCTATATGCCGACCTGGCCGGGCTCACCAGCGCCGGTCAGATTTACTACACCACCGATCACCACACATGGATCCACATTCCTGGTCTGCTGGATCGGCTCGCTGGCGACCCCAATGACCCCGACTGAGCTCGACCTGGCGTCTCGTGTGGGTGGCTGGGCATTGGTCCCAGCCGCCTTCGCAACCCCTCATTCCCGATTGAATTGCTTAGCCACAATGCAGGGTTTTGTTGCATGAATCT
>JAGRNA010000272.1:383-2012 GCA_020441005.1 Leptospiraceae bacterium
TCCGGCATTCCGAGTCGGGTCATGATATTCATGGCGGCGATCCGGGCATCAGCTTCGGTCGCTTGGGTATCAAAGCGGTGCTTGTTGAGTTTATCGCCAAACAAGGTTTTGATCCGAAACATCGCCGTTTCGGCCAGACTGCGCCGATGATAGCCGCTGGCTTGTTTCCAGCGCGGGTCGCCGTGTTCTTGGGCACTGACTGAAGAATGGCCGTGCGAGGATGCATCTTGCCCGTCGGCCTGATCAGGCCACTCAACGGCTCCTTCTCGGGGCGGGGAATCAAGGCCTGGGCCCCGCGCTGGAGGATCGCCGCATGACACGCTTGGGTATCAAACCCATCGGCGGCCACCGAGGCGATGGACTCCTCAGGGTCGAGCGGATCGAGTCAGTTAGACCATATCGGGGCATCACCCACAAAGGCCGCGGTCAGTTCCGCGGCGATAACTTCGTGGTTTTCGGCATCCACCGCCAAATGCGGCTTGCGCCAGGTACGACGCTGGCCCACGCCCTGCTGACACCCTTTCCATTCACCCTCACCATGGACTTTCAGCCCGCTCGAATCGATCACGATATGGCGCGCCCGCGTGCTCGCGCCGCGCCCAATCAACACCGCTAACCCCTGTCCGCGACGACTGAAGGTACTCTACGCGCTCCACCAACGCCGCGTTGTACTCGCGCCAGTTCCGTATCCGATCGCTTTGCTTTTGCTTGTTCATGATCCGCTATATGGGGGCAGACCGGCATTCATGCAACAAAGCCACAACGCAGCATCAATGCGCTAAACTTATTAGATAGGAGTCCTGCAGAAAGTAGTGGCTAGATGATGACAAACATAAAAAATCATTAACTTATCTTTCTCTAGATAACAAATCACTATATCGCGCAGGACCACCATTAATTTTAGAAAAGATTTTAATTTATAATACGATTTCGGAGGAAAGCCTATAGAGATAAGCAAACCTCGGCAGGCAAATTGAAATTTTTCCAATAAAATTATTTGAAAGGTAATCACTTTATGAAAAACTTAGCCTCATTGAGACTTAACCATCCTTGGATAAAAGCTAGCAATATTCTATTTATAATTAATTGGTTGTTTATAAATATTGCACTAGCCAATAATTTAACATCAAATAATTTATTTACTTGGACAACCACCATTCCTGATATTGCTTTACAGCAGTTATCGTTGCCACAGCAAGAAATTAAACGCAGCCATTTCGGCCATCTTCATCTAGATCAAATAGTTAGCATTAGTTCTCCTGATGGCGCCGAACAAATCACCCTGAATCTATTCAGCGATGTACTTCTGACCGCAGTCAAGGATAGATTAGAGCGTCGATCCTTGACTAGTTATAGTTGGTTTGGGCACATCGCCAATGCCCTCCAAAGTCAAGTTATTTTAACAATAGAGCAAGGTGGCATAGCAGGTAATATTACAGTTCAAAATGAACCTTATGGCGCAGTCGAAATTTACCAAATCCGTCCCATACCAGGAGGACTGCATGAAATACGCCAGATCGATCAAAGTATTTTTCAGGAAAAAGACAATATTGAAGGTAAACCAGACTACATACCAGTAATTACCCATGATGTTGACTTACCACCAAATAACCAGGCAGATGATGGTTC
>JAGRNA010000048.1 GCA_020441005.1 Leptospiraceae bacterium
AAAAGCAGTTGCCATTCCATGCTCGTCGGGTTGTCGTAGTAGTGCAGCGGTGAGGCCGACCAATAGGCCGACTCCCCGGTATTTTCCCGGTCATCGACGCGGGATTCAAACCAAAAGGGCACAAGCAGCGTACTGCTCTGTTGGCCGACCGAGCTGTGGTAGTACACCGGCAGCCACCAGCTGCGGCTGGCTGTGTCGGATTCAAAATGATAGTAAAACGGCAGCACCAGCCGCTCTTCATCCGGCTCGGCATCCGCGCCTTTGCTTTTGGACCGGTAATCATAGCCGAAGGGCAGCAACACGGTTGTCTCGGCGAAGGGATCCTGCCAGCTAAAGTACAGCGGCCAGACATGCAGGCTGGACTCGGACGTCTCATCCCCGGCGCTCTGGCCCGTCGGGGCCAGGTCTTTGCCGCGCTCATATTGATATACAATGCCATACAAGCGCTCGTGTTCCTGCTCACCCTGATCATAGGCGTAATAGAAAGGCAGCAGCAATTCATCGACGGCCCGGCGCGGGTCGCCGCTCGACCAGAAAAGCCAGCCAAACCAGCTATGGCTGCCATCTCCCTTCCGGTGATAATAGCTGAGCGGACTGATGATCTGCAATTCTGCTGTACTGCTGTTGGCCTGATTGGCGTCGGCCGCGGCTTGAAATTGATAGTGCAGGGGCGATATAAATTCACTCTGGCTCTGGCAGTACGCCTTTGCAGCGGCAGAGCAATCCGTTTGATTGTAATGCAACAGCACAAACAGGGTCCAGGATTGGTAGCTCTGCTCCGCGATGCTGCGGTAAAAGAAGAGCGGCCAAATGGTATAAAAACGGTCGTCCCTCTCCCGGGAATTGTACCACAGGCCAATTAAATTCTGATAATCAGCGCTCTGGCGACTCGACCGATACCATGACAACAGAGTGTATAATTCGTATTCCTGGTCGTCTTCGATGGAGTAAAACAGGGGCAGCACCCAGGTGCGTGCGCGCTGATCGCTTTTCGAACGGACCGTATCATAAAAGGGAAAAAGGCCATGGTTCACAAACTGCGGATAGTCGGTATAACGAAACAACCACAGCACGCCCACAGAATAATGCCCGGGCCAGTCCTCGATGCTGGCGATGGGCGTATTTAAACTGTATTTTTCTTCTTTCTCGCTGCCAAAGATCTTGCCGGGATCGCGTTTTAGATCCGACCAGTCCGCCGGCCAGCTACGGCGATTGGCATTCGTATCGGCCGGTGTCTCTTGATTCTTACCAGGATCACCGGGAACTGTTTGCTGCTGCGCCAGGAGAGTTGTGCCTGGGCCCAACAACAGGACGGACAGCAAGCCCGCCCCAATCATGGCACGTATCCAGTTCGTCAGCTGGATCCCGGGGTGTCGAGGGGACCGATCCGCGGCGCACAAACCGGCAACCTGTCTGGCAGGCGCAGTGCCGGCTGGACTCTGCATTGGCGACCTCACAAGCCTAGCATCGGCTGCTCGTCACTGCAAGTCAACGAGAGTTTGTCACGGACTTGTTACCTGGACCAGATCAGCCACATCACGGCCAGGGTCCCAAACCAGGGGGCAATGCTGCGGGCTGCTGTAAGTCGGCCGCTTCCAGGCATGACATGGGCCAGGCGCAATAATCAGCCGCAAAAGCACCAGCCGGCCAATGATTACCGCTGTGACCGACCCCGCCGAAGGGCAGCTTGCTGGAAGCACCGGTCAGTTTGCGGTTCCAGTTGACGACCCCGGCGTTTGCCCGCTGCCGAAAGAGCGCAAATTCAGCCGGGTCGGTGCTGAGTAAACCGGCGGCCAGTCCAAAGCGAGTCTGATTGGCAACCGCAAGCGCGGCAGCAAAATCCGGTACCCGGATAATCTGTAGCAGAGGCGCAAATACTTCTTCATCTGGAACCGGCGCTGCAGTGGAGACATCGATGATGCCGGGACGCAGCAGGGCGGGATGGCCGCGTTCCAGGGTTAATGGCAGCAGTATCTGGCCGCCGACACGCTCCAAATGCTCCTGGGCGGCCAGCGCCAGCCGGGCTGCTGGTGTACTGATCAGGGGCCCCAGATAGGGTTCGGGATCGTCAGTATAAAAACCGCATTGCAGCGCCCGGGTCCGTTCCAGTAGCCGTTCTAGAAAGGCATCGGCCAGTTCAAACTCAGGCAGAATCAAACGGCGGGCACAGGTGCAGCGCTGGCCGGCACTGACAAAAGCAGATTCCAGAACTGTGATGACTGCCGTATCCAGATCCGTAAATGAGCTGACAATCAGCGGATTATTACCGCCCAGCTCCAGTGCGCACAAAACCTCCAGACGGCCGGCCAGGGCCTGATGAATGGCGCGGCCCGTCGCGTAGCTGCCGGTAAACAAAACCGCATTGATATCCGGATGCTGCACCAGGGCCTCGCCGACAGCCCGCTCCCCGGGCACCAGATTCAGCACTCCGGGCGGCAGGCCGGCCTCCTCCAGCGCCTGGCACAGCCAGATGCCGGCCCAGGGAGTCAACTCAGCCGGTTTGAACACGACCGTGTTACCAGCCAACAGAGCCGGAATGATATGGCCGTTCGGCAAATGGCCGGGCATATTGAAGGGTCCAATCACGACCATCACACCATGGGCCTTGAAGTGCAGCCGGGCATTGCTATCGGGCAGCTCAAATGCGCTAAAACCGGTCCGGGCCTGATAGGACTCCAGCGAGACTGCCAGCTTGGCAATCATGGCACCCAGCTCCTGGCGACATTCCCAAAGCGGCTTGCCCGTTTCGCGGGCTAAATCCAGCGCCCGCTTGTCTTGATCCCGTTGCAGAATGGCCGTGTAGCGCTCCAGAAACTCCAGCCTTGATTCCAGACTGCGTCGGCTCCAGTCGTTAAACGCGCGGCGGGCAGCAGTAACAGCCTGGTCCACAGCAACCGGTGTACTCCAGTGTCCGGCCCAGATCTCGGTCCCATGCGCTTTATCCCGGCTGACAGCAGCATCGCCCTGTCCTTCCCGCCAGCGGCCGTCAATATACTCCGAAAACGTCATATCCCGGTCCTCTCAATGATGGTCGTGTCAGGGCCGAATACTGACATACCGCACCGTCTGACCAGCGCTTACATCCAGGACTGCGGCAGCACTGCGTGAGAGAACCACCTGGCCGTCGCGCTCTTCAATCAACGAGTCCTTGACGGCCCGAAATCCGTTGTGGGTGACCGCGATCGCCATATCCTGCTTTTCAAAGCCCTGCTCTCGAATCGATGCGACCACCGCTTCACGACTGCCCTTGACCGATCGAATATTGTCCCGTTCCGCGATCACCAGCGGGCCACCATCAAAGATATCAATATAACCACTGAAAGTAAAACCCTCATTGTAAAGTATATTGAGGGCTGGCTCGGTATTGGGATGCACCTTGCCAATCACATTGCGGGCGGATGGTGGCAGCAAAGAGGCATAAATGGGATATGGAGGCAGCAGCTCCTTGATGAAGCTCTTGTCCACTCCGCTTAAAAAGTCAGCCCGGGGGAAATCCATTTCAAAAAAGTTGCGGCCCACGGCTTCCCACATGGGTGAATTGCCCTGTTCATCATTCACGCCGCGCATTTCAGCAATAACTTTCTTTTCGAAACTGTCCTTGTAGCAGGCCATAAATAAAAAGCGTACGATGGACAGGAAGCGACCCATCCCCCCCCGCCGGCTCTCCGGGGCCAGGAACAAAGTCCCGATCGCGGTCGGTCCGCTGTGATCCGGATTCAGGTGCAGGACCCGCTGTTCTTTTTTGGTACCCAGCTGCTCCGAGTACATTAATAATGTTTCTATACGAAAAGAATAAAAAGGCTGAAAGCCGCCCACCTTGGCTTCAATCGCCGTGGTCCCGCTGATTCGGCCGGTCTGAGGGTCTTCCAGCACAAATAAATAGATTTGATCCGCCGGTTTGCGGCCCAGCCTGGCAAAGCTTTCTTCGGCGTGCTCGATCTTGTGGGCCAGCACAGACCGGTCCCGGGTCAGGGTCGTCATGCCAAACTCGGCCTCGGTTGCCAGACGATAGAGCTCGTCCAGATCCTGCATGGTAATCGGTCTTAGAATTTGCATTATGAATCCTTGTGTCTGCCAGCGCTGGCCCGCATTGCTACCCCAATCTACAATGACTGCCGGGCAAGGCGCCGGTTGCCACAGGACCAGTCCGCAGGGCCAATGCGGGCTGACAATTGGAAATAGCAGTCCTGTTTATGTCAAATTGGTATCAAATGGGGCTGGATCCAGAGAACGGGACCCAAACAGTGCCACAGGGCAGCGGCATTGGACTGCAGCGCGAACCTTGCACTCCATAAAACATACGGATTATGAAATGGATAGTAAACAGCTTTTAAAAATACTCATCTGGGTCAAAGTGACCGTCCTGATCGCCAGCATTGTGCTAGTGCTTGTGCTAATCCGGTATCTTTGAGTCCATTCATTGAATTTTGTGCAGCCGGACAGACACGGATGCTCAGCCCGCAGCAAAGATGACCAGTAGGGCACCTGAACATGGCCGAACCAGACAACTGGCAAATCGCCTGCTCACTGTGGACTGTAATCCCGGCACTGTGGACCACATATGGGATTCAGTAGCCAGAACCTTTGTGGAACGACTTGACTTTTTTTATCGGATTATGTCTCATCTTTAATAAAGCAAGCTGTATAAAAAAAATGCGCTCTAGCTCAAAAAGAAAGCATTTTCGGTTTTTTTTTGCGAGCTGTTTGTCGTCCTATCCATTACAAAACAATAAGTTTGTCTACTGTTATGGGTACTTGGTACCCGGCGGGCATGACCAAACAAAGAGGTAAGGAATGAAGGTTGTATATAAACTGAGTGGGGTGTTGGCGATTGCAGCACTTTTGAGCACAGTTCTCATATTAAATTCTTGCGGCAAAAAAAGCGATGATGGTCTGCTTTGGCTGGGCCTGATGGGCATGGGTTCCCCGCCGCCGGCCGCTCCGACTACGGAGGAAAGCAACGGCAGCCCCGAGACGACAACTGCCGAAACAGGCAGCACCAGCGAAGAAACCGTCGGTGGTTTTGATATTGTTCTGCCCAGCGCGGCTGTTTCCCAGAACGGCAGTCCGGAGGGCGACTTTGAAGGCGTGACTTTCGCCGGTACCACTACAGACACATCCGGTTTTATTTCAGTGATCTTCAGCGGCGGCAGCCAAAGTGCAACAGAAGTGGCCAATGCCCTGCTCGCCATTTTGAACGCCAATGGTAGCATCACCAGCGCAACTGTGGTTTCATCCCAGCAGGCCTCCGGAGCCAGTGATACGCAACTGTTAAACCTGCAAGTCACCACCGGCAGCAGCATGACTCCGACAGACCTTTCCAACCTGATTTTAACCCTGTTTGGTTCAAATATTGAAAACGGAACTGTGACCAATCTGCCGCAGCCCGTGGATGAAAGCAGCGATACCGAATTTCGGGTGACTGTGCAGATCACCTACGACTCGGAATCCGGCGTGTTGCTGGGCATCGGCACCAGCACAGAGAGCGGCTACGATGAGGCTGAATCGGTGTTGACCGGTATCCTGGACGGAACCAACTTTGGTCCTTCCACTTCGGAGCAGAGTGTATATACCAATACCTTCATCAGCGTCGGTCCTCCCAAAGCGGACTTCCTGTTTGTGGTGGATAATTCCGGCTCCATGGCCCAGGAACAGACTGCGGTCAGTAATGTCGCCACCAGCTTCTTTGATCGCATCGAAGGCAGCGGCAGTGATTTTCAAATCGGAGTTATTACAACCGACAGCGACACGTTGCGCTCTCCCGGCTTCACCAATGGTCGCACCGAATTTGTAAACGCCATCCAGGCCGGCATCAATGGTAGCGGCACAGAAAGCGGTCTGTACTTCTCCGAAAAAAGCCTGTTGCCTGGCGGCGGCGTGATCAGCCAGGGTCATCCGCGCTCTGAGTCCAGCCTGTCTGTCGTAATCCTGAGCGATGAAGGCGACTCCTATTCCAGCTACAGCGGTGGCTCCACTTTTGATACCAGCGGCAATGTCTTTACCAGCAACAACTACCGGGTCTACGCCATCATCGGCCTGGACGCGACCGGCCAGCCTGGCAAGTGCACCGGAACCAACGGCACCAAAGCCACCTCCAGCAATACCACAGACACGCAAATCTATGCAACAGCCCAGAATTCCGGCGGTGCATCTTCCAGCATTTGCTCCAATGATTTTAGCGCCTTCCTGGATATCATTGCCAGCCAGGGTGTCGGTTCGGCCAGCGCCTATCAACTGACCAAGACTCCGATTTCCAGCTCCATCGCCGTATCGGTCAACGGTGCAGCGATTGACCGCAATGCCGAGAACGGCTACATGTATGATTCGATCAGCAACAGCCTGGTATTCTACGGCTCTGCTGTGCCAGCCTCCGGCCAGACGATCACTGTAGTCTACAATTCGTACGACTCGAATCAGGTCGCACTGTCGTCTGCTATGATGGCCAGTATTCGTAACGGCGGACCACTCTCCCTTATGATGGCTCTGTCGATCACTTTGCTGGCCGCAGCAATCATTGCAATCCTGTGGATTGTGGGTAGCCGCCGCAGCAAGCAGCACATGGCTTGATCTAGCATCGAGCAAGCGATTCTTACCACAGCCTGGCCGATCTGCTGCCAGGCTGCGAAACCTGAAAACCGGAGCCTGAGGAGGTTCCGGTTTTTTTATTGCTGCAAATCAGCAGCCAATCGGCGGGCCAATCAGCTCATCAAAGGATCCAGGAGGCCAGCTTCGGCAAAGCCTTTGGCCCGCAGGGCACAACTAGCGCACTTTTGACAAGGCCGGCCGACCAGGTCCGGGTTGTAGCAACTACTGGTCAGGCCGTAGTCGACGCCCAAGGCCGCACCGGTCCGAATAATTTCAGCCTTGCTCATCTGAATCAAAGGCGTTTCAATGCGGATGGCTTTTTCTGCCAGACCCGTGCGGGTGCCGAGGCGAGCCATTGCCTGGAAGGCGGTAATGAACTCGGGTCGGCAATCCGGATAACCCGAATAATCCAGCGCATTCACGCCGATAAAAATCGCTGCGGCCTGCAGGCTTTCGGCCAGACTGAGAGCATGCGCTAAAAACAATGCATTGCGAGCGGGCACATAAGTGATCGGAATGCCCGTACTGGATGGATCATAGTCGGGTACATTCAGTTTGGGATCCACCAGAGCAGTTCCAAGGAACAAGCCAGGATCGATCCGTAGTTCGCGATGATCGCAATTATATTTCCCGGCAATACGGCGGGAACGTTCCAGTTCAATTCGATGACGTTGACCGTAATCAAAGGCGATGGTGTGCAATTGATACTGCTGTGCGTGAGCCATCGCCAGCACAGTCGCGGAATCCAGCCCGCCGCTCAGCAAGATGACGGCCCCTGACGGCGCTGCTGGATCCTGAATCGACTGCATATTGGCTAACTGGCAAGCCGCGCCCAATCAAGCAAATCAACCGACTGGCGCGATCTTTTAAACACGAAAAACGCGTGGCTGGTCAGCCGGCAAGTGCTAAATGCCCTCGCGGTTGCCCCAGATAATCTTATGCAGCTGGACCTGCATGCGCACAGGCAATAAATCACGCAGAATCCATTCCGCCAGGCTGGCTGGTTGCAACTGCCCCCAGGCCGGCGAAGCCAATATGGCGCAATAATCCGCCAGCCGATCCGCCCGGATCCATTGCCGCATTACTACATAATCATCATAATCGGCGATCACAAACTTGATTTCATCGGCGGATTTCAGAAATGGCAGATTCGCTCGAAAATCATGCTGATCCTCACCAGAAGACGGCAGCTTGATATCCATGCAAATATGGATATCGGCCGGCAACGGCTGTAAAGAAATGTGACCACCGGTTTCCAATAGTATTTTGGACCGCGGCCGTTCTTGACGCAGTTGGGCTATCAATTCCAGCACAGCCTGGATTTGCAGCAGGGGCTCGCCGCCGGTAATCTGAATCAAGGGCCCATCCGGTGGCACCTGGTCCACAATTTCAGGAATAGAGTACAGTCGACCGCTTGAAGCCTGTAGAGCCGAAGGACTATCGCACCATTGGCAGCGCAGATCGCAGCCGGCCGTACGAATAAAAAAACAGCGCAACCCGCTATGGTGACCCTCTCCCTGGATGGAGCCATAAAGCTCGGCGATTCTGATTGGCATGGCTGCGGCGCATGATCTGGCAATAGTTCCAGATAACGATTGCTGCATGCAGACAGTATGGCCCTGTTGGCATGTCAAGTATAACAGACACTCACGCCCGGTCAGGGGCGCCCTCCAATGCCGGCCCGTCGGGCTACCGATCCCCGGATCAAGAATGGCTCGCCCTGCCGCCGGGACCGGGCAGCCTGGCAGAGTCGTTGGAGCAGGATATGCAATTCGAGAAAACCGATCTTAACACAGTCAAACGCGGCGCCCACAAGGCAAGCTACGACAAAGATACCATCTACGCCATCCTTGATGCGGCTGTAATCTGCACGGTGGCTTTCAACCTGGATGGACGCGCCCTCTTACAGCCGATTAATTTCGGCCGCCGGCAGGACTGCCTGTATTTACATGGATCGCCCAAAAACCGGATGACCAGCGCCCTGATCGAAGCCGGCGAGGCAACGGTCAGTGTTTTTCATCTTGATGCTATGAAACTGACCCGCTCGGCCTTTCATCATTCAGTAAACTTTCGCTCTGTTAATTTGTTCTGCGCGGTCCGTGAGTTAGAGAGCGACGCATACAAGCTTCAGGGACTGAAAACAATCATCAACCATTTTGTACCAGACCGCTGGCAGCACTGCCGACCGCCCAATGCCAATGAGCTGCTGGCCACCCGCGTGCTGGAGCTACGAATTATCAGCGCCTCAGCCAAGGTCGCCGACTCACCGCCCCAGGACAATCCAGAAGACCTGGATCTGGATTATTGGGCCGGCCAAATCCCCGTGCGGAAAATCTGCGGTGATCCAATTGCCGATCCGGCACTGCCCAAAGACGCTCCGATTCCACCACATGTACTTGATTACTGCCAGCGCCGCAGCCAATGATCCCGGCAATCGCGCCCTGAGCTGCCTGGCAGTCGGATGTCAGGCCTGGATACGCCTACAGATCGCAAATTTGCCTTGCCGATCAGGCGGCACGCTCAACACCTGTACCCTGTCGCCAGATTCCCTATAAAAATTTTATTGACCAGTACAAACAATCTGTAATCAGCTGACATGGCAGATCGTCTGGAACAATGGCCAGATTTTCAAGCCATATGCGTATAGTGTAATTTGTAAAAAGAAATAAAAAATTCACGGATTGTGTTCGTATGACTGCCCTTGAATCGGCCCGGTTATTATTGGGAAATGCTGAGAACTTTTTTTCGATTTATACGATCTAAAACGGGAGAACCGGGGGAAGCATCCATGCTGCAAGCTGTAATAAAATTCAGGTCAGGTCTATATTCCACAGTGGGTCTGATTTTTTTGTTAAGCTGCCTCGTAACGAGCAGTCTCAGAGCGAGTCCCGATAAGACCGGCGTACGCAAGCTGAATCCCGCGCAGCACCGCCTGGTAAACAGGATCGCTCTGCAGAACAATGGCTACACTGCCAGCAAAGTCGTGATTATCCTGGCTTATCCACAAAGTAACCACTACCAGGATTTAAACAGCTTTCGCCCCACAGCCGGTGCCGAGATCCTAAGCGCAAAAAACAGCGGCGCGAAATATGTTCGCTTCACAGTCACTGGCAATGATTTGCCCGGGCCAGGCGAAACTCGCGAAATCGGTTATGAGGCCGACCTGACTCTGTATGAGTTGGAGCCCGATTTTACAGCCGAACCGTCGGTCGTCTTGCCGGGTAAAAGAATCGAGGCGCTAAAGAAACCGGATCGTTACGACAAAACCGTTCTAAAACAGTTGCGTTACTTTACCGAAAGTAATCTACCCTACGTGGATCCGAATCACAGCGCCATCAAAGGACGCGGACGCATGGTGATGAAAAAGAGCGGCGGTAGCATACTGCGTTATGCCCAAAATATATATGACTACACCAGCCGGGCCTACCGCTATTTGAATCCCAACACCGGCATTCATCCCATCGACCAGATTATTCAAAACGGTGGCGGCGATTGCGGCAATCTAAGCTCCATTTTTATTTCTTTAATGCGCACGCAGGCCGTCCCGGCCCGTCACCTGGTCGGCATCCGGGCGGATAACAATTTTCACGCCTGGGCTGAATTCTATCACCCGCGCTACGGTTGGATCCCGGTGGATGTGACCTACAAGAACAGCAACCAAAGAGGCGACTATTTTGGCCGGATCGCGAGCCGGGATAAAGCGATCATTTTGCACCCGGATGTGAATCTTATTGTTGAAAAGGCGCCCGGACAGAGTTTTACAGCACCAATCCTGCAGGGTTTCTATTGGTGGGTCTGGGGCCAGGGTAGCGTAGATGGCAAGTTGGTCCCCGAGCAACGGATCAGTGTGCAGCCGCTCTAACTGTGGCTAGCATCGTCCAACTGTCCCCCGTCAATCTGCTCCAGTTCGCAGACGCTGCACCGGCAACACCAGGAACAATAGTATATTTTTTGTAAAATCTCAAAATATCCGTTACCAGCTGATTTTCAATTGATTCCTGATTTCAGTCAATCAATTTGTGTTGACCAACAGCTGTCATTTTTTCCTGCTTTCGCACCATGAAGCAAAACTCTAAATTTTTTTTAATCGGGCTGATCAGCCTTCTCGCAGCAGCACAGAGCTGTGGGGATAAGACCGCGCAATCCAGTTTTCCAATGGATGTCTATGTCACTGCCCCGAGCGGTCTTTTGATTCGCAGTGAACCGGCCACTAGCGCCCGCAAGGTTGGCCTCGCACCCCATGGCAGCAAGCTGACAGCCCTGGATCAATCGGATACGACCATGTTGATTCAGGGTAAAACAGGTAAATGGACCCGGGTGGTGTTCGAGGACTCCGCTGGCTGGTCCTTCGGCGGATTTTTGTCGGCCCGCAAACCGGCTGCGATTGGTCAGCAAGCCCAAAACACCAACATGATCATCCGCTGCGAGAATTGGGATCAGTGTCAGACCAAATGCTACGAGAACCAGGGTCAAATCATGGAAAATGGCGAGCCGGATCCAGCGGTGTACGACTGCTATGATGCCTGCACTCGCAAGGCCGGCGGCCGCGAATATGTGGACGCCAACTGTAATCTGGGCTGCTAAAACGACACCGCCCAATCCCGGCAACCTGCAGCACACGGCAAACACCAGCCATCCCGGATGAATTCAGTGTGGGATTCATCCGGGATTCGGCACCTGGCAGGCCAGGCCCTTCTACACGGAACTCTGTGCCAGATCTGCTTGTAAATAGGCACTTTTACACGGAACTCCGTGCAGATTTCTGCGGACAACACCAGGTCCCCATGTTGAACCAATAGCTGCACCCCAAATGCTTCGGCATTTGACGGCCTGATTTACCGCCCCGACTCACACCTGCGACACCACTGAGTGCCTGAATCACAAAGCTTTGGCTATCAAATGCGGCAGCATTTGACCGAGCTGGGTGAGTACGCTGGTAAAATCAAGCGACCTGCCCGAAAGTGCCTGCGCCGGTCTGCTGCTTTCCTTCAAATGCGCCAGCGTTTGGCCGCTCTGGCATGAATTTGCTGGCCGAGCCAAGCGATGCTGCTGTGCTCACCTGGTTGGCGACACTTCGACGACGCTCAGTGTTCGCAGGATTGCGTAGCCTCCGTTCACTTCAAACAGGAGGTTTGACGTGAACGGCCAGGTGCAGTGCAGCTTGCCGAGCGAACTATGGCCAGCGCTTCAGCCTGGCGGGTTTCCGATCCTCTTTTTTATTTACAGGGCGCCCCAGGTCGTATTTTTGCCCTATGGCTAATGTAATCTATGATGAATCTATTAATCGCGATCTGCTAAGGGACAAAGTGATCGCCGTACTGGGCTATGGCAGTCAGGGACATGCCCAGGCCCAGAACATGAAAGAATCGGGCTTGAATGTAGTAATTGGCCTGCGCCCGGACTCAAAAACCCGCGAGCAGGCCCAGAACGATGGTTTTGAAGTCCTGGACCCCTTTGCCGCCGCTCAAAAAGCCGACATCATTCAGGTCTTGACTCCGGACGAACACCAGCCCCAGCTGTACGCCGAAGTGATAGAACCAAATTTAAGTGCTGGTAAGGCGCTTGTTTTCTCGCATGGTTTCAATATCCATTTTGATTTTATCAAGCCCCCGGCTGATGTGGATGTCTACATGGTGGCCCCCAAAGGCCCCGGCCACCTGGTCCGCCGGGTCTACACTGAAGGCGGCGGAGTGCCCTGTCTGATCGCGATTCACCAGGACGCGACTGGCGAGGCGCGGGAGCGAGCCTTGTGTCACGCTTCAGCAGTCGGTGGTGGCCGAGCCGGCATTCTAGAAACCGATTTCAAAAACGAAACCGAAACCGATCTATTTGGTGAGCAGGCTGTGTTATGCGGCGGCGTTTCCAATTTGATTATGGCCGGCTTTGAGACCCTGGTAGAAGCAGGTTACGATCCCGATATCGCTTACTTTGAATGTCTGCACGAAGTCAAGTTGATCACCGATCTGATCTACGAAGGCGGCCTGGCCCGCATGCGCTATTCGGTATCCAACACCGCCGAATACGGCGACTATGTCAGCGGACCGCGTGTGATTGATGCCCAGGTCAAGGCCCACATGAAAGATGTGCTCAGTGACATCCAGAAAAACAAGGGCGCCAAATTCGCCAACAACTGGATGAAAGAGGGCCAGACCGGCTATCCCGAATTTCATCGTATGCGGGCGGAAAACGCAAAACACCAGATAGAATCTGTCGGCGAAAAGCTGCGTTCCATGATGCGCTTCCTGAAGCCCGGCAAATAAGGAAGTCCGCCGATGCCGTATATTAACGTTAAAGTTGCCGGGCAGTTGACCAAAGAGCAAAAGCAGGAAATCGCCAGCCGGATCACGACTGTCATGCAGGAAGTGGCCGGCAAACCGCCCGAAGCGACCTATATTGTGATTGACGAAGTATCCCGCGAGAACTGGGCCAAGAAAGGCCAGCTGCTAGCGGATATGTAATCGACCGATTGTATTTACGGCCCGCTGCGGGGCCACACAATGACGATTGGCTGCCGGTGGCTGCGGCGGGATATCACCGGTGGTTGCTCTGTCTGTCTTGCTGCTGCAAAAAGCTGTTCGGCTGTGCAACCAGACTGCCCCAAACTCGAGTACCGGCGCGACATCATCTATGTTTGACATGGCCTCGCCATGGCCGCCTGCGGGACAAACGGCTGCCCATCGGGTGCCGAGCGAGCCGAGTATAACGATGAACCAAGCAGGGCTTGGGGCTCTCCAACACCGGCAATATTTCAAAACGGCAATGTATTCGGCATCCATTTCGTGTTTCCGGATCTGCGAAAGGACTGTTAGTTTGGCTACAAACAGTCCCGGGAACGAGTACAATGCTCTTATAAAAATGACAATCTTTTCAAAAAGCGCTTGCGAATCAAGCCCCGGCATTTCCAAATCAGACTTTTAGGAAGGATTGATTATTCCATCGGCCTTGTCTGTGATTTCAAAAAAACGTCATTATTTCCACGGCTTTCAGATTGCCTTGTTTTCGCCATTACATTGGGACCTGAATCGTTTCTGGATTCAGCTGCTTGTTCTGATTGTAGTGCTTTCTAATACTTCATTTCATAATTTGATGGCCAGGCCTCTTGTTATTCTTGATGATTCTGAGAACTTCTCCAAAGTTTCACTGAATCCTTATTTGTTACTACTGGAGGATCCTCAATCCAGTATTACAATTCAGGACCTTCTTCATAAACCGGATTTGAACAATGCGTTTCAGGCAAACGGAGAAGCAACGCCAAATTTCGGTTTCACCAAATCAAGTTACTGGATTCGACTTGAAATCCAAAATCAAAGCTCTCAAACCAAATGGCTGCTGCAATTGGCCTATCCCTTGATGGATCAGGTTGATTTGTATGTGATACAGAAGAAGCGCATTGTTTCCCGCCTTCAGGGCGGTGATACAATCGAGTTCAATCGTCGTCAGATCAAACACCGTACAGTCCTGTTTCCGGTTCGCATCGGGCAAAATCAGGAACTTACGATCTGCATGCGTTTCAAAACCGATGGCGCAATGGAATTCCCGCTATTCTGGATGACTGAAAGCGAGTTTCATGATCAGTCTCATGAGGAACAATTCATTTTTGGCTTATACTACGGCATTGTGCTGATTCTGGCATTTTACAATCTGGTCCTTTTTTTTATTATCCGTGACGCCAGCTATATCTATTACTTTTTTTATATTACGGGATACGGATGCCTGCAATTCATACTAAACGGACTTGCTTTCGAGTACCTGTGGCCGGGCCAACCCTGGTGGGCCAATCATAGCCTGACCTTTATGATCGGTTGGACCTTTTTCTGGTCCCTGCAGTTCACACGCAGTTTTCTCGATACGCCAAATCAGTTAAAAAAAACAGACCCGGTTTTGTTAATCCTGATGCTGCTGATGTTCGGATTGATGCTCCTTTCCTTTTTTCTCGACTATTCGCTTAATATAGTTTTGTCCGGAGTTTTGGTGCTGCTTTTTTCGATATGTGTTATTTTTGCCGGTATCCTGCGCGGCAGGGATGGTACGATTGTAGCCCGTTACTTCCTTTTAGCCTGGTTAGCACTGCTTATTGGAGTCAGCATATACTCCCTAAAAGGCTTTGGCATCTTGCCGGCAACCTTTCTCACTGAATACGGGCTGCAAATCGGTTCAATCATTGAAATGAGTCTGCTATCGATGGGTTTGGGGGTCAAAATAAACAAGATCAATCAGGAAAAGGAAGAAGCCCGCCGTAAGGTGCTTGAGATTTCCAACCTGAACGAATCGGCCCAAAAACACCTGGCTCGCCTGGAAACCGAGCTGCTGAAGCAAAATATTCAACCGCACTTTCTGCTGAATTCCATAAATGCCACCATTGTCTGGCTGCAGGACGATCCGGCCAATGCCAGCAAACTGCTGGAAACCCTGGCCGACGAATTAAGGATCATGCTGGACTACAGCAAAAAAGATCTGATTCCTCTGCAGGATGAAATTGAACTGTGCCGTATGCATCTGGATGTCATGAGCTTGCGTCATGACAAACAGTTCATCCTGAGAGCCCGAAATTTTGATGGTGACGAACCAATTCCGCCGCTCATCTTACATACAATTATTGAAAACGGCTTGACCCACGGATTTCCCAATCAAAGCAAGGGTTATTTTACAATCAGTGTGCGTAAAAGCGGCCAATCATTCCAGATTCGTGTATTCAACAATGGCCGATCTGCCAATGAGGGCAATACAAATCGTCAAGGCCTGGGTTTTCAGTACATTGAGTCCAGAATGAATGAATCATATGGCGATCAATGGAGCCTGTCGGCCAGATCTGTTAAATATGGCTGGCAAGTTCAATTAGACATCCCCCTTGGCGGTTCATGAGATTCAGGATATGAGAATACTGATAGTGGAAGATGAGATGGTTGCCGCTCGCGGTTTGCGAAACAACCTGAAGGATATTGCCGAACTGCAAACAGCTTCTATCCGGATTCATTCAACGCTTACAGCCGCCGAATGCTTTGTTCAGGAAAACGTTATCGATTTGCTCTTTCTGGATTTGAACCTGAATGGGGACGACGGATTTGAGCTGCTGCAGACGGCGGTGGCCGGCAGTTTTCAGACGATCATCGTCTCGGCAAATACAGACCGCGCAATTGAGGCCTTTCGTTACGGAGTCTTTGATTTTCTACCCAAACCGGTTAACAAAAGTCAATTACATCAATCTGTGTTACGATGGATACGTTCGGAAAAGGCTGTCAATCAGGATATGAAATTACTAGCCGTAAAGGAGGATGATAAAATTCGCCTGCTTTCATTGACCGAGATTCAGTACCTGCAAGGCCACGATAATTATGTATTGATCCATTTGTTAAACGGCGAAACTCTGCGGCACCGCAAAACCCTTGACTCCTTGGCGGCCCTTTTACCAGATTCATTTCTAAGGCTGCATCGATCATTTATCGTCCCTCAAGATCATGTTGCTGAAATCCAGAACGCGGGCGGCGGGCAATACAATGCCATTCTGAAAGATGGTGAAACGATTCCGGTGGGCCGATCCAGAGTTAAAAATCTAAAAACCCGCTTCCAAATGCAGAGTTAACGTTGATCAAAGATACAAATCCTGAATGTGGTTCATTCTTCCAGAAATATTGGTAGAACACCTGGAAAAGCACAGCTATCTGTATATTAGAAACGCTGAGTCTATGTTCGAAAAGAGCGAGCTTGAACTGCTATAATCTCCCATGATGGCTGAAAACATTCTATGGTAATTTAAATTTAAAACCATAGGCGACGAAATTGGAACCACAAGTTGGCGGGCAATATGTACCAAACACTCCTGAACGATGGTGTATCCTGATGAACCCGCGTACAGCTGAATCATCAGTCCACAAGGGAAAATCCATTTCCAGCATTATATAATTGAGCACAAGTGAGCTTTTTTGCGATTTCTTTCTGCCTGCCAGATAATCTTTTTCCCATTCCTCCAGACGGGGCTTCCTGGCCGCCACAGACAAGCCCTCTCCCAATGCAACGCTAAATGGCAATGAGAGTACAAAGCCTGGCCAGCGAGCTATCAGCAGGGCGTTCCACTCTGTATGTTTCATAATTCCAAAGTGTTGTACCACCTGTGCTTCTGTTTCAAAACTAAACTGCTGCAACCTGCCTTCCAACGGATAGTTGATGGCGGCGACTGCCAACCATGAATCCATATAATCTGTCTTCTGCTTGAAAACTATGTTCAGAAGAGTAGTATCTGTAAATTTGCCACCATATAAAACCAGATTTGCATCAGACTTGTCCTCTGAGCAAATCGGCCAGAGAGGCCAGATGCTGATTATCAATAGGCCGCAAAGCCAACGCTTGTCTTTCAGCTTTTTCTCCACCAGGCCGAACCTCATTCAGGGAACCGGAGCGCCTGATTGTTTTTATCCTTAAGCAAAAATGACTGGAAACGGCTACCAATCTTGCTGTAAGCATCCTCGAGAAGCAGACGATATGCAATGCACTCATCATCCAGTAAAGAGTGAGAGGGGGAACGTTCCATACAGACTGAATGCAGTGATTCCGGACTTAAATCGTCATTCAGTAAGTGCCCCAGAATCGTCCCACCCAGGCCGGCATAAAGCGGCAAAACAGCCCATACACCGGTTTGGGCTGCAGCAAAATCAGTATAGTGAGATATATGTCCATCTGCACTTTGCACATCAAATTCAAATTGAATGAAGGCTTGTTTGCTGATCTGCAAATAGCATGTCACGGCCATTAAAGACAAGAATACATCTCCAAGCATCACGTTGTCTGAATTATATACTTTCACCGTGGCCTTGATACTTTGCTGAATAGATGCAGCACTATTCTCTGCACAGATTACAGCAACCGGGCCGGGCACATCTACTGAATTTTGACACATAACCTCTTGTAGCCACAGGTCATTGCTGAATATCTGAATGACATGCAAGGCTTTACCTGCTTTAACCACAGGACTGCTGAGCGGCGGATGCAATATGCAGTCGCTCAGCAGACCCATAAGCAATAGAATCATTTTCCAGGACCGAATTTTTTTCATAACCAAATCAGGCTCCTGAACATCTACATATCCGCAGCCAGCGACGATACATTCATAAAGAACCCGATTTGGGCATGATAGGTATTCAGATTGCGCTTGCTGAACAAATCCGATTTCAGGAACTGCTGATAGTAATCTGCTTCCAGCTTTATACCGAACTTGCGCCCAATAAATACATTCGTCCCCAATCCGCCGCCGATAACTGCTCCCAGGCCATTATGAATCTTGTTGCTAAAGCGAGTTGCGTCCTTATATGGCCCTTGATGCCCTTCACCGGTAAAACCGACAACTCCTGCTCTAAGCACCAAATAAGGATCTATAAATTTCTTTGTAAAGGGATGATAACTGAACAGCATACTCGCTCCAGTCCCTTGATACAAATTTGATTTTGTTGGCAAGGGATCATAGAAAACAATATTGTTGGGCAAGTTATGAATATCCTGACGGCGGGCGTTCATATAAAACTGAAACAATGTCAGTCCGAGGCCAAAATGCTCCCAAACGCCATATTCAATATCCATTTGATAGATATTCTCAGCCAGATATTCCGGTTGAAACACGACCCCCGGTTGAAGCAGACTTGGTGGGCCAAATTCACCCAACTGGATCCTGGTTCTTACCGTATCATCGTAGTACTTTTCATCCTTGATGTAGCTCCCGCTGGGAGCGAGCGTTTGACCGCCCATCAAGCTAAAAAGAATAACCCCTTCATAGAAGCCTGGCGGATGATCAACTTTGGGATAATACTGATCATTTTGTGATGGCTGATTGATCGTTTCTGTTGCCCGAATTCCTGTAGCCCAAAAAATCATGATCATACAGAAAATCCAAATAGTCACTGCTTTCATTTTGCTGCTCCGGATTCAGGAATCAATGCGATGCAATTGATCCTGCTTTTCAACGAGCATAACATTCAGAACAGATCAGTGCAAAAAAAGGGGGACGAAATACAATTTTCAGGGGTGAAATGAAGCCAGCTTTGCTGTAGCCTGGTACTCATACAGGTATAACTTATCGGTACGAGTGAGTTCTTGTCAATTTGTTGCCCTGCTCTGCGCTCGATTGGTAACGAACCTTGTCGAGATGAGCGAACCAGAGGCTTTGACACTGCGACGAGCGAATACTGAGCCGGTAGAAATACAGTGGGGCCACAGATCGGCTACGATTCGGCACTTGGGCCGAGTTTACCGCAGATTAATTGCTGGTACCATCCCGCGATCTTTGCAGCAGCACGCGGGTGTAGTTCGGGATTGGAGGCACTCTGCAACTTCAAGTAGCAAAAACCTGTGAGGGCCCTGGCAAATAGAGCAATAAGTCCCAATTGGGGGCCAAAGCTGCAGGCAGAAAATCCTGATTTTTAGAATTGCCCTTTGGCAGTGATTTTAACCGATAAAAAACCCAGGCTACTGCCACTGGGGTACGAATTCAATGGCGAGCCAAAATTTCCCGTTCCGGCACCGGTTAAAAAATAACCCCCATCACACGATTCTGCCCCACCCGTTGCCAGCTCAACGGTGCTGCTGCCACCTGCATAAGTGTGCAAAATCAGACTACCGCTACTTTGATCAAAGCGGGCCAATAGCATATCAGCACTGCCTGCAAAGGCTCGTAAGGGATTACCAGTCTGCGCTTCGGCGGCAGCGGTTAAAAGCAGATCACCATTGTTTGCCACTGAGGCGCCAAAGAAATTTGGCTGAGAAGTTAATCCCGCATCGAAAAAGGTCAACCAGACGATACTGCCATCGACCGCTACGCGCGCCATAAAATAGGCCCAGACCCCCGGGCCCGGATGAGCGGCAAGCGGCGAGCCCCAGCTTTGATCGCTGGCTCCGACCAGATAAACATCACCATTGGAGGCTGGCAATACCCGCGCCAGATCATCGCTACCACTACCGCCATAGTATCCATGGGCCAGATACTGGCCACTGCTGTCAAACCAGGCCAAAAAGCTGTCGTTGCCGGCCGAGTAAGCTCTGCGGGTATTGGTGAAGGAAGCATCGACAGCGGCACTTAAATGGCCACCCAATGCAAATGCATTGCCATCTGTAAATACAACTCCAATGGCAGTTTCCGCTCCTGTACCACCGAACATGCCCAGCTGTTTTTGAGTCCCGTCAGATCCCAAAATGACATATGCTGCGTCTGATGAACCGTAGGCCGAACCGGTTACCGATCCACTAAAAGTTGGCAATGCATTCAAGGTCGCGGCTGTCAGGACTCGGCCGTCAGCAAATTCACGAATATCTCCACCCGTATCACTCACACCCACGCTGCCTAAAAAAGTATTCCAGATTAAATTGCCATTCGAGTCGAGTCTGACATAAGCCGCATCGGCTACTCCGGCCGCCCCGGTAAAAGCGGTCACCGGTGTTCCAAAAGTATCCTGCATGCGAGAGCTGATTAACAGATCACCATTCAGTGTGGTATTAACGTAAATGGGCCGATCGCCAGGGTCACTGTCAGTACCACCCAGAAATGTAACCCAGGCCGGATTTCCAAAACGACTGTATTTGATCAAAGACCAGTCTTCGGTATCTGCCGGACCGGCATGGGGACGAGTTGGGGCCAGACCGCCAACGGAAAAGGCCTCCGGCGCTCTGCCAACCACGACCATGCCCTGATCGAAGGTAGGTGTCATTGCCGTCAGAAATTGCGGTGAGCTGGTAACGGTCCCTTCAAAGCGGTGCCAGGCAGCGGGACTAACGCAACTCTGGTAGGAGATGGCTGATACCAGCGGATTGCAGGTCGGATCTGTTGGCCGGCATTCGCTTTGAGCGTGACAGGCACAGCTTAACGCCAGACCAAGTAATACGATTATCAGCTTATTTGAATCCATAAAGCAACACCGGATGCCGAATTGAACTGCACTCAATTCTTGACCCACGATATGCGGTTAACCTACAGCAAGCTAGCCATATGTCAAGCATCGTCGCTATGCAAGACCAAATCGATCTGACACTGCGGCACTTGGGCCGAGTGTACCGCAGATGGACTGCTGGTACCATTCCGCGATCTTTGCAGCAGCACGCGGGTGTAGTTCGGGATTGGAGGCACACTGCCAGGCATGGAACGGCTCATGGTGTGGTGTTAAAAAAATCAGTGTATTGCATGGCAGGTAACCGGGAATGCCCGGGACCGCAATGATCTTTGCGCTGCTGTCGCAACGCAAAAAACGCGTGGATCACATGAAAACAAAGCCACTGACAAAAAGCAGGTACGCTACCATTCGGAGGAGTTCCGGAGCATTAGTGCCGGACACCCACATCTTTTTGAATTGACTGCGGATTAACTGGCTTCAGAATACAATATGCAATTTTTTAAAAACTTACTACCTGGTATTTTTGTTTTTTTTCTCATTCAGGACCTGTATGCCCAGACTCTGTACCATATACAAGAGAACTGCACAAAGGCAGTCCTCGGTGGTTATGCTGACTCCAAAGGCAAAGTCAGAATCAAACCCGGCTGGCGTGAAAGCTATAATTTTACAGCAGACGGTTTTGCACTCGTGGAAGGAGCATACAGTCCCGAGTCACTGATAGATTGCGAAGCCTTTATGTTTCATGGTCATAATTTCAGCAGCACAACAGACAAATACCAGTACCGATTTATCCGGCCGAACGGAAAATATCTGAGCCAGAAAGCATGGGGCAAGGCCTATCCCTTCCATGAAGGGATGGCGGCAGTAGGACGCGATGCAGAGATGGCGATGGGTTTTATCAATACCGCAGGCAGGCTCGTGATCCCGGAACAGTGGCAGGAGCCCGGTGAGTTTTCCAATGGTTTTATCAGGGTGGAACTGATAGATGACGCTCCATTAGTAAAAAAATGGTATATAAAGGACCCGGCGGGAAAAAATCTTTTTAGCATGGATCTGACCCGGATTCCGCGTTTCAACGGGACCCATTTTTATTACTCAGTCGGAGATTCCAGTTTTTTCTACGATGAGAGCGGTAGACAGACAGCAGTGCTGCCTTTCCGTGTTGGCGATTACCATGAAGGGATTGCCGCTGCCTACAGTCAGAAGCAGAAGAAAGGCAGTTATGTAAATACAGCTGGAAAGCTGATTACAGCCATGCAATATAAAGCTGTAGAGAAATTTCAAAATGGCCTTGGGCTGGTCAAAGATTTCAACGGCAGATTTCATTTCCTGGATAAAGACGGGCAGACAGTCATATCTAACCTGGATTATCATAATGTACTGCCTTTTGCAGACGGCATGGCGATGGTCAGCAGGCAGAACGGAAACGCTTTCGGATACGGTTTTATAGATAAAAGTGGCCGTTTAGTAATAGCGGCGAAATATTTTCAGCCAAACAATTTTTCAGAAGGCCTTGCAAATGTCTGCACAGGGCCGGATTATAAAAATCTGAAATGCGGTTATATAAATAAAAGCGGCCAATTCTTAATTCAGCCGCGTTTTCAAACTGCCCATCCCTTTCACAGCGGCAGGGCAAAGGTAAAACTTCCAGGCGATAGATTCTATTCTTTTATCGATCAGCGCGGAAATGTTGTTTTTACATCAGAGCAGTACAGGGATGTCAGCCAGTTTCGGGACGGCGCCCTGCGTGTGCAGAATCATAAATTTCGTTACAGCTATGTAGATGCGGATGGTAAACTCCTCATTGACCGCTTTTTCGACCGCGCATCCGAGTTCTTCCAAAACGGTTTTGGAATTGTTTATGACAAATCCGATGGAAGCGGCTATCTCGACAACGCTGGAAAATTTCTTTTTCCCATGCAGAAAACGACCCTCGAGCCTTTTGATGAATCAGGTATAGCCAGAGTGCAAAATCTGACATCAGCTAATACTACCTATGCAGTCGCCTATATTGACAAAAAGGCTGGTATTCTGATTAGCAGCGACAATGTCCAAAATATCACGCATCTAGGACTAGGACATTTCGCCGAGAATACAATGGGAACTCCCGAGCTTCGGTTTGTGTATCTAAACAAGGCCGGCAAGCGTGCTTTTCCAGAAATATTCGAATATGCCTCGGTTTTCAGGAATGGTTATGCGATTGTACGCCAAAACAAAGAGACCTATTTGATGAATACCAGCGGGAAATTGCTTCGAAAGCTTCCCTGGAAACATATTGAATTGACTGCGGAAAAACTGATGATCATCGGAGAGGATCAGAAAAGGGGTCTCGCAGATTATAATGGAAAAGTAATAGTCAAACCGTACTATTCCTATATTGAGAATGCGGCCGAAGGTACTTATGGGGTCTGTATAGGCAGGCCCCCGAATCTGGAATGCGGCTATATCGATGAAAAAGGCCAAAAGCTGTTTTCACGTACATTTAATGCGATGCCGAATCCTTTTGCTGACGGAATGGCACATTACAAAAACGAAACCAATCAATGCGGTTACTATAACAAACAGGGAAAAAATATCATACCCGCTGATTACACTATTTGTACACCCTTTCGCCATGGACTGGCCTGGGTAAAAAAAAATATTGAGCCCTATGGAAGTATCGGCTATCTGATTGACAAGTCCGGCAGTATTGTCTGGAAGCAGACCAGCTGGCTGGAAGGCTGGTGGGAGGCACCGTATACCGATGATCATTTTAATAGAAAAGTAGACCGGGATAATTTGGACCTGAAGCTGCTGCACAGCGCTATTTTCGCAGAGACAAATCGCTCGCGACGAAAACATGGAATTCCAGCTTTTCTACCTTCCGCTGCTCTTGACCAGGCAGCCTCCGGACACTCCCGGGATATGCTCAGACTCGGTTTTTATTCTCATGATAGCAAAGTCCCCGGTAAAAAAACTGTAAAAGACAGGTTTCGTAAAGCAGGCATTACGAATGCTTTATGGGCCGAGAATATTTCCAGAAATAGCGAGGGGCTTACATACGGCGAGCTGGCAAGAAAAACCGTCTGGGGATGGATTACTTCACCCGGACACAGAAAAAATATTCTGCGCCGTGAGTTAAAATACATCGGCATTGGTTCTGCAGGCAGCGGCAGGACAATCTATCATACCCAGAATTTTTCTGATGTCAAGGGTCCTTGATTGTTACCACCATAATAAAAGATCAGATTCGCCTGATAGCAGCACAAACATGGGCATTCAAGTCAGATTACTTAACGACATCTGCAAGCTCAGCCTGAACAGCAGCAGTCCCGAATTTGAGATCAGGACAGCCTGGGAATGCAACAAAAAGCGAACTTCTAACAGCGGTATCCACATGGATATTGCCGAGAATCTGGAAGCCCGGATTCCGCTGGAATTTTTCCAGGAGCCGGGCAACAAAAAAAATCTGAAACTGCGCATTATTCTCGGGGCTGTGCAGAACGGTGAGTCCAACTGGAATGTTGAATCCAGTGACTGGATAGAGTTAGGCCATTGAAGCAGACTGGCTACCTGGCCTGCATTCCTATGGACCTTCAAAAACCTTCGGCAAAATCAGCACGCAATCAGGGGTAGAAAAAAGCCTGTCCTCTGACCGGCATCGCATTTTTCTGCGATAGGCCCTCTTTATCGCGGAATTGGCGAAACTTGTACGGGATGGTGACTCCATAGCGATTCCAGATATGCATGTGCAGGTGGGCATTCTCAGACCAGCCCAGCTTTCCCAGGTACTCCCCCTGTCGGATTTTCTGACCAACTTTAACAGCAATTGAGCCCGGCTTAAAATGAACCATCTCAAGGCTCAGCCTGGTATCAAGCTCCAGGCGAATATAGGAATCAATCGGATGGGTATTGAGAATCGCTGTGACTGTTCCTGCAGCCGGAGAATAAACCGGCTTATCATATGAAATATTTTGCAGACGATCGGGGTGCAGTATTGTGTAATCGATCGCATGGTGCCAGAGGCCTGAATGGGATTTGGGTGATATTCCCTGATCGTCAAACCGGGTGAAAGAATAAATGCGGCCTCTGAGTGGAACATCCAGAAGGATCAGGGGCTCCTTGATGTTATACAGGCGACGGTAATCCTGATAAGCCTGCTCCCTGACTTTGGTTCCTTGCAGTTCTTTGCCGAGCAGGGTATAAGCCACCCCCAGAGTATGGCGCAAACGGTAATTATCAGGCCAGCGTCCCAAAATCCTCCCCAGGCTTTCACTTAGCTGTAACAAAGCTTTCGTATCAGGATGCAGTTGATCCGGCAGGGTCCAATAGGGGGACTGGATAATCATGTCCAGGGTATTGATCACATCCAGATGCTCCTTATCTTCTTGCTGATATAAGCGTGGATGCCCGGCATAGTCCCGGTATATCTGATCGATCAGCTCTTCGGCCGCCTGGTAATCGCGCTCTTTGACATGATGCTGCAAGGCCGATTCGAAGGCAGCAATCAAATTGTTTTGAATATAGGATTTCGCAGGATCTTTTTGCCGCGCTTCCAACAGTAGTGTAACCGAGCGATACACCTCACTGGCCTTATCGCTCGACCGGAGCACTATAGCCAATGCCGCAATAATATCAACACCCTCGGGATATAGCTCATAGGCCCTTTCAAAATGGCGGCGGGCTTCAGTCTGTTTGTTTTCTTGCATGGACAACCAGCCAAGCCCATGATGAGCGTATGCCAGCTCCGCCAGCATACCTGCGTTTTTTGGAAACAGGCGATGTCCCTCTATGGCTATGTCCAGTCGCTTGGCATACTGCCCGCCCGCATAATAGCAATAGCTCAGATTAATATAGGCATGCACAATCTTTTCCTGCTCCGCTATTGATTACAGCAGATGCGGAATGGCCTGCGCGCAGTCCTTCTTTTTTAAGTATTCGTAGGCCTTTAACCAATTGGCATTGCCGGTAGTTTGGGCCGGGATTGAGAAGACAACCCAGAGTATTCCTGTCAGAAAAATGGCGACGACAGGAAGCGGGTTACTGCTTTCTAAATTCATTTTCATAGACCTGTATAAAAAAAAGCGATGGGCCGTTTTTCGGTCAATTGATTGCCGAAACGGAAGCCTGGATACAAGTGGCCACAGGGACAGACAGCGCACTACTGTATTTGATATGCACATGACGGGCTGCCTGCAAAACAGGAATAGTCGCCGGTGCAATGTTGATCAGATCTATTATCATGTCCACTTTTGATTATCACTTTCAAGCATTAGCTTTAAAAAGGAAACTATGGCAACATTAAATCCGCACATCAACTTCAACGGTAACGCTGAGGAGGCTTTTACATTTTACAAATCTGTCTTTGGCGGCGAAATCACAAAAATAGTCCGCTTTAAGGATTTGCCTGGCGACCCGAATCATCCTCTGGACGCGAGCGAAGCTAATAAAATTATGCAAATTACCTTATCAATTGGAAAAGATAATTTCTTAATGGCCAATGATGTTCCTGCAAGCATGGGGCCAGTCAACGAAAATGAAAACCGCAGTAAAATTATCGTTAGTGTGGAAAGCAAGGATGAAGCAGACCAGATTTTCCATCAACTCTCTCAGGGCGGAGCAATAGAAGTGCCGACTGGTGATAGCCCCTGGGGATCCTATTTTGGCATGCTGCGCGACAAATACGGAATTGAGTGGATCATTGACTTCAGTAATTCCTGAACTGATTTTCTATTATCGCCAAAGATGATCCGAAGCCTTGCTTCTAGCCCGCAAGCCCCGACATGGACGAGCGGCATCAATGGTCCACTGGAAAGTGAAGTATACAGATAAGGGTGTCAGCAGGACAGCGCCCATCCGGCAGTCGCTACAATTGCCAACACAGCGCCCTGACACACAGGGCAGCAAACATATTTTTCACTGGCGGCCCAATTATGATATTTATTCTCATTTTCATAATTGCTTGACGCAAACTCTTGAACCAGGACTGTGCCTCATCTAATTGAGGTGAGAATGAATATCAAAATCATAAAAGTTTGCCTGGCCTTTCTGATAGCAGGTCAACCCTGCTGGCTGTTGGCTCAGAATCAGAAAAATACTGAGGAGCGATTGGAACGGCTCGAAAAGGAATTGCAAGAGCTCCGGCAAAAGCAAAATCAAGGCAGCCTGCTGGGTGACATGTCAAATATCGCCGAGGGTCTGAGTTGGGGGGCTTATGGTGAGATAAAATATGTGGATCACTTATCGGACTACAAAACGAATCAGTTTGATGTCAATCGCGTTGTTCTGTTAACTGAATATCGCTTTAATGACTGGATTGATCTGTTAACAGAATTTGAATACGAGCATGCCGGCTTTGAAAGCAAGACAGCCGGCGGCACTGCCGTAAATTCTGGCGAGGTATTTGTAGAACAGGCGTATATAAACTTCAAGTTTTCCGATGCTCTGCAACTGCGGCCCGGTTTGAACCTGCTGCCGGTTGGTCCAGTAAATCTTCGGCATGAGCCGACAACCTTTCTGGCTGTCGAGCGCCCGCGCAGCGAAAGCTACATCATACCATCTACCTGGCGCGAAATCGGATTCATAATGCATGGGGACCTGTTTGATAAGTTGAATTATCAAATTGGCGTGGTCAATGGCCCTCGAGGCGCAAAATTCAGTGAATCGAGCTGGATTCGGGGCGGACGCACCAAGGGCAGCGAGTCCAGGGCTGAAAATCTGGCCGCCTTTATCGCCTTGAAATATAATTTGTTTGAAGGGATCGAGTTGGGCACTGCCTATTATCGTGGAGATAGCGGACAGGGTGAAATCGAGCGGATTAACTGGCAGAACCGGCTGCACGACCCACTGGACAGCTGGACCGAACAGGGCGGACTAAAGGCGGCCTGGCAGTCCATGCGCTCTAATCAGAACAAAAAAGGCAGCGTACGTGTTCATATTGCTGAAGGACATATCACTCTGCGCAAGGGAGCCTGGATGGGACAGGCCATGTTTGTCCAGGGCTGGATCAGTGATAATGATACCCGCGAATTAAACAAGACTACCGGCCAAAACATAGGCAAGCTTGTGGAAGGCTCTTACGGCGAAATTGGCTTTAATGTGCTCAGCTTTTTTAATACTGACCAAAAGCTGTATCCCTATATTCGACTGGAGTATGTAAATACCCAAAAGCATACAATCGAGCGGCATTGGGGCGGCAGGGAAGATCAGTTGGATCTGATCTGTGCAGCTCTGAACAATACCTGCAAAACTACAGCAAACCTGGACAAGGGCAACCGCGACCTGGGTGTTATTGCAAACAGCGACAGCGCATTGGAAAGCTATGGTGTTATAGGGACTGCCGATCGAACCAACGACCAGCGTATAGTAAGCCTGGGAGCTGCATGGTTCCCCCATCCGGGTGTGGTCGTCAAGGCCGAGTATGAGCGTCAAAGCTCAAAGTCACGCTACCACAAGGACATTGAATCACGAAACCCATCCAATAATAAAATTGATCGTATTCAAATGGCGGTGGGCTTCAACATATAAAACCTGGTGCAGAACAGATACCCGGTGTAAAAGCGAACCCGTCGGGACTATAGTTTCTGCCCGGATTGTTGCCGGCGGGTATGCTCTCAAAAAACCATGCGAATGGTGATCCTGAACTGCTCAGCCCAAAGCGCCCGCTACAACTGTTTTGCTTTTGAAGGCCAGGCTCAAGAGCAAAACTGATTGCGCTGCCGCAATGAATATAAACATAATAAAAATTACAATACGCAGGATGCCGGCCGCGAGGAGCGGCAGAACCCAAAACAAGCAAGGAACAAACAGCTCCAGCAGCAAGATCAAATAGCAAAGCACCTTAAAGCCGGTCAACCACCGTCTATGGCCAAGCAAGCTGCCAATCAAATGCAGTGATACAAAAAAGTGTAAACCAAATGCGATTGCATGGGGCCACGTCTTTTTCCACCAGCCGGCCAGATCCGGAGCGTTTTTGTAGCGATCCGGCCGGGATGCGAAAATCTTTTGCATCTCTTCACTGCCGCGGTATTTTTCGATGACCCCGGCCAGATCAAAACCGTCGTCCATCCAATACAAGCACAGACTGCTAAGCAGCAACAGTAGCCCAAAACAGGCATAGTACCCCAAAAGGGCCGGCATGTGTTTTGAGATTCTATTACGCGGGACTGCGGCCATATCAACGCCTGCCCGGTAAAAAAAGGATCCGCAAGATCCCAAGGCTGATGCCGGCATACACTGCATAGAAGCAGACACCCAGACCAAACTCGAGCAAAAGCAAGCGGGGCCATATAGCCGCAAGAGCACGGGTTAGTAAAAACAGCAAGAGACTGAGAGCCAGCATGCGTATAAGCCGGGGAGGCCAGGCAGATTGCACCGGCATCTGTATTATCAGGCTCCCTATAAACAGAAAATAAAAAGAGAATAAAAATAAATCGATATGCAAGGCTTCTATGATGACTTTATCCAGCTGCGTGCCCTGCGTGTCACCCGGTCCTGACTCCGGGGATTCCAGGAGATCAGCGCTGCGACTGTTATTTGAGGCAGGTTCAGATGGCTTTGCAAAATTAACATCGAATGCAATCAAGGTGGATTGATGCACCGAACGACGTTCTAGCCAGTCATTTGTATACGACAAGGCATGCAGTATCAATGCCAGCTGTGAAAGGGCCAGCACCCACAACACAAGTTGGCGCGGGCCTTTTAATTGAAACAGGTTGCCGCTCAGTAAAAAACGCATATAACTAGTTTGAAGAGCAATTATTCCTCAAGTCTTTTATGGACTAGAACTGAAAGCTGCAGGGCTTTTTTTACCGCCCGACTTGCCGCAACGCTAGTCATCGTGGCACCGCTGATTGCATCCAGGTCAACGCCGGCCCGCAATGGACTGGACGAGCCTTTGCCCTCCAGAGTGGCCAGCCAGCGCCGGGGAGGCTTGTATTCAGCCGGCTCTAAAAACCGGAGCAGTTTTAGCGCTGCCACCTGCTTTTGCTTGTTAACTACTATCAACAGTGATTCACTGCGCGTCCGAACACGATGGGTGTCGATAAAGGCCCAACCCAGCAACTCATCGGCGCGGTATATGCTAAAAAAGCGCTGCCCTGGATTGGTAGCAACTCCCAACCGGGCTTGCAGCCATGTTGACTCTGACCGGCTTAACTGTATCTGCTGGCTTGTAACCCGATCGGCGCCCAAACGGGTGTGCAGGTATTCCTTTAAGTCAGCCAGCCCAAAGGCGTAAAGCGCCGGCGCAAAAAAAAGCAACATCAGGCCCCAAAGCAGCATACTCCGCTTTTTGTTGATCATACGGCAGATTAGAAGCGGAAACAGACCTGTCAATACTTTTTGATAATTGTTCTCAATTTCATAAATTCTGGCCACCGCTGCCTTTCCCCGGAGAGGCTGTCCCAAATACCATGGAGAGTTTTGGGACATGCTAAACTGGCTCTGAGCATAGAGAACTTTGAGCTCGTGCAAAATTCCCGGAAATTGAACTGCCTGTTATGTTTACACAAGACAAGCAAGATCAGACAGGCAGCACCTCTAATACCGGAATTGAATTTTCCATAGTATTTTGTTTACAGGGTATCCCTGAAATAATTGACACTAGGACTGTTTGATATCTAGTATTACCTGAATCCAGATGAAAGCCGCGTCGATCCCAACCTTATGCATTGGTATTATATCCATCACCATCGGCTTTTTTCATCTACTCAGCTATTATCATAAAGGCAAAAAGGACAGGCTGCATCTATCCTTTTTTCAGGTATGTTTGGCCATCGCAGGTTATTTGTTTATTTCTGCCGGGCTGTATAACAGCACTTCAGTTGCCGAAGGATTGCTCTGGCAAAGATACCAATTCTTGTTCATTTCAATCATTTCAGTTGTTTTTTTTATTTTTATTTTTCACCTGGTGCAAAGGAAGGTTAATCTGATCACCTGGTTAGTGACTGGACTGGTCTACTTGCCAATCGGTCTCATTGCGGTATTTACAGAATATGCAGTTAATACGCAACATCCGGCGATTAAAACCGTAACCTTGTTCAATTTAACTTATTATGAGGCCCAACCGCAAGAAATTATTACGCTGCTTTACTTGCTGCTTTTCGGCGGGATGCTGTATTTAACGACCTTATTAATTGAAAGCTACCGCCAGGGTGCTAAAGATATACTCGGCATCATACTGGCGATTCTGGCATTTTTTCTGCTGAGCGCCAATGATATTCTGGTGGGAGCCAATGTATATAACTTCATCTATTTATTGGAATACGGCTTTGTTGTATTGCTCATTTCCATGGCGCAACTGTTGCACAATCGCTTTATCTTGTTGTACAATCTAACTGAGGAAAAGTCACGCAACCTGGAAGTGATTATCGATGATCAAACGAAGGAGCTGAAATCAGCGCTGCGGCAAGCCAAAGAAAGCGATCAGGCCAAGACTTCCTTTCTGTCAACGATGTCTCATGAGATCAGGACACCGATGAATGGTATTTTTGGCATGACCGAATTGATGCTGCAAACGGAATTGAACGAGGAACAATCCGACTTTATGGCAACCATCCAGAATTGCACAAAGGATTTGCTGCAAATCATTAATGATGTGCTGGATTTTTCCAAAGTATCCGAAAACAAGATTGTTCTGGAAACAAAGCCTTTTCATATTGCCAACTCCGTAGCTTATGTCATTAATTTGCTGCAAACCCAGGCCAAGGCCAAGGAGATTTCGCTCAGCCATCATCTGCCGCACGGATTGCCCGAATTAGTTATAGGTGACGATGTTCGCTTTCGCCAGATATTAATAAATTTAATCAATAATGCCTTAAAATTCACTGCACAACAAGGTCGAGTCTCGGTCAGGGCGACATTGAACGAATCATCCCAAAAAAATTACCTGCAATTTGCCGTTAGCGATACTGGCATAGGCATTGCCAAATCGCAAATCAAAAAGCTTTTCGAACCTTTCGTACAGGCTCATGAAGGAATTGAAAGGACGTACGGCGGAACCGGACTTGGCCTGGCCATTTCCGCCAGGCTAGTACAGGCGATGGGCGGTAAAATCTGGGTCGAAAGCGTTCCCGGTAAAGGCAGCACTTTTTATTTTAACATCGTACTACACGCGATCCAAAACCGCGAAAGAGGAAACAAGACCGCAAGCGGGGCCAATAGGTATCAGTTGGACAGGCCCCTGGCAAAAGTCAAGCCCCTGAGGATACTTGTTGTGGATGACAATGAAATCAATCTCAAAATTGCCCTGCGCATGTTTGCCAATATGGGTTACCATGTAGACATTGCCCGGGACGGAGAACAAGCCATTGCGATGGCCCACTCCCGGGATTATAATCTAATATTTATGGATATTCATATGCCGCTCAAAAACGGTATCATGGCTGCCAAAACCATCTTAATGAACAGAAAAAATCAGGCCAGGCCGGTCATTATCGCCATGACCGCCGATGTACTTGCAGAAAATCAAAAAAAATATAAGGCAGCCGGTATGTCCGATTTTATCGCCAAGCCCTTCAAGATCCAGGATTTTGCGGAAATTCTACGGCGATGGGGGCAATCTTCCTGAAAAGTCCTGGATTGTTTTCGCGCTTATGATCACCAGAGGAGCATCCCGCGCCATGGATTTCAGCAACAATACCATCATAAGAATGCAGCAATGCTATGGTTCAACACATATTTGAAATCATGGGCATCATAAACAGTAGTACCCTGGCGGGTCGGATAGCGCCGCCTCTTTGTTCCAAAAGAAGCGAATTTATAAATAGCTCAAAGGATTCAGCGCTCAATCCGATGCAGCGTTAGTAAATCTAACGAACAATGGATTTATGCGATGATCTTGCAGGCAAATAGTATTGACCAGGCAGCTGACATTCGTATTGTGCGGTACTTTTTCATAACGGGGCGTTTTTTTGAAAACATTGAAATCGATCATGAAACAGGGTGGGCACACACTTGCGGGAGGAATGATTCTGTCATCACTGTTGCTGTCCAGTCCCCTGCTGGCTGTTGACCCGGAGATGTGCATGGGATGTCATCGCCCAGGGAGTCCGGTCGCGCCGAATCTGATCGGGATGCCGGTCGATCATTTTGTAGCCGCGATGATGGCCTACAAAACAGGAGAACGCCCTGATCCAACCATGAAAGCCCTGGCGATGGCTTTAAATGACGCCGATATTGCTGGTCTGGCCGCCTACTTTCGGGCCCTTGCTGATTAGCGGCTGGATTGCAACACCGGCATCCTGGGCTGTTCCTCCGTGTGCCAAAAACTGGAGTCGGACCAATGTCCAGAGGGACTGGATATGTTCCTGCGGACGCGGTCGATTTTGTATCTGAGCGGAGAAGCCAATGTGGACAAGGGTGAAAGCATTCAAGTTCGGATACTAAATGTCTCTGGTGCGGATCAGCAAAAATATTTTTTTTCAACACATTTTACAGTGAAGCAAAGCGGCGAGTTGGTAACCATACACAGGGTTTAGGCTGATCACACACCAATATAAACAGACGCCAACGGCCATGCCGGTGAATCATTCCGGCTGCAATTCCAGTACGCTTGTATACTGGGCCCGCATCCGCTCTGGCTGAAAGGACAGTGGATGCGGAGTAACCTGCAGAAAGCTGGCCTGCATGTCCCGATAGTGCGGCGATGCCGGGTTACCTGACTGACCCGTGTGAGTAACCAGCCAGGCCGGGTCCGGCTGACTAAAATCCACAATCAAACGCATAGCCGGAATCCAGGTCGTCTGAAAGCTTTGGCCCCAATTAAAACCGGATACATTTAATGTACTCCGGTCACCGCCGGCGGCTTGCGGACCCATGTCAAGCCAGTAGCCCAGAGCGGCCAGACCGTAACTCAATTGATGTTTCCAGTAGTACTGGTGCAGATCGCCCCAGCGCCAATCAGCGGGATTTGTACCCAGTTCGCTTTGACAATACTGCCAGGCTAGCGCCAGCGATCGGGCGATCATATCCGGGCGAGTTTCCAGGTAATCGGGAGTGGTCACGTCATCATAAAAAGGACTGGGCCGATTCACCAGCAAGTGATCCATGCCGGCAGTATAACCATACTGGGTTTGAAAGTAAAGATCAGGATTCGATGCGAAAACTTCCTCATCCAGAAATACAGCCCGGCTAAATTGATAATAAAACGCACCGACCAGGGCGGCCGGCGACGAATCAGCGACCATCCGCGCATCGAAATTCTTGAGATATTCCAAACTGGACTGAAATGCAGTACGCTGGTCCGCAGACAAGCGACTGGCTGCCTTTTGCAACTCTGCTTGCATTCCAGAACTGTAAATTTCCTTAAATAAATCACGCGCATAAAGAGAAGTTTGATCTCTTTGCATTGTCTGCATGTAATCGAAATCTGAAAGCGGGCGTGCCTCCAGCATTTCTTTGGCTCGCCGGTAGCGCCAGGGCCCCACAAAGGAAGCTGTAATCGGTGGCGAGGTTTCGGTCGGCACACTGCGATGATTGGCAGTGGCCAGCCAGCCGCGCCGGGGATCAATCTCATATGGTTTTTTATCAAAGGCCAGGTAGCCCTGCCAGTCATACGCGCCAGTCCAGCCAGGCGACGGGAACAAACCTTTGCCCTTGGGGCGAATGGGAATACGACCGGTGGTCTGCCAGGCAATCTGATCAGCTGTTCCGTAGACAATATTCAAGTACATGGAATCAATCCGGCTCAGAGCAGCGCGAGCCTGGGCGATAGTTCTGGCCCGGCCCAGAGCTAAAAGTCCGCTAACACCGCGTTCGCCATCCTGCATGCTCCAGCGCAACGCGAGGCCCCATTTTGTTTGCAGACGCTGCGGGCGTAAACCGCGAATCGCACTCTCACGCTCCAGGGCGCCATTCAAGAGCGGACCATGAATTGTACTATAGACCGGAACCTCGAGCGGTTCAGCAGCACCTTTGACCTTGAAGCTCTCGATCCGTTTACCAGCCAGGCGCCATTCTCCTTTATACAGGTATTCCAGTTGTTCCCCATTGGAACGCAGCTTTTCCAGATAGAGGTCCTGGCTATCGGCCATCATCATCGTAGCTCCCCAGGCGACGCTGCCGTTAAAGCCCAGGCCGATCAAGGGAACCCCTGGAATCATCACCCCGGCGGCATCATAGCCTGGCGCCTTGAGATGCATGATCATCCAAAAGGAAGGAATGCTGATTAAAAGATGCGTGTCATTGGCCACAATGCTTTTACCGCCGCTTGTGCGTCTGCCGGCCACCGCCCAGTTATTAGAGGCTGGCACCGGGTTGGGCTCCGCATGGCGCGCCGGATTCACGGCTAGCGCCAGCCGGTCGCCCGCCTGTAGCACACTGGCTGCCTGGGTTGCGATCTGATCCATCTCAGACGCCTGGATGCCATTTAACTTCGTCGTCAGAGCCACCGGCAAGGGTTCATCTGGCTGGGTGGGAGTCAATATGGCCGCCTTGCGCCAACCCAGTCGGGCAGCCAGCTTCAGATAGCTGAGCTCCGGTCGCAGGTTGTTCGATAAATCGTAATTGGCCATCGCAAAGGCAGTCAGCGAATCGACAGGCTGCCAGTCTTCCGATTGCACCCCGGCCAGCACAAATTCGATCGGAGTCCGATTGTGCTTGATATACAGATTGATCCCGCGCGCATACTGTCCCAGCAAATGCCGCTCCGCAGGCGACATCAGAGCCAGCGATTTACGCGCGCCCTGTAAAAGACCGACGCTGCGCATATAGATATCTGATTCTAACAACTTTGGCCCCAGCATTTCACTGAGACGGCCGCTACCGGCCATCTTTAGAATTGTTATCTGCCACAAACGATCCTGGGCGGTTGCGTATCCAGCCGCCAGGAACAGGTCACTTTGATTTTGGGCTTCGATGAACGGGATGCCAAAGGAATCGCGCGCAATGCGCACCCTGGACTGCAAATGAGTTAGCTTGACTGTACCCTCTGTTTGACCCAATCCAAGCCGGGCTCGGTACCAAACCTCCAGACTAATCACCAATCCAATAGTTATAATAAAGGTAGTTATTATCAGCGCCCATTGACGCGGGGTGGCTCGCAAGAAACGTCTCATGGGAATATGCTACTCAAAGTGAAGCCGCCTTGGCAACGATAAAAGGGTTCCGCAGCCTGGCTGCGAGTCGCGATCGTATGCGTTGACGCTCATCACAGCGGATAAGAACCATCGCAGCCCGCTTTCCATCAGACTCGGCGGTGCGCTTCGCAGACAAAAGTCTACCAATTGTATCCTATCATAGGGGTGTGACAAGAATTCCAATTTTTCGAAAATTTCACGCACAAAAAAAAATCTGGACATATGCCCCGTCATATGTTATGTGGATCCCACAGCCAACAAGGGCCCGCCTCCCGGCGGTTGCATTTCCGGCGCGGCTTTCTGAAACCCGGCCTCCGGAACCATCCCGCCCTCACATAAGGGGGACTAGATCTGTCCGTATCAAAAGGGTGTGCATGTAAACTTTGCTGCCGGCAGCGTTCACATGCACCGGATTGGATCATCCGGCGTTAATGCCGAATTCAGTCGCTGTCCGGCAAACATCCACGGCAGCCATGTTTCACTTTACAAACCTGGGCAAAGCAGTTATTTTGACACAGCGGGAGGCACGGAAGCCATGGAAGTACGATTGGGGGCCGAGGTAGGCCTGAAAAAAGTCCCTGTAATGGGCAAAACCGAGATTATTACCAAGAGTGAAAACACAGCCAATTTGCCCGGCAGTGATGTTAACAACCGTCTGGAGACCCAGGTCGAGCGACAATCGGGCGCCCTGAAACCGCAGCAGGTCAAAGACGCGTTTCAGGTCGTTGGCAATACGATCAACATCCAGGCCTGACAAGCGGGCCCGGCAGCGTTTTCCAGCGGCAGGCTGCGCCGGCATTAAGACGGTTATTCGCGGTAAAACAGTTCCAGAAAGTGGCCATCCGGATCCTGGATCAACAGTGACTCACCGCCTTCTATGGCGATGGGACCTTCCAGGATTTCGATCTCGCTTTCTTCCAGGTCGTTGATCGCGTTCGTGAAGTCATCCACATCCAGAATAAATGCCAACGCACTCTCGCGGGGATGGGCATTGCGGCCTTCGTAGTCGTCGACCAGGTTAAAGCGCAGGGCGATAGGATCCAGATATAATATCACATGCGCGTCGCTTTGTTCCACCAGCTCAAAATCGAGGATACCCTCATAAAAGGCGACTGTACGCGCCAGGTCGGCACTGCCCATGGAAATATGGTGGATACTCTCGAGTAAAATCATGACTCTCCCGCCTGTCGATGCGTGGAGTCATGTTTGCTAGCAAACCTGTGCTGGCAAATAGTTCTATTACAGGCGATATTTTTTTTCCCATTCACCATGACCTGGAGTCTGAACGCTCGCTCCCGGTCTGATTATGTCATGCTCCACAAGCCGGCTTCGATGGCTGTGGTGAAAATATTACCTGTGTCTAACTGGACCTGGCGCAATTCGGCGTTCCCCAAAATTTGTTGCACGATCGAATGCGGCAGACCCTGCATCTGGCCAAAGCGGATCCGGTATTCGTTGATGGGCATCTTGCGGCAGAAAATAAAGGCCTGGTATTGCTTGATCTTATGTTCGAGCAGGAAATTGAGAGTTTCCAGGTCTTCCACCGCTTCGGCTGTGATGTTGGCTTCCCGATTGTCTGCCAGGCGTTTGCAATAGGCTATAAAAGCCATGTTATCGAGAAACTTGGTTTTATCTTCATCCGGTTTGAATTTAAAGCTGATCGGATCGAGTTTGAATTCCTTGATCATCTGCCCCAGGGTCAGAATGACCTGATGACTTTGACTTTTCACGCCGAAATCATCAGCCGCAAAGGTAATGCCGTATTGGAAAAAGTCTTCACAGACATCTTTCAGCCCTTTTTCGTTGCTTTCTTCGTACGATTTCTCGACCAGCTCCAGGGTAATCCGCTGCGGATCCAGACCATTGGCGTGCAGCAGCCGGTTAAAGCGGACCACCCGCTCGTGAATGCGAAATGTATCCAATAGTGTTTGCGGCGAAATGTTAAACTTGAGCACACCGGGCGCATTCTGACAGGCTATAATCAGCTTTTCCAGAATCAGAAGCTCGATACGGTCCATATCCTGATCCGCCGGAATATCATTGATCAGATCCTGATAGCCCTCATAGGTGGATCCGCCTACAAAAACCTCGCCCCCCTTCACGCTAAAGATCTGCGCCTTCTCATCAAAATAAACCGTCGGCTGGATCACTGCTTCATCTGCATTGGTTGAAAAATAGGAATTGGCCTTGTTAAATATTGTCCAGCTCCAGCGCACCAGATTATCTTTCAGATTCTGGCGTGCAGATTGATCAAGAACCTCGAAAATCTCATCAATACTGGAAATATAATTACACTGCGTGCGGGCGATGCCAAAGTTGAACGAGCAAGCCTCTTCGCGCAGTGAACGCTCGTGAAAACGACCGATGGCGTTGTCCATATTCGGAAAGGTGCTGCCGTCGATTGTGCGAATGGGACTAAAGCCGGTCAAGAGACAGCGCTCCTTGTCGATAAAATGAAAGGCGTACTCCATTTCACACAGTGTATCCGAGCGGGCGATAAATTCCCGAAAGCGCTCAACAAAGGCCAGCAGTTCGATGCCTTGCAGCTCCTCTACCCGCACCAGATACAGCGGTTTGCCGCGATTGGTATCAATAAAAGTATTCTTGAAAGAGATCAGGTCTTGCAAGCCCAGAAAATGGTCGGCATCTTCCCTGGGCTGGAGTTCCGGGCTATTATCCACATTTTGCTCTTCTATATCCATAGCAGCCTGCACACTACAGATCCAGCTGGCAGAGGTCTGTCAAGAGTTTGCCCGAGTCGGGACTATTTTATCTGGAGCACATACAAGCTGTGGCCATGGAACATGCAGCGGCGCGTAGCGTCTGCCTGGAAGGCAGCCAGGTCGCCTGTGCCCCACTCGTAGTGTTCGGGCCGCAGGCTGCTGGACAGCAGCAACACATGCTCACAGTGTAGCCAGTAAGGATGCCGCTCATGGCGCCTGACAGCGCCCGCATCGCGCGGCGAGCCCGGGGGATAGAAATTAGGGGCTGGAACACGCAATGGCAGCGCGGTCCAGGCAAGCGGCATATGGGGACTCAAAACAGCCTGACTGAATACGCAGGCCCGCGGAATCTCGCGATACAGGTCACCGATGCAGTCGCCCAGCTCCCTGGCGCTATTATCCGATTGCAGGACTGGCAAGGGCACGATTCGATCCTGATGATTGACCCACAATGCCAGGGCCACCAGAGCGATGGGCACTACACGACCAGCCGCTAACGGCCAGCCTGGCAGACGTTCCTCCAGGCGCCTTAGGGCCATCAGGGTAGCAAAGGCCGCCACAGGCAGCAGGGCATAGCCATAATGGCCCAGGAAATTATGATGATAAAGGTGCTCTGACCAGGCATGTAGTAGCAATAGCGGCGCTAATGCGATCAAAAACAAGCGCAGCCGCAGTAGTGGCAAAAGACCCAGTGCCAACAGGAAATACCAGCCCGGCTTCCAAAAACTGCCCGGATCCACAACCGGCGCCTGCAGCCAATAGTGTTGCCAGGTACTACGCACTCCGCCGCCCGCCCATTGCATCCCCAGCCCCTGGCTAAACGCAAAATAAAGGGCGGTTACAATCATCAAATTACGGCCGATTGAGCGCAGGGAAACACCCAGGCCATGCAGGTACAGGGCCAGGCCAAGGCAGAATAAATAGGGCGCGATGTCTTCCTTGACCCCGATCCACAAGACCAGGGCCAGCCAGAGCTGCATCTGCGTGAACCGACCAACTGGACGGGCAGCCTCCCGATCGCATTTGATCTGCCACAAGGCGCTGAAAAAAAAGCCCGCAGCCGGTAAAACCAGAACCTCAAAGTGAGCCGACACGATCAGGTGCATCAGAGCGGGTTGTAGTACAAACAAACCCATGAACGCCAGCAATAGCTGCTGTTTGCGCAATACGCGGGCAGCGAGGCGCCACCAACCAAGCAAGCCGATCAGCGCAGTCAGCCCCAGTAAAATCGCGTACACAAAATGAGTCGGATAGTCCAGGCCCAGCGGTTGTAGCAGTGCCATTGCCGCTGGCCACCGATGAGCCAACCAGTAGGCTGGCAGATAGATCAAAAGGGAAGGCGCAAAATGGTGCGCCAGGTAACTGCCGCTCGGACCGCCCGGTAGATAGCCACTGCGCAGTAAACCCAGGCCCCGGGCGCTATGATTCAGGGCACTGGAGATATTGGTAAAATCCTGATTCTCCAGAAAGAAACTCAGCCAGGCCTGGATGTAAAACCGGCCGGTATAAACCGCAAAGCCGAGTATAACGACGAGCAGCAACAAGGCGGACCATGCCGGGCGCTCGTCCCATGCGGGTGCTGCGTATTCGTTATCATCTCGGCCTCGTCCGAAACTGGCGCGCAGCACCTCCCCAAGGAGCAGCATACCCAACCAGGCGAGTGCTGATTTCTCTAACCAGAAAATCGATTCTTGCGCGTCTGGTATACCGCTGCGATCCAAAAGCCAGGGCGGCCCAGCTGGAATGGATGCTCTCAGATAAAGAACCAGGGGGATGGCCAAAAAACTGATCGACTGCAATAGTGTCAGCAAACGTCCCCATCCGGGCACCAGCCAGCCCGACCGCCATCCAGGGACGAATCTCATGGTATCAAAAGGGCGTTGCTGATTTCGCTGGTGCCAACCGCAGTCAGACTGAAAATCAGGGAGCGCACGCCCACGTAGTTGCCACTCGTCAAGCTGGCATTGAAGGCGCAGACTCGATTGGTGGTGCCGGCCGTCACGGCGGTTTGTCCCGGCTTCGCCTCCATGATGTACTCCACCGATGCATTGGGCTGCGTATTGATCGGACCACACGTTGTGCCATTGTCCACTGCCAGGGCTCGCAACGCTGATTCACTGCTGGCCTGGTACAGCCTGTAGCCCAGAAAGCCGATCTCCACATTCTGGGCGGCCACGGTTAGAATATGACCGGTACCTTCGGTCTGGACGCCAAGCAGAATCGGCGTACTGACGATTTGAGGATCGCTGGAATAATTGGTACAGGCCTGGCCGAGCAGCACCCAGACAAACAGACTAAACACCAGCGAGAACCGTTGCACGGATCTGGCGCACCACAGGCGGCGCTTTCCCCTCCGGACCGCTGGCAAATCCGTTACTCCGGTCAGCCGTCTGGATTGTTGTGCAATACAAATCACCGCTCTATTCCCGTTCCGTCATCCCCGACTTTACATCGGATACAAACCGAGCATCTGACGCAAGGCTGTCAGGAATTTCCCCGCTTTCCCTGAAAAAGGTAAGGGTGGCCGGTGTACTGTCCAGTCTGATTTCTCGGCCATAGCCAGCAGCCTGGCCGAGGGCTGGATCACATGCCGGAATTCCGCTGCTCGCAACAGCGGCAGGTCGGCGCTACTGTCAGAATAGGCATGACTGCCAGCGAGGCCTGGCTGATCCTGACCGCTTTGTGCCGCGCTGATAATCTCCGCCGGCAGCAGATGGCGCATATGATCCAGCTTCACATTCTGCTTGTTGTTGGGTCCCAGCGGTCGCACCCAAAAAGGCATCGGATCCTTGAGCTCAAATTGGCTGCCGATGGCCTCATCGAAGCCCAGACGGGTAGCCAGTCGTTCGATATAAAACTGGGGGCTGGCCGTATTCAACACCAGATAATCGCCTTTGGCCCTGTGTTGTGTGATCATGGCCAGCACACTCGGAAAGGCCAGTCGCTCCAATCGGGCACAGAAATCGTCCATCCATTCCGCGAGCTGCTCGGCAGACAACCCGGCTAAAATGCACAGAAAGGCCCTTTTCAAACCGTGGGGACCAATCAGACCGACGAGGAACAAGCCAAAGGCCGGCACCAGGATCAAAAGATAGTAGATCCGCCAGAACTGACGCCGAATCACAAAATTGCCCAGCAGAAACAGGGTATCGTGGGGGATCACAGTATAATCCAGATCAAAAAAGGCGTAGTTACGCTTGGACCGGGCCATAGAATAGAGACACTTTGCCAGTCCGGCCTGCCAGCCACAGCTTTTTTTTAGAATCCAGGTGCGGATCTAGAGTGCTAAAGCAGCGCTTAGTCGTCCCAGAGGGCCTCAATGGTGTCTCGCAAGGTGTATTGCGGCGCCCAACCCAGTTTTTGCAGTCGAGTAGAGTCACCAAAACGCTGGCTGCTACCTTCGGGCCGCAGCAGTTCCGGATCGACCTGCAGCTCCAACTGGCTGCATGCCACGGCCTGCACTGTATCGATCAATTCTTTGATACTGGTTTGATGTCCGCTGCAGATATTATAAATTTCACCCGACTCACCCTGCTCGGCAATGATCCGATAGGCCCGCGCCACATCGCGCACATCCGAGAAATCGCGGGTCGCGTTCAAATCGCCCACAACAATAGAAGAATGCCGGTCAATGATCGCTTCCCGCACCCGTTTGATAAAGGCGGGGATCACAAACACATCCCGTTGACCGGGTCCGGAATGGTTAAAGGGCCGCGCGATCATGGTCTGCAGGGAGTCGCTGCAATAAAAGGGCAGAAATTGCTCGGACACCAGTTTGGTCCGGGCATAGGGGCTTTCGGGTAATAAGGGGCTTTCCTCCGTCAGCGGCATAGCCTGCCGATCGGGATTGCCATATACATCGCTGGAACTAGCGAAGACAAAGTTACCCTGCCAACCGGTGTTGCGAGCCGCTTCCAGCAGGCGAACCGTGACGAGGGCGTTGTTTTCGAGGGTTTGCAGGGGACTATGCCACGTATCGGGGACGAAGGCGGTTCCCGCCAGATGAAATATTGTCCCGCCCTGCACGCCTGCCAGTAAATCCTCGACAGCCATGATATCATCCAGCCGGGAGGCGTGCACCGGGATCTGGGCCAGCTCAGCCGGATCGTCCAGAGTGCGCGCGGCAGCCTTGTTTTGGACCGGCGCAGAGCTGATATCGATACCCTGCACCTGATAGTTATGATTTAATAATTCAGCCGCCAGCCACGAGCCGGCAAAGCCGCGCACACCCGTGATCAAAGCCTGCTTCATATAGATTGCTTCCCCATCATCCGGTTATTCTTCGTCTGCCAGACCCTGACTGACGCAGCGTTTTTCCCCGCCGGAATGAGCCTGGATCAACTGCCGGAATTGCTGCTCGGACTTTGACTGTAACAGGGCAGATTTTTCGGCTACGGTCCAGGCTTTCAGGCCCAGGCACAAAGCCCGATCGGTCGGGGCGCCCAGATACAAATCATAGCGACCCAATTCCCGGCCCTCGATAGTATTGAGATCCGACAAAGCAATATATTTAATGTGTGGATAATAATTACGACAGTCTATGATGACCTGGATGGCCTTCTGCCAGGGAAAACGGCTGCCAATCCAGAGCGCCGCCTGGGCATTCGGCGACCAGGGCAGTTCTGTGCGGGGTGCGATACTGACCGGTAATTCCAGATCCTGAACCAAAATCTGGCAGCGACCGGCAGTATCATGGAATGCCAGTATGACGGTCGGCTCTTCGCTTTCGCGCTCCCACAAAGAGGCACAGCCAATTACAACTACCACCAGGGCAGCCAGACTGACCAAACGCCATTGTTTGACTGGCGGTGGATCAACGGGGGCCGCTGCTATCTGCCGGGACCGGGCTGCTCTTTTTTTACTTCGCTGAAACATATTAGAAAGTTTGCTACACTGCGTTGTTGTCTTTTGGGCCAATCACGTCCGTTAGAGCCCGGACCAGCCGGAATTATACGGAGCGCCGGCCCAGTCTATGGAACCGGCGCCTGGATGCCATGGTTGTATCAGGGATTGCGCGGAATGCGAATCTTTTGACCTGGATATATCAGATCGGCATTCTTGATCACTTCGCGGTTGGCTTCAAAAATGACCGGGTACTTCATCACATCGCCGTAATATTCACCGGCAATTTTTGAAAGGGTATCGCCCTTCTTGATGATGTAGTAGTCTGAATCCGTTGTCTCACTGGGCTGCAGATCATCGGCAACGACTTCGGTTACACCCTGCAGGTTACCGGCCAGCAGGATTGCTTTTTCGCGCGTAGCAGCCGAATCGCAAGACCCGCTCAGGGTGACAACCCCATCAGCATATTCAACTTCCAGATCTTCGATGGCCAGGTCATCGGCCATAATGTATTCCTTGATTTTCAAGGCGGCATTATCGTCCTCATCGCCAAACAGCTTGGTGCCGATGTCTTCAACAAAATCAAATAGTCCCATGTGTGTTTTTACCTCATTTCGTGTTTTATGGATAGGGTGCTGCCACGCTAAAGGCTGGTAGGTCACTGTCAATACTGTTTGCCACCAGCCAGACCATGGTCTAGTCTATGGGGAAGCGCACCCTGCTATGGAGTGATCTCTGTACCAGGACGATATTCCCGGTAATGTCCCGCGCCGAGAGCCCGGACTTCTGCGGCCGAGCGCAAGGTACGGCGCAGCTGCCGCGTGGCAAAGAGCGGCGCTTGATCGGCAAAATGAGGCGAGTCCGCCACATCGCTGTTGCCAAACTGATGTAAGGACCAGGCCCGCGGCCCATCCGGATGAAAGGCCACGATACTGATATACGAGTCGCCCGCCGTTCCGACCAGGTGACTGCCCTCCAGTTCGCCATGAATCGCATTGAGCACATCCGGACCGCCGCCCAGCCCCAGGTCCAGATCGCCGCGCCGTAGACGCTGCACTGTTCCGAGCGGGACATCCACCCGGCCATAATGATCGCTTAGCCACTCCACTGCAGATCGAAAACTTGCCAGCGGATCCGGCAGTTCATGAGCATGATCGAGGACAATCGCCTTCCAGATTGGCCGCCAGGTGAGAATTGCCAGCGCCGCAGCCCGTGAGTCGGGATCTGTATTGCCGTCCCAGTTAGCCAATAGCGCCAGTCCCTTCTTTTCGGCCTCCGTACGGGGCTGGAAATGTTGCAATACCGGATCAATTGCTTCCTTATAGATCGGTGCTCCCCGGGCATACTTGCGGTCCCATTTATAGCTTACAAATTCATCGTGCGTGATGCTGCGATCCCGACCAAACAATTCATGCGAGCGCATCGCCCGGTTGGTAATCCGCATTTCGATGCCCTGCTCCGGTTGGTAGCGCCGCGGATCCGGATTGCCGTAGCCGGTGGTCGTCACAAAGGGCGATGAATTGCAGTTTTGGATAAAACCGGAAGGCGGATTTGTAACCTGGGGCAACTGATCAAAGTCCAGATACTTCTGCCAGATTAAATCCGAACGACTGCCGTCCATGACAGCCTGCCAGTCCAGTCCAGCCTGGCGCTGCGGTAAAAGGGCATTGTATACATAATAAATATTGTAACGGTCCGCATACACCGTGTTGAACATCGGCAGGGCCTGCATACGCATCGCCTGTTGCCATTCCGCCAGATTGTGGGCCTTGCTCATGCGGTACCACTGCTCTACCGCCCGGGTAAAGCGGCCCAGCCCGGCATAACGGATCGCAAAGTAGCCAAAGTCATTTTGGAACACCGGTCCGTGCCGGCTCCAAAAAGCCGACTTGTAGATGGTAAACGAGAACAGGGTCAAATCAATCTCAATCGGGACGCGGGTGATACCGAGGGGCAGCCACTCGTCATCCAGCTTGTAGACCAGACCGCTGCCTGTGGCGCTGGCGGCCCTGACTCTTTTGACCGTCAGCCGGTAGACATCGAGAGCGTCGCTTTTATTGACTGTGTGCGCCCAGCCCAGCTGGTCATTATGACCGACCAGAATCAGGGGCGCGCCCGGAAAGGTGCCGCCGTTCATGTTCCAGCCATCGTCCGATGCAACATGGGCCTCATACCAGGCAACCGGTCCGGTCCACGGTTGATGCGAATTGATATTCAGGCGTGTGATCCCGTCCGCTGAACGACCAGGCCCGACGGCATGGCTGTTGCTGCCTTCCAGATGCAGAGTGGCATCTGCCTGCGCGCCAAAATCAGCCGCCCGGGCAATATCCATCGGGAAGGCTGACTTTAACCACTGCAGAACCTGTAGCGAACCGCCGGTTTGCGGACCGGAGTTGGAGTGCAGGGCAGGGATCCGATCACCCACTGACCAGTTTCGATCGGCCTTGCTCAGCGCCCCGACTACGGTATGCAGGCGCATAAAAAGCGGCAGTTTATGCGCAAAGCCAGCCGCCAGATCAATGCCCTGCACCGGAAAGATACGCCCATCGGCTGCGCCCGGGTGTAAAGCAGCATAGTAATTCAGACCGGCTGCGTAGCCTTCCAGCAGGTCCTTGGTGGACGGACTCAACTGCGCATCATAATCGGCCGCGACACGCGGCCAAAGGCGGATCAGGCCGGTATAAAAGTCATTGCCCAGCGCCGCTCCGTTCAGCCGGAACAGACCCAGCTTGCCGCGCGTGGCCGCCAAAATCAGCTGGATTTCGGCAAAGTCATCCTCGGCGTGTGCGTAGGCCAGGCCAAAGGCCGCGTCCGCATCACTCTGACCGTGTATATGCGGCACGCCATAGTTATCGCGTAGAATTTGTACCCGGCCGGCCTGCTCCTGCATGGCCTTTGTAAGCGCCACGTCCGCGCGCAGCAGCCAGGAGCGCAGTCCAACCCAGGTAATCAGGACCAGGAGCAGGACCGCTGTATTGCGTAGCGCACCTTGCCAGCGTTTTGGAGATTGGTTGGTTCGTTTGTTCGTCACAGCGACCAAGGCTATCAAAGCGGACTAAAGCGGCAAGGTGATTCGCAATGAAAGACCGGGACAGATCGCGGGGCACAAGGCCCGACGCAGCGTGGAGTCGTGTTAACCGCAGTTTGGCAGCTATTTAGGAAAGTATTTCAGATTTTTCCCGGCAAAAATCTGAAAATCCGAATCCTGAGTCCATAGTACTGCATCATAATGGATTACCGTAGCCCAAATAATACTATCAGCCATTGGTATTCTATTTTCGCTACTTATACGGGCTGCTGATAAAGATAATACTTGATCCAAATCAATGATTTGACCCATCTGCATGTGCGCAATCGCAGTAAGGGCAATATTTTCGTCTGTTTCCGAGTAGAGCTTCTTAAAAACCTCATATAGTGTAACGACCGGAATCAATAGTTTATTTGTATTTTCGACAGGTTTTGCAAATAATGAGGCCCTGTCTGAGTCAGAAAAGTACTCTAACCAGCCTGAGGAGTCAACGATATTCAAAATCTATCCTTTTCTCTATCGATAGAAGTGCTTAACCCTTTTGCAATTCCTCTTATTTTCTTGATATTTTGTAATGGAATAATCTCTATTCTGCCATCGTAATAAAAGATTTCCACTTCTTGACCAGGCCTTAGATTGTTTTTTTCACGGACTTCTTTTGGTATCACAACCTGATATTTCGCTGAAATTGTCACAGTGCTCATGAACTATGAAAAATATCTGTATCAGTTATGTAAAACAAAATACTGATCGATAAGAAAATCGTATAACGTTTTTTATCGAAAACAAAATTGGCAAGCGACACTTCGACGACGCGGTTGGTGAGCTTGCCGAACTACAGCAACCTACCCCAAGTGCGGCCTCAGCGACCCGGCACACAGTTCCCTTTCCCCAAATGCGTCAGCATTTGACCGCACTGGGTGAGTACGCCGGGATTTCTTGCTAGCCAAATGCGCCAGCATTTGGCCGCACTGGATGAGTGCGCCGAGATTTCTTGCTAGCCAAATGCGTCAGCGTTTGACCGCACTGGCATGAATTCGCTGGATAAATAAGTGAAGCAACTATACGCGCCTGGCTATTGCTATTTTCGTCAATGTTAAATACTAAAGCCGCAGATCGGCGGCAAGGATGCCGCCGCCAAACACCGGCGCTTGATTGTCCGGATGACAATCACCGCGACGGGCCTTTCTTTGCCCACTTTCTTTGGGCTCAAAGAAAGTGGGGGATAGCGATTCAGCCAGGCGGGTTTACCTCTCAAAGTTTCAAAGAATCCACTCACTTGCGCTCGTGATCACGGTCCGGATGACACACAACGAACATAGCAGCTAGACGCCTTACTGTAGGATTCCACGTAGCCAGTGGCGAAGGCGACGATCCACGCTTTCGTTGTATCGCCAACAGAGGTAGTAGCCGACCAATAATTGTGGGCAACTGTGCTCGGGAATTTGGTCGCATCGATCGACGGGTTGGATGTAGTGTAGTCCACGATACTCTTGAGTTCGTTCACGTTGGGCAGGCGCCAGCTGCGGCCAGCCAGGCTGAGACTGTTGCAATAGCCCAGGGCCGTATCCCAGTTGGCGGTGGTTGCCGATCCGCTGCAAGTAGCATCACTGGTCTGGCCGCGCAAGCATTTCTGCCAGACCAGATGATTGGCCGTATCGCTAATCGTACCGTCGCCATTATCGGTGAATGACGGTGCCGCCGCGGTCGGGATGCCAATGACCAAAGCTATGATGATGGTTAGTACCTGGCTTCGTTGTTTCATTTTTTTGCTTTCCTTTGTTTTTGTATGGTTTCATGACCCTGACGATTGCATTGTTTTGGCATGTGCCGGTTGTGCGCGGGTCCGGGCTGCAAAGCAGGGCCGCCTGAGAAGTCAAATTCCAGTTGCACCGGGCGCGTCGGGATTTATGGCCAGCCAAATGCGCCAGCGTTTGACCGCACTGGGTGAGTGCGTTGACCGAACTACAAGCGCCGCAGCCAGGGGGGTTTTCCTAATTACTAACACAACGAACATAGTAGACATTTGTCTTAACGGCGGCACCCACGGAGCCAGAGCTGAAGTGGACGTACCACGCGGCCGTAGTACTGGCAACATAGGTAGTCGCCGACCGATAAATGCTGGGAGCTGTGGCCGGAAAGGCGCTGGCAAAGCTCCATTTACTATCCGCGTAGGCATAATCGACCAGGGTCGATAGCTCCTGGATCGTCGGCACCCTCCAGCCTGTACGCCCCGCATAGCCATTGCCGGCATTGGCGCTGTTGAGCGCATCGCAGCCGGTGCCCGTGCCGGTGGCCGTAGCCCAGTTCATGGTGCTGGCCGCGCCGGAACTGCAATCGGCACCGCTCTGTCCCTCGGAGCAACTCTTCCAGACCAGGCCGGTCACGTTGTCGGTGGTCGTATAATCGCTGGTATACGTTACATGTTGCGTGGGGCCAGTGAAACTGCGCGCCAGGCCAATCTGGTGCTCGCCGTCCTGGCCGGTGCCACTGCAAGCAATCAGCGTGCCGCTACTATCCCAGCACTGGGTAATGCTGGTCGACAGGGTCTGCGGTGCGAGGGCCGCCGCAACCTCAATGCTGATCGTAGCGTTGCCGGAGCCAAGGCTGTTGGTGGCCGTAATCGTGTAGCTGGTGGCACCCTGGGTAGCCGTGGGCGTGCCCGAAATCGCGCAGCTGGTCGCATTGATGGAAAGGCCGACCGGCAGGGTCGGCGAGGACGTGCAACCAGTGGGGGTGGTGCCGGTCAGGCTCGGTGTAATCTTCGTAATGGCGCTATTCTGCGTGAAGCTATACGGCGAGCCGCTGTATGTCACCGTGGGTGCGGTGCCGCCGCCAGTATTCCCTCCGGTATTGCCCCCGCCAGCGACTGCCAGGGCTACCAGCAGATTACGCCAGGTATTGTTTTCCGGAAAAGTTTGCACACAATTATAGATGCTCAACACAAGCAGGCTGGCCAGAGCTGCCCGGTAGCCGCTTAAGTTTTGCAAACGCCTGAAAAATAGTTCACTGACTGCTTTGTTGCTTGCATATCTTATGCCAAATGCGTCAAAATTATTACGGGTCATAATTCCAGCCTTGCTTGTCTTCAATGGAAAATATCTATTTACGCCTCCTATGTCATTTTTACAGAAAATGATGCTTTTTTTCGGCATGTGTCGGGCAAATTGACAGTAGGGCCCATTGATGAGCCGTCAACGGACACTCCCGCTGACCTGGCCCAAGGCAGCCTTTTATTGCCGACCACGACTGTTTGTTGCCTTGCCGAATTGGTGGCCGGGGCTAGTCCCGTTGCGGTCTACCCGATTTTTGTGCCACTGTGCAGCCATAATTCACAATCCGGTGCAATTTACATCCATTGCGGGTAGTATACCTGGTAGACTCAAAAACCGGGGTTCGTTCGCCTGCTTGCAATTGCCACATCCGCGCGAAGTAGCCAGGAGCGCAGTCCAACCCAGGTAATCAGGACCAGGAGCAGGACCGCTGTATTGCGTAGCACGCGTTGCCAGCGTTTTGGAGATTGGTTGATTTGCTTGTTCGTCACAGCGGCCAAGGCTATCAAAGCGGACTAAAGCGGCAAAGTGATTCGCAATGAAAGACCGGGACAGATCGCGGGGCACAAGGCCCCTCACAAATAAATCGCCGAGGGACTCAGGGCAGCGCGTGGATGGATTGTAAATTGATCGCACAATTAGGTATGGGACGATTTTCCAGGCGGACTTTCAGAGCCGCATTCATTTGCGTGTAGCCCTCTTCGATCGTTTCCAGTTCAGCAAACAGGACGAAGAGGCCATAGAACTCCTCTCGTTGCACAAACAAGACTTCTGTGTCCCGTTCAATAATTTCAAATACATGCTCGCCGGTAAACAACCCCGGTATGCCGCCGCCCCAGACGAGCAGACGCTGCGGTTCAATGCGCAGCACCCGTGGATGGATTGTAATCTGACTGCCATTGGGTTTGTGAATCTCCACAAGGATGGTATTCCCTTCCTGCAAGAAACCTTCCACACGCACGTGATACGGGTTCCACTCGGGATAGCATTGATTTGCCATCAGGGCTGACCAGATTTCGGCCGGCGAGGCCTTGATGGCCGTTTGTGTATACACAGACTTGCATGCGCCTGGTAAAAACAAGGCCAGCAAAGATGTCCAGGTAATCCAGGAACGCAGACGAGTATGCCACCGGATTTTTTGCAAAGCTGTTTGTATTGTTTGATATATCATAGTAATTTCTCTTTATTCTTCATAGTTTAATTTTGCCTGGCAGATCATCAGGCCAGCGCTGCTGCCAGCATTGCAATCAGCAATACGACCATGCTGCAGTAGCCCCATTTTCCGGGCTGAATTAGCGCTAACTGCCTGCCTCCTCGATACAGATACACTGCTGTACTCAGCAGCCAAAGAAGCCAAAATACCTGAAAAACCACATTCAAGGGACCAAGAGCAGCAAAACTGCCGCCGAATTGTTCGAGAGAGTAAAGTCCGATTCCGGCATGGACAGGAATTCCGCTGACGGCAAAAAAACGGGGCACACTGTGATCACGCAGCATATGCACGCAAAAAAGAATGCCTGCTATTCCATGAGCCAGAAAGGCCAGGTTTTCACCGGCCAATACACCAGCATACAAATGAAAGGCCTCTAATATCAAAACTGCTGTATCACTTTGCTCCGGGTGTGTCAGTGTTACATCCGCAATCCAGGGAACCAAAAAAACCCAGCGGCCAAAACCGAGAGACTGCAGCAAGCCGGCGATAACTGCCAGGGTGCGCCCGGCGGCGGCAATTGAACTGTGCCTGCCAAAAGAATGATACAAAAAAATATGCACCAGAATAAAACTGAATCCGCTCAAAGTGAATAAATAATAGGCGCCACGATTCAGCTCTGCATGCGCTTGAAAGGCGGCCAACATGTCTTCTGCCGGAACGCGTAAAATCTCCGGGAAAGAAAATGTTTCCACGAGTATAAAGTAGGCCGCATGCATCAGGCTGACGTGGATAACAGTCATCAGTAAAAATATTGTGCGCGATTGCACCAGGCCCCGGCTGTCCGGCTCGGTTTTTCCTTGATCAATGCCGAACTGATTGTTCGCTGCTGTAGTTACATCCAAAGCAGTTGGAGACGATTGTTTCATTATTTGTTGTTTCATTGTGTTTTTCCTTTTGTTATTCTTTCTTAAGCTTTATCAGCGGGAGATTCTTAAGGGCAATCCACAGCTGTTTAAAGCGCCGCCTGACTGCCAGCCTTCAGGGAGAAGCTTCCACCAGCCGACTGGCCAGACCTGGTGACACGCGGCTGATGGCATGCAAGATACTGGAGCTGCCCGGCCTGATGGTTCTGCGGTTGTTTTGTATGCCGCACAAAAGTGCTTCGGCGACTGATTCCGGTGACATTTTTGGACCTGACCGCTCCGCGTTCATCAGTGTATCCGTCAGCGGCGGCACCAGTTCCATCACACTTACATTTGTCTCTCGCAGCTGCCGGCGCAGACAGACGCTCAGAGCTGACAAAGCGGCTTTGGAAGCACTATAAACCGGATAAGCTGATCGCGGCACTGCACCAAGGGCAGAGCCAACATTCACAATCAGGGCTGCTGGTGAGTGCAGCAAGACTGGCAGCAATAAAGACGCAAGCAGCAGTGCGGCCTCAAAATTGAGGCGCATTTCACCCACCAGTGCTGCCGGCGAGGGCACTTGGTGCAGGAAATTACACGCCGTCTGCTGACCGGCATTGTTAACCAGAATGTTCAGACTACCATGCTGCTCTTCAATAAAAGCGACCAGCTCTATTACATCCGCCGTGCAAGTCAAATCTGCCGGATACGTACTCCAATCCGGAAATTCTTGCTGGAGCTGTGCCAGACGGGCTTGATTACGACTGGTTACAATAATACGGTTGTTTTGAGCATGGAATGCGCGCGCAATGGCCCGGCCGATCCCCGTGCTGCCTCCTGTGATCAGAATTGTGTTGCCTGTGGTTTGCATATTTTCCTCCCGCAACGAAGCGATACTGCTTCATTGCGGACTGAGTATGCCCTGGATCGGGAGGCGCTGCATTAACCCGGGTTAAGATCAGGAAAAAAAAGCGCGCCAAAAACAAAAAATATGGGTTAGTCTATAGCCGCCGCTGGCGGCTTCTGCTTTTTGCGACGACCCCGGATGCGACTGAGAGCGACAGGTGTTATCCCGAGGTACGATGCGATAATATACCACGGAATTCGATGCTCCAGGCCTTTGTGTTCCCTTAGAAAAAGCTCATAGCGCCGGGAGGCACCAAGCGTAACTAGCTGGATCTCCCGGATTTCTTTTTTCACCCATTCCCGCTGTATCGTCAGGCGGCCAAAGTGTTCCAGGCAGTGATGCTTGCGGTAAAGCCCCTCCAGGGCCTGATAATCACACAACAATAATTCCACCGGTGTCAGGGCCTGCAGGGTGATCGGACTGGGCTGTCGGGTGGTCAATGCGGCCAATGGCGCAACAAAGTCCCTTTCCTGAAAGATTGTTTTGGTGTACTCCTGACCGTCCCGGGACACATGATAAGCGCGCATCACTCCCTTACAAATAAAACCCAGCTTGGCAGCAGTCTCGCCAGCCTGGACCAAAGACGCCCCCTTCTCCAGCCTGCCTGGATAAAAGAGGTTTTGGAATTCCTGAACCGCTGCGGTGGATTGCGCCGCGGGAAAATTCTCTAATTGGCTATAAACAATTTTTGACAGTTCTAAAATCCCGTCTATACTCATCACGGTGGCCAATGCTACAAGCCTGAACCCAGGAAGCAAGATGATTCGCAATTAGAAACCGGAACTGATCGCGGGTCGGTCTGCATGCATACCCCGGATGCCGTTTGATTTTCTGAATCAAAACCCTCTGGCGGCCGGCATGGGGCCGTATAGTGCGCGCCCGAAAAAGGGGATACGGGAGAACAGGCAACCAATGCAAAAAATACTTGTGCTGACAGCTACGCTGCTTACCCAATACCACTATCATGAAATTATTCAATGTCTTAATAGCGTCAATTGATCAAACTCGTCTGCAGTCATGGCTTCTGGTCAGTGCGTTTGCTGTCCTGTCGCTAACCATGCAATGCAAAGAAGAAATTGCCATCAGCGCAGATGACGCCGAATTCGAAGAGATGCTGCGCGAAGAACTGGTCAGTGCAAAACCGGGCAAGGTGATCAAGCTGCCCGCAGGCAAGTTTCAGTTGAGCGCCGGGCTGACTATGATCGGCAAACACGGCATCACGATCCGCGGCGCCGGGATGGACAAAACCATCCTGTCTTTTCAAGGCCAAAAGCAAGGCGCTGAAGGCTTGATGGTGAAAGGTAATGATTTCACCATTGAAGACCTCGCGATTGAAGACAGTAAAGGTGACACTCTGAAAATTGAGGGCGGTCAGAATATTACCATCCGCCGGGTACGTACCGAATGGACCAATGGTCCCGACGAAAACAACGGTGCCTATGGGATCTACCCGGTCCAATGCCAAAATGTGTTGATCGAGCACAGTACTGCCATCGGGGCCAGCGACGCTGGCATCTATGTGGGACAAAGCCGCAATATCATTGTCCGCCATAATACAGCCCGCCTGAACGTGGCCGGTATCGAGATTGAAAATTCACAATTCGCCGATGTGCATGATAATACTGCCACCGAAAATACTGGCGGCATTCTCGTGTTCGATTTGCCGGACCTGCCAGTCCAGGGCGGTCAAAACACTCGCGTTTACAAAAACAAAATCATCAATAACAATACCGCAAATTTTGCTCCCAGCGGCAACATCGTCGGCCGAGTACCGACCGGCACCGGTGTTATGATTATGGCCAATGATAATATAGAAATTTTCGAAAATCAGATTGAAAATCACAAAACTACCGGACTGGTAATCGTCAGTTACTATATTACCGAAAATGAAATCAAGGATGCCAAGTACGATCCAACACCGGAAGCAATCTATGTCCATAACAATCAATTCGCTAAAAATGGTTACGATCCGACCGGCGGCAGCGCTTTTCAAAGCAAGAAAATCGTAACGGCTCTCAGTTTTAAACTGGGAGAACCATTCCCGGATGTGTTGTACGATGGAGTACTCAGTGAAAAACTGGCCCGGGACAATCAGCTGCCTGCTGATAAACGAATCTGCCTGCAACACAATGGCAGTATTCAGTTTGCCAATCTGGATGCGGCGAATGATTTTGCCAATATCAAGCGCGACCTGGGAACTCATGATTGTGAGCTGAAACCACTGCAAGCAATCAAGTGGTGATTCGGCACCGCTCTAGACAGGAGCCAGGCTGGCCGATTTGATCAACACTGCAAGTAATCAATCAATGTATCCACTATTGAAACGCTTATGGTCTGTCCCGGGAGGTCTATTACCGGTGGCCGGCCTTGTACTTGTTTGCACAGCCAACCTGACATCAGGATGCAAGGGTAGCTCCCATGCTGTTCAGTTTTTCGATGCCGATTTTCCGGCCCGATTATCTGATTGGCAATTATTTGTGGGTCAGCCGGGTCGCTTGCAGCCCAATCAGGGTGTCGTGCCTTACGACCTGAACACACCCCTGTTCACGGATTACGCAAGCAAGTACCGCACTGTCTACCTGCCCAGGGGATCATCAGCCGTACCCTACGTTGTCAAACAGGCCCTGGAACTACCCGTCGGCAGCATACTTTCGAAAACATTTATGTATCCCGCAGATGAGCTGCAAAATGATGCCGCAGTCGCTGCAGCATTAAACAAAAAGACCAGCCTGAAAGCCCGCAAGGCTGGCGGCGGTGAAACGGTCGCCCTGGACAGCCGACACTTCCAGGCTACTTACCGGGCCGGAAATCCGGATCAGAAAATGCGTCTCGTGGAAACCCGCTTATTGGTGCATACAAGCCAGGGCTGGGCCGGTCTGCCATATATCTGGAATGCCGAAGGTACAGAGGCCTACTATGCTTCGGCCGGGGCGATGGTTGATCTGCAGTTGCAAAAGCCAAACAGACCTCCGGTCACAGCGATCACTTATGTTGTACCGGATCAAAATCAATGTGCCAGCTGCCATATCGCCAAACACGGCGGCCAGGATCAATCCATCACCCCAATTGGAATCCAGGTACGGCATCTGAACAAGCCTATGAACTATATGCTGGATCAGTCCCGGCCCGCTCAGCTCGAGCACTGGGCCAGTCTGGGTTGGTTGGACGGTCTGCCGCCGGCAGCGAAACAGCCGGCCAACGCGGATTACACCGATCAGGATGCTGCACTCGAACAGCGCACCTATGCCTATCTGGACATCAACTGCGCTCACTGTCACCGCGCCGAGGGACCGGCGCGCACATCCGGACTGATTCTGGAGTCTTTTGAGCAGAACCAGACCAGCCGCGGGGTGTGCAAGACTCCAGTCGCCGCCGGACGCGGCAGTGGTGGATACCGTTTTGATATTCATCCCGGCCAGCCGGATCAGTCTATTCTGGTCTACCGCCTGGCCAGTACCGATCCAGGCATTATGATGCCGGAGATTGGCCGCTCGGTTGTGCACCAGGCAGGACTCGCGCTGATCAAACAATGGGTCCGCCAGACTCCTGGCAGCTGCCCATAGGCTTTAGTCCGCAAACAAGCCGGCCAATTTTTGAAGGCGATAATCAAAGATTCGCTCCACCTGCGGTGTCACATACAGGGCACAAATCAGGCCCGCCAAAGGCCCCCAGCCAGGGTGATATGTAACTGAATCGGTCATCCGCACACCCTGTGGTCCAGCTTCAAAAAGGTGTTCATGCCGCCAGACCTTATAGGGCCCCTTGATTTGCGAATCCACAAAACGGTAAGGCGGTTCCCAAATATCAATGCGTGTCCGCCAGCGTACCAGAACTCCGTGGATACGAATCCGGTAATCAATCAGCGCTCCAGGCTGCATTGTAACCGGCAGCGGAGTCAAAAACTGGAATTGCAGATTAGCGGGGGTGATTGCCTGCAGGTTGCCGGCATCGCTAAAAAAAGCAAAGATCTGTTCCAGGGAATATTGCGGCGGGAATGTCTGCGTGCGGACCAGTTGCTTGCTTTGCATGATTCGATAAAAATCAAAACGACGACGATGGCAAGCCCCTGGGAAATGATTTTTAAAAAAAGAGCCGCCGCCGGGCGAACGCTTCAGCGGCAAAACAACCTGGCCAAATCCGCACGGCAAAGCGAGGATGCCACTTTCTGGTTCGGCAATTTTTTTATCAAAAGGGCATGCAAATGTCATCCAGATGCGCTAACCTGCCATCTGGATTGTCAGATGTGATCGCAAAAAATATCCCGCCTGAACCAATAAACTACTTGAAGTAGAGGTCTCGGACTCGTATGACAGACCAGCCCAGGTAACCATGAACACCGTTCCGCGCATACTCCGCTGGCATCCCATTCGAATCATTACGGCGATGTCATTGACCATTCTGGCCGGCACACTGGTTATCATTTACCAGTCTTATCACAAAAGCGTCAAATGGCGTAAGGATGCGATCGGCCACGAGTTATTAGCCGTGGCTCGCACCACTGCCGGTTTGCTCGATCCGATAGAATTGCAAGCATTAGCGCGCCGTATCCAGGCGGGGCAAGCGGACCAGAAGCGCCTGGCAAACAGTCCCCAATTTCTTCATTTGCGCTCACAACTCCACCGGGTAGTCCAGGCCAACCAGGCCCTGAGTTTTGGTCAGGAGAATTTGTATATCTTTGTCCCTCATCCCCGCAAACCGCATACAGTCCTCTGGGCAGTGATGCTGCATCAAAACACTTTTATTGGCGAGGAGTACATCGCCCGCCCTGGCATGCGTCAGATTCTGAGCGGCCGCAATCGCTCTTTTTATTCCGACCTCTTCTATTCCAGCGCATCCCGACAGCGCTGGATTACAGCCGGCGCGGCAGTATCGGATGCTGCCGGTCGACCGATCGCCGTAGTCGAGGCCGCCTGGGATGCCGACGCTGTGATTGCCGAGATTACCGCCGATTTAAAGACCCAATCCGGGATCTACATCGGTGCGATGCTGCTGGCCCTCAGTGGAGTCTTCTTTTTGCTCTACCTGGCCCGATTGATGTCCCGTACAATGGACGGATTAAAGCAGGAAATCGAAGCCCGCACCAGGGCTGAAGACCAGCTGCTGCATGATGCCCTGCATGATCCCTTGACCAGTCTGCCGAATCGGTTGTTGTTTCAGGACCGAATGCAAATTTTATTTACCAACCGCCGCATGGGCGGTGCGCCGTTTTTCGTACTCTGTCTGGATCTGGATCATTTCAAAAAAAGCGTCGACGCCTTTGGCCAGCGGGAAAGCGATCGTTTGCTCATCGAAATCGCGCGCCGGCTGCCAGTAGTGCTGCAACGGCAGGATACCCTGGCCCGACCAGGGGGAGATGAATTCTGGATCCTGTTAAAATCAGCTCGCAGCTGGCCTGACGCGGCCCGCACGGCGCAGCGGCTGTTAGCTCAGGTTCGTGAGACTATCTTTTTTCAAGGTAGCACGCTCAAAATGACTGCATCCATCGGCATTGCGATGGGACCTGAAGAACATCCCAATGCTGACGAACTGTTGCGTAGCGCTGAACGCAGTTTGTACCAGGCCAAGCAGGCTGGCCGAAACCGTTTCTTCTGCGATGAAAAGCAAATCGATCTGCAGCAACGAGCCGGGCAGCAACTGTTGCTCGAAGGCGAAATGCATACTGCCCTGGAACAGGATCAGTTTATTCTGTATTACCAGCCTGTTCTGGATTTGCGCCAAAATAAAATCTGCGGCATGGAAGCCCTGGTCCGCTGGCAGCATCCGATCAGAGGACTGCTGGCGCCGGATCAATTCATTCCCCTGGCGGAGGACAGTGATTTGATCGTCCAGATCGGCTGGCATATGATGAACCATGCGATGCGCACAATTCAGTTTCTGGAACAATCCGGTCTCGATCTGTATATCGCCGTAAATCTGGCAGCCCGACAGTTCCTGGAGGAGGATTTGCCAGCCAATATCGCGCGTCTTTGCGAGCACTACCACATTCAGGCTCAACATCTGGAACTGGAAATTACCGAAAGCAGCGCCATGCGGGACAAGAAACTGGCCATGCGCCTAATGGAAGCCTTGCAAGCTAAAGATATACGGATCGCCATAGATGATTTTGGAACTGGTTACTCCTCGCTGGGTTACCTGGAGGAGTTCAGTTTTGATACAGTAAAAATTGATCGCTCCTTTGTGCGCCTCAGACCGGATCATAAAAACACAGCCATTATCAGGGCGGTGCTGGCAGTTGCCGCTGCAATGAACTTCAAGGTCACCGTGGAGGGGGTCGAAAACATAGAGCAGCTGGAATATTTGCGGGCGCTGGATTGTCATCGGGCGCAGGGCTTTTGTATTGCACGCCCCATGCCGCTGGACTCCGTGTTGCAATTACTAGACTCCCCAAGTGGAGTTGTGGTCCGGCCAGATAGGGCCAGCCATTCCTGAGCCGGAACCAGACTGTTACGCTGGCACAACGCGCGCAGGCAGTCCGGCAGGCGGCCACATTCACTGCTGCTAAAAAAAGCAGCGACCTATGCGCAGTAACTGGAGACGGCGGGAGTCGAACCCGCGTCCTACGATGGCAAACAAGGACCTCTACATGCTTAGTCGGCGTCGATTACGCCCAGGCCTTACCTGCCGACGGGATGGCCTGGTCGTTGCAATCAGTTTAAGTTTGCCGCAGCACTGAATGCACCACCGCGGCTCATTCTCTCTAAGTTGATACTCATCTGAAACCCGAGAGAAGGGATTCCAGGGAGCACAGGCAGTTATTACGCTGCCAGAGCCATTTCGTTGTTGGCAATTATAAGGTGAGGCTTTTAAGAGTTCCTCAACTCTGCATGCAATCCAGGTTCAAAACAAAGCAGTCGAAACCATGTTCGTCCCCTTTCCTGATTATATGACGAAAGCGGCCGAATTTTTGGCAACTTTTTTTACATCGTCTGTTGTTTTTTCAGTGCCGCCGAACAATACAGCCGCAGCTCTGGATCCAGGAATGCGGCCACTACGAGCGGACACCAGTTCAATAAATGGAGACAAATCCTTGAAAATCAACAAAACCTTTGCCCTTGCCTTTGCCAGCGCTCTGTGCATGACTTCTATACTGCTGATCAGCGCTCTTTCGGCCAGTCCGACAAGCAAACAAAAGCTGGGTTATCGCAGCTGGTCACGCGGTGACTGTAAAGCCCTGTTACGCAACAGCGATTCGTACTGCGACAGCGGGGACTGCAAGGCTATTCTGCGTAACAGCGATTCTTACTGCGATACAAATGACTGCAAAGCCATCCTGCGCAACAGCGATTCGTACTGTAAATCCAGTGACTGCAAGGCTATTTTGCGCGGCAGCGACTCGTATTGCTCGACAAATGACTGCAAAGCTTTCCTGCGCAACAGTGATTCGTATTGCCAAAGCAGCTCGTGCAAGGCAATCTTGCGCAACAGTGATTCTTACTGCTGAAAACACCGGATTCACTTACAGCACTACCGGCCGGCTGCGGTTGTACCAGCCGGTCAAAGGGAATCAGATTTTGGTAGGCCAGGCTGCAGCCAGCAGGCTCGACTTAAGGCTCACTGGCCGGAGTCAGGGCGGGCTGACCCGGCTAGTACGAAGGGACTGAGGGGTGCATGTCTCTATTGGCGGGTCAATCAGACTATGCATGTTGACTGCGTTCATCCAGTAGCCTGGCCATCAACTCGATCAGATCATCGATCTTGTAGGGCTTGCTGACAACTGTCGCTATGCCGCTACTTTTAGCGCGCTCAAAGAGGTCTGGATCGACATCACCGGTTAGCAAAATTGCCAGCGGCAGGCGGTAGGGAATCCGGCCTGTCGCCTGTTGATACACCTCCAGTCCGGTCATATCACCCAAAATCATATCCAGTAGCAAAATATCATAGGGATTCGCATTCAGGCTCTGTAAAGCGGACCTTCCATTGGAAACGACGGTCAGGTTGTTGATTTGCTTGTGATGCAGCTGCTTTTCCAGCAGCAGCGAATTGACCGGATTGTCCTCCACAATCAAAACCCGGGCCTGTTGCAGCAGGGCCAGCCGTTCTGCGGCCAGTGGATTTGTTTTCTGTTTTTGCGGATCAGCGATACAGCGCTTGCAATGATTACCCTGGGCACCCTCGTGTAACCAGTGCTGGCAAGGCTGTAAATGAAACAGAGCGGTAAATGTGGCGCCCTGACCAGCATTATTCTCTGCTTGCAGGGAGCCGCCCATTTGCTCCAGGTATTGCTTGGTAAACTTTAATCCCAGACCAACCCCTTTGATTCCCAGCGCGATGGCATTGTCTCCCCGGCTAAAACTGGCGTATATACGATCATGAAAATTTTCGGGGATGCCAATGCCGGTGTCGCTGACGGACAGGCGCAGCTGCTGGCGTTCCAGACTAGCCCAGTCCAGTGTAATGTTGATCTGCCCCTTTTGGGTATACTTGCAGGCGTTGGAAACCAGATTGCGAAAAATGATCTTGATTTTCTTCTCATCGCCTTCGAAGTGCGCTGGTATATTTTCAGCAATCTGCACCTGTAACTTAATCTCCTTGTCGAGGCGCAGACTAAACAGATCAATCACATTGAGCAGCAGGCGGTGTATATTAAAGAGCGTCGACGACATGGACCTGGACAGGGATTCATCGCGCGCCAGCTCCAGAGCGTCATTGATTACGGAATGCAACTCCTCGCCGCTGGCTTCCATTTGCTGAAACAGCTTTTTGTTGTTGGCCGACAAATCCTCCAGCTCTACCAGGTTGATACTCTGCAGCAGGATGGACAATTGATTGCGCATTTCATGATTCAGCAAGCGGATAAAGTCGATTTTATCTTGCAGCAGGTACAAGGCCGCTTCGATGCCCTGCTCACGCACATCGATGGTGGTAATCAAGGCCCGTTGCGTGGAAACAATGCTAGCCTGGATAACGAGAAAACTGGCAATAAAAAATGCAACCAGCAGCTCATCGCGGAACGCGTAGGGAATCAAATCCACCGGGATCAGATAATGCAATACAAACAGGACGGTCAACAGCTGTAACAGTACTATGAGTAATAGCACCAACATCGAACGGCCCTCGGGGGTCTGAAAAAAGGCCAACATTTCCTGGCCAAGGAACCGTTTGCGGAAGCCAAACATTAAAATAAACAAAGTCATGCACAAACTGGTATTCAGAGCCATTGTTTGATAGAATACGCCGCGCTCAATATCTGCCGGCTCAAAGATATATACGAGAACCGCAGCCAGCGGCACCATGAGAGCCAGTCCCGCAATGAATCGATTTAGCAACGGCCAGCGTTGGTTTTGAATGGCGATTATTACCATCGCACCGGAGAGGACCAAAGTGAGCGAAGTTGCCATGGAAGGCGCTTTGAAATAAAAAAAATCGGGATGAGTCAAGAAAGGAAACAGGATGTGGCGATACAAACCGAGCCCAATCAGTATGGCGCCAGCGGGCAGCATACTGTAATGTGCATAGCGATGGGTTTGGACAATCAGGATGAAAGCCATCACCAACACACCGATGGCAGCCACCATTGTCATGGCTGGCGTATGCTCAAGCCAGCGATACAGTCCGCTCCAATCGCCGAGCCAGCCGGCAATCGAAAGCGCCGCTATCAATACCAGGCTCAGGGGGATCACGGCGGCAATGTGCCTTGCTAAGGCCATAACAGCCAGGGAACATTCTACCGGCCAAGGGCAAAGCCTTTTTTGCCTGCCCAGGGCCCGTAGGCTCTGGAAGTCGCACTTCTTACAAGCTGCTTACAAATAGATAAGTAACTCTGTTACCTGAAGAACCATCGCAGCGACATTGGTCAATGGACCGGGTGATCCCGCATTGCGTGCTGCCTGGCTGGCAGAGTTGGCTCTCGACATGGAGCCCCGACATGGCATTGCCGGGTCGCGAGGCAGCGCCGACTGGCCAAAAAATGCTAAAAAAGCATTGTCGAGTAACGGCACTGCGATGACCTTGATTGATAGGGCTTGCATAGCATGGAAACGGGCAACCTGCATATAATTGCCATCGATGATGACCCGGTGTCGTTAAAAATTATCTGTGCCATGGGCAGCCAGATGGAGTTGGCAATCACGCCCATTCAGTCTCCGGAAGAAGCTATGCTGTACTGCCAGGAGCATCCGATTGATATTCTGATCACCGATCATGAGATGGGCGCTGTTAACGGTCTGGAAATCATCCGCCAATTTCGCATAAAGAACCGGGATGCGCCGATCGTCATGGTCACAGCCCACGACCAGGACAATAAACTCAAGCTGCAGGCACTGCATGCCGGGGCAACGGACTTTCTGACCAAGCCGATCAACTCCGCTGAATTTCAGGCCCGCATGAGTAATCTGGCTCATTTGCGCCACTCCCAGCTGGCACTCAGAGACAAGGCCCGACTACTGGAGTCCGAAGTCCGCCTGGCCACGAACAAGATTCTGGAGCGGGAGCTGGAGACCTTGCAAATCCTGGGCAATGCCGCTGAATACCGCGACCAGGAGACCGGCCAACATGTGATTCGAGTCGCCCATTTTGCGCGCTTGATTGCCCGCGAAGCCGGCCTGGACGAAAATCAGCAAGACATGCTGTTTAGAGCTGCGCCCCTGCATGATATTGGCAAGATTGCAATTCCAGATTCCATTTTGCTGAAACCTGATCTACTGGATCAGGCCGAATTTGATATCATGAAGACCCATACGAGCGCGGGTTATGAAATCCTCAGGCATGCCAGCAGCCAGTTTCTGCAAGCCGGAGCTGATATCGCGCTCACCCATCATGAGAAATTTGATGGTACCGGCTACCCGCAGGGCTTGATTGGAGCAGCTATCCCCATATCCGGACGGATTACAGCCATCGCCGATGTATTCGATGCCCTGTCATCAAAGAGACGCTACAAACGGGTCTGGTCAGCCAGCGAGGTGCATAAATACATGCTCCAGCAGTCTGGCACTCACTTTGATCCGGACCTGCTACAGCTTTTTTTGAGCTGCCGCTCGGAGATTGAGTTCATCCAGCGCACCAATTCTGATGAAATGAAAGATTCATCTATTACTGCCGGTTCGTTCCAGGCATATTGATCCACGCGGCCTTGATGCAGCGCCGACAGTTCATTACCCGGCCGACCTACTACCAAACGCCGAACAAACGGACGTTGATGCCATTAGCCCAGCACCCTCTGTTTCCATTGCAATGCTGAATTCAGCGCAAGCACACGCATCCTGCCCGATACCCTGCGGCTGCACCCAACACCTGGCGGTTGCCAAACCAGGCCTATTCTGCATCGGGCAGCCAAATGCACTGCCGGGTTTACAGTGGCCAGCGGTACCGGATTGCACTAGTCATGGACCGGCACATCTATTTAGCGCTTGACAAGTAGACCGATCTATATATTCTTGGGCAATGCCTTTGCAACATTTCATCCCAACCATCGTTTTGGCGATCGGATTCAGCGCCTGCTCAGCCAGTATTGATGTCGCGCAATATCCAGCCCAGCCCTTCCACCAGGCGCCGGTTGCCCAGGGTACAGCCAAATTCAGTATACTGGGGACGGCCCGCTTTGAAACCGGGGAGTTCACCACCTACTCCGGCGGGTCCCTGTGGAAAGACCGCCAGATGGATCATGCGGCAGTGCTTGTCGAACATCCGCGCGGAACATTTCTGTTTGATTCCGGTCTGGGGGAGCATATTGACCAACAATATGAAAGAATGCCGTGGTGGATCCCTTTGATCATGTCTTATACCCGCGGTCAAAGCGCGCTCAGTCAATTGAAGAGCCGGCAGTATGACCAGGGACAAATTCAGTTTATCATTCCATCCCACCTGCATTGGGACCATGCCAGCGGACTGCCGGATTTTCCCGACACAAAAGTATGGATTACGCCAGCCGAACTGGAGTACGCCCGCCAGCACGGGTCACCGCCCGCCTTTTTGCCGGAGCAGTACGCGATACCCGCGGATCGCTGGCATATCATAACCTTTACGAATCAACCGTATGAAAACTTTGCCCAAAGTCTGGATATCTTTGGTGATGGTGCCGTTGTGCTCGTCCCTCTGCCCGGTCACTCAGGCGGGCCGGTTGGAATGTTTCTGCGCTCAGCGAGCGGCCAGCGTTATTTCTTCATTGGCGATACAACCTGGGTGCTGGAAGGTGTTCAGATTCCGGCGACCAAGCAGTACTTTGCTTCGCGAATGGCTGATATGGATCCGGAGGCCATCAAAGCGACCATCGTGCAGGTCCACCGGCTGCAGCAAAAATATCCGCAGCTGATTATCGTACCGGCCCACGATCACCAGGTAATCAAGAATCTGCCTCAGTTTCCGGAGTTTACGCCCTAGGTCGCATGGCTGCAGCGCAATCCCCAACCAGGGCAAAATTCATTGCCACAACAGCGGAACTGCTGCACAGCCACGGTTATCATGCGACCGGACTCAATCAAATTATTGCCGCATCCGGAGCACCCCGCGGCTCTTTATACTATCACTTTCCCGGCGGTAAGGACGAGCTCGTCGCGGCTGCCCTGCAGCATTCCGGCGCCCGGATTGATACCCTACTCGAAAGCCTGGCTGTTGCAGACGACCTGAAGCGGACTGCACAAAATATTTTCGAGTATTTCAGCGCTGCTCTGCAATCGTCCAATTTTCAAAAGGGCTGCCCGATTGCCGCAACAGCGCTCGAAATCAGCCCGGAACAAGCTGCCCTGCAGACCATTATTACGGAAATCCAGGCCGGCTGGCTCGATCGTTTGAGCCGCTTGATCGCCACCCAAAGCAGCCTGGACGCAGACAAGGCTCGCAACCTGGCCGGACTTTTGTTTTCCCTGTTAGAAGGAGCTTTGCTACAGGCCCGCATGCAGCTCAGCGTGGCGCCTTTGCTCCAGGCATGTGCATTATGCCAGGAGCTTTTGCCGCCGGCAGACCCTCACTGAATCACGATATCAAAAGTGATAATCTTGCCGCCGCGTTCCACATCAACGCTGATCTTGTCCTGGGTCATCAGACTCTGGTACAACTCCAGCATTTTGGCCTGGTTTTCCAGTTTTTCACCGTTGAACCGCCGCAGGATGTCGCCAGGTCGGGCGCCCAACTGATACAGAAAGCTTTTGGCCGGGTCCAGATAGACCAGCTTGATTCCGACAATCTTGCCGCCGTGATTCTTTAGAGTCCATTTGTTGTATTTCAATAAATCTGCCTGATTGCCGGTCAGGATTTTTTTGAACCGTTCCCGTGACAATGTTACCGTCTGGGTGGACTCGCTCTTCTGGTTGCTGGCCGTAGTTTGCGTATTGACGCGCGTCTGGGCTTGCCCGGACTTTTCGCCTACGTTAATGCGCAGGCTCGTTTCACCGACCTTAAACGTAGCGTAGCTGCGGCCAATGCCGGTGACGGTATAGCCAGCCACTGACTGGCCGATCGAAAAGGCGTCCGCTTCCTTGCCTGTTTCCATTACGAGGGCGCGTGCTGTCTGGCGAGTCCCGGTGATCACACCCATCAGGGTAATTTCACCAGCCGCCACCGTGCCCTCGGATTCGCCACTAGCAGCCGACAGCATGGCCGTCCCCCGAAAGAAGGCACCGGTTACGATATTCTCAAATACACTGGCTTCCGGCACGCTTCGGCTTTGGGGGCGAGGAGCAGCGCTCCTCGCCGCGCTGGTATTTAGCGGGACCTGGGATCGTATATAATATCCAATGCCGACCGAGGCGGCATAGGCCAATGAGAGACCCAGTACAACGGCCGTTACAATGGTGATCAAAAAGATGTTCTCTTGTAAGCGCCGTAATAAATCGCTCATAGCCTCAGCCTCCGCATACCCAAACCTGCGGCCTAGCGATTGGCAACTTTATCCAGCACGAGTTCCTTGCGCGAGAGGGCGGTGAAAGGATTCATGGGGCGCTTCCATTTGCGGACCTCAAAATGCAGGTGCGGACCGGTGGCTGAACCGGTGCGCCCGACCTGGCCGATCACCTGACCGCGACGCACAACATCTCCCACCTTGACCATGTTGATTTTATTATGGGCGTAAACCGAAACATAGCCATTGGTATGGCGCACAAAGATACAGTTGCCGTATCCACCCATGCGACGCGATAAAATGACGACCCCGTCCCGGGCTGCCTGGAAAGGAGTGCCAATCGACACACCGATGTCGATGCCCTTGTGATATTGACTAGTCCGGGTAAATGGATTGCTGCGGTGCCCGTAGCCCGATGTTATCACACCGCGCACCGGCCAGTCAAAGACCGCAGCATATTTATAGCCGGCCGGAATCCGCTGCTGGCGGGTCTGGATCTTGAGTTTTTGTCCAATCTGGATTACGGAACCCTTTTTCAGGCCGTTCCAGCTGCGTAGCTGGCTCAGGGAAACCTTGTACGTCCGGGCAATACGCCCCAGGTACTCTCCCTTTTTGACCGTATGATAGCGCCAGGCACTACTGCGGGTAGCGCTGGCCGGCAGAGCCTGTTCCTGTTTGACGATGATGATTTCCTCGCCAATATAAAGCGGTCTTTTTTTCAGTTCCGGATTGTGTTTTACAATGTTTTCCGGCTTGAGTTTCATGCGAGTGCTAATGGACCAGATGGAATCGCCGGGTCGCACCCGATAGCTGGTCATGTAGTCCAGATTGCCGCGATTGGCCAGGCTGACAACTTCCACATCTTTGGCAATCAGCTCATCGTCATCGCCAAACAAACGCGCGAGCTTCTCCTTGTCGAGATCGCTTGTTTTTTGATCTATGCCCTGAAAATAATTGTTAATTTCGGAGTCAATCTCGTCGCCTTCATCGTGTTGCTGCAAGCTGGCCTGGGTGCTGCCCGGAGCAGCCACTGCGGAGCGTTTCAACCAGACCGCTTCGGCACCCAACATGCCGCTGATGAGTAGAGAGAGCAGGATTACGAATGTCGTGTTATGGAGCCTGGACATAGAATCAGTATCGACCATCCGATTGCATTCTCTTGAAGCCTCCCGGCTCACTTCGCCAGCCGGGCCACTTTTTGCTTCAATTTATCCAGGGGGTACTCCTCAATTTCATCCTCGGGCTCGCCCTCTTGCTCCATTATGTCCCGTAAGATAAATAAAATGGTGGTTCCCGGATTGTATTCCAGGCTCTCTTTGGCCGGAATCGCGCGCACCTTGATCCAGTCGCCCTCGCTTTCGGCCCAGATGCGGATTTCTGCGCCCTGCTTGAAAAGCACCTCGCGCGCGTTGGAATCGGGATCGCTATAGGTGGCAAACAGGTTCTCCTGCACGCGCAACACCTTGTCGCTGTATTCGGTATTGAACTGACGCAAATCCTCCTGCCGCAGCAAGGCCCCACTGCAGGCGCTAGTGAGCAGGAGTACTAGCAGTCCCTGGAAAAGTGGCCATCTGGAACGTTTGCGGGCCGCTACTCTGGCTCGTGAATCCATACCGGCAAAAAAGCAAATAGAGCGTGGCATACAAGTTCAAAAAAAAGCGCGCTAGATTGCTGATGGCCGTTTTCTGCAAAAAACAACGCAACAAACCAAAACGGCCGGACCTTTATACAGTATGAAACAAGCCCGTCTGTCCAGCCTGATCCCCGGTGGTCCCTTCCAGGCCCATCCCGTTCAAATCCAGGCCGTTTATCGCCGGGGCATGCCCGGCTTTCAAATCTCGGGCTACAATGGACCGCGGATGCGCGAACTAGCCGACCGCATTCGTCTGAGTTTGCTGGCCAGCGGCTATGAATTCCCGCTCGGTCATGTGCAGGTCCACTTCTCGCCCAATGATTTACCGAAAACAGGCGCCTTTCTGGATCTCGCCATGGCGGTGGTATTGCTGCGCTGCTTCGCGGATTGTTGCTATGAGCAGCCCCTGTTGCAGACGGAGGGAACCCTTTTTGCCGCCGAGTTGACCCTGGCGGGAGAACTGTTGGGCATTCCGGATTGTCTGACTCTGTGCCGCCAGGCGAAAAAGCATGGCTTCGATCGCGTGGTCCTGGCCATGTCCGACCTGCCAAAGGCTGCGCTAGTGCCGGAGATTGAAATCTATGGCATCGCCACGCTCGCACAACTGAGCCAGGACATCCAGTCCCTGGAGCCTTACCGACCCGGACGTCGCATGGTGCAAGGCCAACGTCCGGATTTGCCTTTGGCCCCGCAAAAGCTGGACGCGCGTTCGGCGCGCGCTCTGGCGGCCAGCGCCAGCGGCTGGCATTCCCTATTGCTGTTTGGACCGCCCGGCTCAGGAAAGAGTACCCTGGCCCGACTTTTGCCCGCCCTGCTGGCCCCGCCCAACGACCACGAAATACTCGACATCCTGACCGTACAACCGGAGCTTTTTACCAAGCATGATCATGCGACCCTTCAAATTGCGCGCCCGTTCCGGCAACCGCATCATTCCATCACCCGGCGCTCTTTGATCGGCGGCGGTACGCCGCTCGGACCCGGCGAACTGAGCCGCGCCCATCACGGACTGTTGCTATTAGACGAGTTGGCTGAATTTCAGCGCGGCACCTTACAGTCCTTGCGCGAGCCGTTGATGGATCATTGTGTCCATCTGGCGCGCGGCAGCCAAAGTGACAGCCTGCCCAGCCGCTTTCTTTTGGCTGCCACCACCAATCCTTGCCCCTGCGGCTATATCGGTTCGGACGAGCATCACTGCCAATGTCCGGTACCGCAAGTGCGCAACTATGCCACACGGCTATTGGGCCCCTTGCGCGACCGCATTGAAATCGAACTGTTTTGCGGCAATCCGGATCCGGGCAACGATGAGCCCGCAACGACGGCCAACGAATTGCTCAGGCTGGTCCAGGCGGCTCAGGAACGCCAGCGTCGGCGGTATCGGCACTTGCGCTGGGATTTTAACGGTCAGGTACCCCTCGAGGCCCTGGAAGAGTTTTGCCCATTGCAAGATAGCGCCAGTCAGGATTTCTTTAATGAATATATAGAAGAAAAAAGGCCCAGTCAGCGGGCCTTGATAGCACTTCGGAGACTGGCCCGCAGCCTGGCTGACCTGGACCAGTCCACCGAAATACGTATAAACGATTTAGTAGAGGCGGCAAATTGGCGCGTACTCGATACCTTTTATCTGAATCTCGGCATTCATTAGAATTATTTTACTAAATGATGCATCAACTCCACTGCTATGCGCTCAATGGCATGCTCCAGATAGGCCTCATCATTGATGCGGCTTTTGAAGTCATGCATATTGCGCATGGCAAATTGCCGGAGTCCCTTTTTGCGTAATAGCACGGGATCCGGACCGAAGTCTTCCACTTCAGGGTCATAGTTCTCTGTATCGCTTGCTTCCTCTTCGAGCAGTGTCTTCATGGTTACATCCTTGTAACATAATAGTATCCATCCGTGGAATCTATGTGTCAGGGCCTCGGCCCTTATGAATACAAATTCGGCACCTTTAAAAAACAGGACGACAAGGATTCCGCCCCGGTCGCCCGCCTGTATCCTTTTTGACGGCCTCAATACGGTTTGGTTTAGGGCTTATGTCCCCAATTTTGCAATTTTTTTTAGAAAGGCGTGAACCTGGCCTAGATCTCCAGGTTATCGAAATATGTGATTGCAGGTCCATTTGGATGGGCCCGATTCTGCACCCAGAGGAGCGCAAATCGAACGGTGCAATCACCCCAATCCAGTGGTAACGCCGCCAGGTCCGCCTCCCTGGGCCAGGCTGATTGCGCCTGCGCTTCGCTCAGAAAGAGATGCGCTCCCCGATGCCAGTTGCGACGCGCCTGGGCCTGAATGCCTTCCAGGGGATGCACCAGACTGCTGCTTTGCCAGGCCTTGACCTCGCTAAACTGGATGCTTTGATCCGGCGCGAAGGTGATCAGATCAAATTCACAAAAACGACAATGATAATTATGGCGAATTAAACGGTGGCCTCGCTCGGCCAGGTACTGCCATGCCAGACCCTCAGCCGGGTGCCGAAACTGAAAATCCAGGCGGCCCTTCAAGGCGCGACCCTGTACAGGCCCAAGCGCAGCATCCGACCGTTTTAGATCTCGGCTTCCAGCTGAATGCCGGCACTGGCGGGAGAAATCGCGCTCACAATGTATAGCTCCGTTTTTTGGGTCAGATCCAGGAAGTACAAATCATTGAAGGGCAGGCCTTCGGCATCCCGCATCAGGCGGATCACCGGCCGCAGGGGTTTGTCTGCCTTGCTGGCGACTACCATGCCGGTCATATCATTGCTTAGTTTAATAATGGATCCAATCGGGTAAATGGATACCAGGCCCAAAAAGAGACGCAGCAACTTGGGATCATAGGAGTGCATATCGACGCTCAGGATAGTCTTCATGGCTTCGTAGGGCAGATTGGCCTTGCGATAGGGGCGACGCTCGATCATGGCGGTATAGCTGTCCACAATGTGGGCGATGCGCGAGATTTCCTCGATTTGACCGCCCTTGAGTCCCTGGGGATAACCCTTGCCATGAAAAGTCTCTTGATGCTGCAGCGATACATTGGCCAGACTGCTTTTCACCTTGCCCTGCGAGGTTAAAAGCTTGTAGCCCAGCAAGGGGTGAGCCTTGACATTGGCCCATTCCTTTTCGTTTAGCTGCTCCGTTTTTTCCAGGATATGCCCCGGCACAGACAGCATGCCGGTATCCATTAGAATCGTGGCAAACATCAATTCCTGCAAACGAGGCCGTGAGTAGCGCATTTCCTGGCCCAAAAGACAGGCATAGGCCCCGGCATGCAAAGCGTGATGCACAATCCACTCCGGCGTAAAACGCGTGGCTTGAAACATGATCAGCATCAGCGGTTTTTCGCAGATTTCATTCGTCAGCCGGTTGGCAATATCAATCACCGCCCGGTTTTCAAACTGACGATTTTCGTATAAATTACGGATATTGGTATGCAGCACATCGGCGCTTTCCGAGAGCAGCCGCTTGAAATTGCGTTTGTTGCGCCGCAGCTGATCGTAGCGCTGGATAATTTTCTTGAGCGCATCATCCGGACGACTGATGAGTCCCGGATCCATAAAACCCGTGGCAGCGGGCGGCGGCGCATCGGAGGGGTCGTCCTCGTCCCTGGCTTTTTTGGCCATCAGGGATCCGCTGGTTTCCACCTCGGTGATCCCCCACTTTACCAGGCGCTCAATATCACGGCCCGAAATCTCCTGGTTGGCCTGCACCAGTACGTTCTCGGAATCAATAAAGACTGGTTGATCAAAAACCATACCCGGTCGCAACTCGGCTGTTTTGATTTTCTTTGGCGCGCTCACAATCTGCTTTCCTGGCGCATACGCATGACCATGCCCAAAATGCCGGCCATGACCGTATATAGATTTTCTGGAATTTCACTGTGCAAAGGCAGACCGGCAGTCAACTCGGCCAGCGCAGGGTCCTGCACAATGTGCACCCCGGCGGATTCTGCCTGCTGCTGAATTTTTTCAGCCAATAATCCGCGCCCTTGAGCCAGTACGCGCGGTGCCTGATCCTTTTGGGGATCAAATCCGATGGCAGTGGCTATTTTATTGAATGGACGCACTTTAAACGTTCCCTTTACTATCGTAAAGTCGGGATTCAGTTATTGAGTACATGCTGGATTTATTCATGTTTTTGTCCACCCGAAACAGTTTTTGGCGACGGACTTATAAACTGCGGCCAGAGCCGCAGGCGACATAATCATGAGGACATAGTCGCGATCCGGTGACGACGCCGATGTCCGCGCGGTTTGAAGGTGGGTGCTTGCTTGCGAATAAAGCGCACAAAACTGACCAGCGCCGGATCCTGACGCAAGGCTGCCAGATGATGATAGTGCAAGGCCAGCTCCATTGCGCTATAAAGGCGATGAATCTGGCTGTGGCAGGGGCGACAAATCAAGATCACCTGGGCCCGCTCTATGGCACTTAGACGGCGACGGATTCGGCTGCGATGATGACAGCTGCGCGGCACCAGATGATGACGAGTCAACGCCACCGCCTGGCGGTCACACAACTGACAGGTCGGCGCTTTGTTCTGTTCGGCCTGGGGTGGCAGCATAATTGGACGGCAAAAAAAGCCGGGGCCCTCCGGCACAGTCGCCATGCTACCGAAATGGCAACCAGGCGTCAATGCTTGCAACAGAAGAGTCCGGAGAACAGCAATCTTCTATACCAATCCAATTCGCCGACTGAATCCGCTGAACCAAGACGTTTTTCAGCACTGGCTGCGCAAAACATCTTGTGCAGCCGAAGCGATGTGCAATTCTTGCCCGGCTTCCCAACCCTGGATGTGAACCGGGATCAAGCACCAATACTTATCGCCACCGTGACAAGCCCAGCGCCCTATATTCTGACTGCCCGCACTATGCTGCCAGAGCATTACTACAGCCAGGATGAACTGATCTCGGCCCTGAAAGACCTTTGGGCGGCGCGTTTTTTTAACCTGGATCGGCTGGAACGCTTTCATCGCAATGTACTGGTCGGCGGGCGGCACATGGCCCTGCCTTTAGACGAGTACCGCCAGCTAAAGGGTCTCCAGGATCATAATGACGCCTGGATTCGAGTGGCAACAGAGTTGGGAGACAAATGCACCGCAGCAGCGCTGCAGCAGGCAGACATCGACTCGGGAGCAGTTGATCTTTTTGCCACGACCAGTATTACCGGCCTTGCCGTGCCGTCGCTGGAATCGCGAATCATGAACCGACAGGCCTTCCGCAGCGATTGTAAACGTCTGCCTTTGTTTGGCCTGGGCTGCCTGGGGGGCGCGGCCGGCCTGGCCCGCGTGGCCGATACCCTGCAGGGCCGACCTGATCAGATCGGACTGTTACTCTCGGTGGAACTTTGCAGCCTGACGCTGCAGCAAGAGGATCTTTCTGTGGCCAACATTGTTTCCAGCGGCCTTTTCGGGGACGGTTCCGCGGCGGTCGTGCTAGCCGGCGCCGGGCATCAACTGGTCAGCGGACGCAAAAAAACCCTGCCGCAAATCCTGGCGACCCAATCCGTCCTGTTTCCCCAAACCGAACGAATCATGGGCTGGGACATAGTTGACACCGGCTTCAAGGTTGTGCTGGACCCGGGAGTGCCTGAATTCGCCGAGCGGCACCTGAGCGGCCACCTGCAGGCCCTGCTGTCCCGCCACTCCCTGCAAATTAATGATATTGATGTCTGGATTGCGCATCCGGGCGGACCCAAAGTGATCGATGCGATGGAAAGCGGCCTGGGCCTCGCGGCCGGCACCCTGGATCTATCGCGGCAAAGCCTGGCTGAAATGGGCAACCTGTCCTCCGCCTCGGTGCTGAATATTTTAGACCGCCAACTGGAAGCCGATGTGCCCGCCGGCAGTTATGGCGTATTAATGGCCATGGGACCTGGCTTTAGTGCCGAGTTTCTATTGCTGCAGTGGAATTGAGTCCCGACTCTCTATGGAGCGGCTACGGTATCCATCCTTCGACGCTAATCTGAAGCGCCAAACGGTTGGCCAGCTGAAGTGCAGTACGGCTTTCATTTGACTGACGGTATTAGCGCCGGCTTACATTCACTGGCTGTTTATCCGAGCTTGTTTTTCTCGGCATTAAGCAAATTCTGGGTGATCAGCCTGATATTGTACTGGCGGTTATCGGCAAAGAGACGCATGTAGCGGGCCACCATCGTCACCATATCGTAGACCGAAAAATCGCGTAATTTTTTCATCCGGTATTGTCCATAACAGATTTGATCCACAACCAGGCGAGCGGCGCAGGACTGCGCCAGATAACGGTTCCAGCCCAGGCCGCATAAATACTCATAATGCAGCATGGCCGCCATCTCGATGCGGGCCGAGGAATCAGGTATATCCAGCAGTTCCAAATCCTCTTTTTCATTCAGATCGGACAGGCCGATCTTCTTTAACAACGGCTAGCGGCCGCTGGTTTTCAGATCGTGCAGCACTTCGGTAAAACTGCTGCCGGCATGCGCGCCAGCTGCACAGGCGCAAAGGCCTGCTGGGCCAGATTCAGGCCCAACGCATAGCGCCGGCCTTCCGGCTGCCGAGCAAAAGCACGCTCGGTTGCCGAGTGTCGCACTGAGCAAAGTAAATTATTGGCACCTGGTCGGTTTTAGATCAATTTGTTTCTCTACCCTTCGACAAGCGGTTGGTGCGCTCGTTGAACCACAGGGACCACGGGGCATTGACTCAAATTTGCCACTTGCACTGAGCGAAGCCGATGTGAGGGATTTGGGGCGCACTTCAACTAACTTGTGGTGAGCCTGTCAAATCATGAACGCGCACTACTTTCCTGTTATGGGCGTGACGTTAATAAATTGTCATTTTTTCTGATAAAATTGATGTAATAAAGTATTTATACTATACCATACAAACCCAGATGGAGCGTTGCTATCTGGAACGAATAATGTTTGAAGAATTAAAGCACAAGACACCATTTGATCTCTTGAGCATGCTGGATATTTTTTCTGGCATTGGAGAAGAAAGTAGTAAGCTCCTGCAAAAAAACATCCAGTTCGAATATCTCATTGGCAGACTAAACTCAGACAAGCAACAAAATTGTCAGCTTGCACAGGAAGCTCAACTGACCCTGAGACGGGAAGCCTATATTAATGTGGAAGCACGGGCCTACGATTATTTCGGCAATTACAATATTATAAACAATCGGTTTTATTATAAATCGCCGTCAAGACCTTAGTCATCAAAAAAAGCTGAGGTCTTTGATCTAAATCAAGGACATTTTTAGTATATAGTTTTATATTTAAATAATATGAGTGGCTTTTTCTTTACACTGCACCAGGATCATCAGCGCTGCGATACTGAAATGCTATCACTAGAACAATCTGCAAATAAACCAGATTGGCAGCAGACGAAATGGATACTGGCCAGGGTGCACAAACATTTTGAATGTCATTTTCAAGTCGAAGAAGAGATCCTTTTCCCATCACTGGAGCATTATCTGGGTCAAAGTATGGGACCATTGGCCGTCATGCGCATGGAACACGATCAGATTCGTCATCTATTCAGAGATTTAGAATCCTTGATCGAACAGCAAAAGGATCGTGACTTTAATGATGTCAGAGAAGCTTTGTTTATTTTAATCCAGCAACACAATGCCAAGGAGGAACAAATAATTTATCCGATGGCGGATCAATATCTTTCTAATGATTCAGACCAAATTTTAAACCGCATAATCTCTCATCTGAGTGACAATTCCTGTTCGCAAAACCAGAGCTAGCCTATGACACATCAGCGAATTGAACTGGACTTAAGAGACCGGCCGGCGCCAGAACCTCTTCATAATATTTTACAATATATGGCCGTCTTACAGCCTGGCGATGTTCTATGTGCGCGTCTCCGGTCTGAGCCCTGTGCTCTGTTTCCCAAAATAGATCCCTCTTTATTTCGAGTCATTTTACATATTGAACCTGAAATTCTGTTACAAATAGAACGTATATAGGTCGCTCTATGAGCTCTGGCATACAGTTTCAATCCACCCCCCCACTGCACATAAGCATGCGATTTTATGGTATTGCTCCTTTATTCTTATTGCTCATTGCAATTCTAATCTATAACCACAAGCTACAGGTGCAGAACCTTCATTGGCATTCGGACTGGATTGTAATAGCTCATTTGTTTGTCCTGGGTTTTATCTTAAATCACATCTATGGATCGATATTCCAGCTTTTGCCGGTTCTCGGCGCTCAAACACCCAAGAACGTAAATCAATGGAGCACGCCTCTTTGGTTCTTGCACAATGGTGGATTGAGCGTTTTTATTCTGGCCTGGCTGTTAAATAATAAACTTCTATTATGGGCAGGAGCCGCTAGTCTTTTTAGCGCTTTTTTAGTGTATGCACTATTCATTGTACTTTCACTAAAAAGCCTAATCAGGCGATCGCACATCCATAATGCACTACTCGATTCCCTGGGGGCTCTCTTTATGGGTTTAGTCTGGGCGGGATTCCTGGTCCTGGGACATGCCGGCAATCATTTTGTACTGGATCGCTCTGTGGCTCTCGGTTGGCATTTACGCAGCCTGGTTGTGGTCTGGCTTGTGATCAGTATCCATGCAATCAGCCTCCAGGTATTACCCATGTTTTTTGTCAGCCACCCGCTGCCAGAATGGTGGCAGAGACGAGCCAGTCGGTTACTCCTGGCTTTACTTTTATGTAGCACCATTAGCAGTGCATTCACGGAGCTCGGCGGCTATCAGAATCTGAAAGACCTGGTTTTTAACATCTTTACTTTTTCAGTCGCTACCTGGGTCTGCCTGTTCACCGGACTCAATTTGCGGGCACTATTGCACCGTACTAAAAAAAATCCGGATATATCTTTAAATCTATGGCTCTTCGGTTTTGGCCTGGCAGGCTTACTTGCTTTGATCTGGTTGATCAATAGTTTACCAGGATCATATTTACAATTACTCAGCTGGGGCTATGGTCGACTGGAGGCAATCCTTACGGGCGTGTGGTTATTGATCTGGGGTGGCATAATCATTCAGGCCATGATTCGCAAAATTATTCCATTTTTAATCTGGCAACAGTTGATGCAAACCGGCTCAAAGCCATTACCAATAATGGGCCGTATCTTTCATCGCTATTTAGATTCATTGAGCGGATTCAGTGTATCAGTACTGGCTTTGTTTTATTTGATTTCCCCACCCGATTGGGAAGAGCGGGGATGGATCATCGCAACGCTGCTATTGTTTTGGTCACTAAGCCACTCAGCTAATCTTTTGCGCTCGGCCTGGGTTTATTACCAAGCAATATCACGCGAGGCCCCAATTAGTCCGACCAATCACAGCTCATCAATCACCTGAAGCAGTGGAGTCGCATTCTTGCCGATTCCCTCAATCCGCGAGACAATGATTCCTTCAGGTGAAACCAGACTGATTAAAGCAGAATGATTAAAATTACCGTCCGGAATTTTTTTATAGTTAATGCCCAGTAATACACTTAGAGAGCGGACCGTGTCAGCATCGCCACTTAATAAAGTCCAGTCCTGATTCAGGTTTTGTTTCCTCTTGTACTCCGCCAGAACATTAGGCTTATCATTTTCAGAATCAAAGGAGACCAGTACGATTTGCACATCTTTTCCTTTTTCTTTCCGAATACTCTGGCTCAAGCGCTTTAAGTCAGCAGTAATTCGGGGGCAAACGGATTGGCAGCTGGCATAAAACATACTGATTAGGAAGACTTTTCCCTTCATATCTGAAAATGCAAAGCTGCTTCCGTCACTACGGACTAATTTGCGCTGAAATTCATACAAACTGCCACGGGTCGCGTCCGTAGCTGGCATTAACGAAGATTCCGCTGAATGTGCGGCATGATCCCCCATATGAGATGAATGATCATGTTCACCTTTACAAGATAGCAAAACGACCAGAGCTAAAGTCAAACTGGCCAAGTTCATTATTATTTGAAAAGTACGGCGACTATTCTTATCTGCCATATCACTATTTATCTTTTTACAAAGCTTCCTAATTATCATTTTAAATCTCCTTTTTTATCTTAATTCTTCATTTCAAAACTAAATATTTCTTTGGGACAGCCTCTAAACTATGGGCGATTGGCAGCGCAACGGAAACCAAGGTATTTGGAACTATACCAACCTTTTAATCCTGTACGAAAGCCATAGCGCATGTAGGCAGCATAATTGCTGAAATCATTAGAACTTAAACTACCTGCCCCACAAAAAAGGCTATTTTCAATATCCGGGTCTTGACGGGAATCTCCCGTTACAGATGCTGTGTTAAAATCGTATACCCATTCCCACATTAATCCATGCATATCCTCTAAACCCAATCGATTGACAAATTGACCCATGTGGGGCATTGAATCCTGCCTGGGGGCAGCGTACCAATCCAGTATCAGTTTCTGCAGGTCGCGAATAGAACTACCTTTAGCAGGGAAAGAGGCCGCATATTCCCACTCTATTTCAGTTGGCAGGCGCTTGTTCTGACTTTCACAATATGCTTTAGCAGCGAACCAGGACACAAAATTAGCCGGTGATTTCTTTAATTCCTCTTCTGTGTTTTTATTCAGAGACCATTTATACAAGTAGTTATCATCGACATAGAGACGCGATGCCCGGGCCCTATTCCATTCTGGATGTTCCTTTAAAAAAAGTAAAAAATCAGCTCGGTTAACCGGACGGGTGTCCAGATAAAAAGATTGAACTGCAACAGGAACGCTTGATTTGTTCAAGCTTTCTTTTAAAAAAGGCCTGTGCCAACCTGCTGGCACCTTAATCATTGGAGATGCCAGCAGGTTATTACTTTGAATCAATAGCAGGTTCAGCAAGAGATAATGGATGTAAGAAGCTTTCATCTCTTTAAATCCATTTGATTCATTATTCTCAGTGAATGCTTTTCACTTCCCCCAGAGTGACTTTCAAGGCTTTGTTATTCCAGCTGGAATACACATAATTGAGAACATTCACTATATCTTCATCACTAAGCTCTAATTGTGGCATTATATTATTATATTTATTACCATTAACCGTGATTTCACCTTTTAGTCCGTTTTTCAGGATGCGGATAGCCCGGGTTTTATCTGCATTCAGGAAATCAGAGCCTGCTAAAGGTGGGAAAACCTTGGCAACACCCTGACCTTCTTTCATATGGCACGCAGAGCAATTGGCATTGTATATGCGCGCTCCTTCTTTTAATAAATCAGCCTCGGAAAGCTCTTTGGGTGCCACTTTCACTTCATTCACAAGGCGCTGAATGGCAGCTCCCTCCGGTAGATAAACCTCATCATTCTGTTTTCCAGAATAAATCTCAGGACGATTCTCACCTTCTACTTTCAGCATTCCCAAGGCGCCCTTGTTAAAAGTTCGAAAAATGGAATGGTCAACCAGAATCAGAGTTCCAGGAACATCCACTTTGAATTCGACTATAGCAGAACCACCAGCCGGCACCAGTGTGGTTTGAACATTATGCTGATTTAGAACCGTGCCTCCTTCAGTGTAAACGTTATCAAAGATTTCACCAATGACATGGAATGAGGATATTAGGTTAGGTCCGCCATTGCCAACAAACAATCGCACAGATTCACCGGTTTTTGCTGTAATGGCTCGATCTCCCACAAGAGAGCCGACAGATCCATTAAAAACAACATAATCAGGGTTTTCCTCGACTGCTTTTTCCATACTGAAAGGTTGCAAGCCTGGGGCACCATTTTTACCCCTTGTATAAAATTCACTTTGGACAACATAATATTCTTTATCTACTTTTGGCAACTCATCTTCCGGCTGCACATAAATTAGTCCATACATGCCATTCGCAATATGCATTCCGACAGGAGCCGTAGCACAATGGTATATGTAAAGACCGGCATTAATCACTTTAAAGGAAAATTTTGAAGTATGACCCGGCACTGTCAAAGACGACGCAGCACCGCCACCTGGTCCGGTTACCGCATGCAGATCAATATTATGCGGCATTTTACTATTTGGGTGATTGTGCAGATTGAATTCAACATCATCTCCTTCTCTCACTCGAATCATAGGCCCAGGCACAGAACCACCAAAAGTCCAGAAAGTGTATTCCACACCATCAGCCAGGCGTCCCTGGACTTCAATAGTTTCCAGGTCCACTATAACTTTCGCTGCATGGTTGCGCTCAATCACTGGCGGTACATTAGGTGCATAAGTCAATTGCGCTTTTTCCTCACTATTCGCGGTACCGCACCCCGACAATGAAAACATTAAACAAGAACCGGTCAGAACAAGACTTTTAAGTAAAGCCTTTAATGTTAAAAAATCCTTTTTTTTACTTATTTGCATCCTTGTAGCATATTCCAATTATTTAATTCTGTCCTTGATTTAAATCAAACATTTTGCTTTTTTATGGATATATTGTTTGAATATTGCTTGTATTCTCACGGCTTTCCTTCCATTTTGTAACAATGGAGCTTTAAGCGAAATCAAATAGCCAGCTCGAAAAGTTACTAGAATAATAGCAATAAAGCAATGAATGATTTCTGGACAATGGGAATAGTGCGAGTTATTCATACTCTCAGTGTACTTCTATGGATTGGCGGTGTGGCCTTTGTGACAATAGTATTGCTACCTTCCCTTAAAAAAAAGAATGATGCTGAGTTGGCTTTAGCACTTTTTGGTGAATTGGAACATCGTTTTGCATGGCAGGCACGGTTTACAACATTTTTAGCTGGAGCCAGTG
>JAGRNA010000273.1 GCA_020441005.1 Leptospiraceae bacterium
CTGCTGTCGGATCTGAATGGCGATCCCGGGTGCAGTGACAAAATCCAGTTGATTGATTTTTCCGAGAGCGCGACGCAAGGCACTCTGTTTTGCGCTGTGCGTGATCATATACAGCTGCACCGGGTCCGGGCCTTCGTTCTGATGCATTGATGCGATCGATATTTGCTCGGCTGCTAAAAGACGGGCCAATTCGGCCAATACACCGGGACGGTCCCGGGTGCTAAAGCGTAAATAGTAACGGGACTCCGTATCGGTAAAAACTGGCGCCGGATGCGTTTGCCAGTCGCTGCGTATCCAGTGCTCGCCGGCATCCGGACCCTGTTTGGCAATATGCACAATATCACTCAGGACAGCCGCCGCAGTTGGTCGGTCGCCGGCCCCCAGGCCCATTACCAGGTGCGGACCGGAATTGCTCGCATCCAGAAAAATGGCATTTTTTTCGTATTTGACTGAGGCCAGAATGTGGTCGGCGGGTATCAGCACCGGCCGCACGCTCATATGCAGAGGGTTTCTGGTGGCCTGGGCCAGTAACCGAATCTGCATGCCCAGTTGGCGGGCGTTCGCCAGATCGATGGCATCCAGACCGGTAATGCCCTCCACGTAGACTTGATCGCTCAGGATTGGTATATCAAAGGCCAGCGCCGATAGCAAAGCCAGTTTCTGAGCGGCATCATGACCCTCTACATCAAAGGCGGGATCCGCCTCGGCGAAACCCAGCTCCTGGGCTTCCTTGAGCGCCGCAGCGTACGTCCGGTTTTCATCGGCCATTTTGGTGATGATAAAATTGCAGGTTCCGTTCAGGATACCGTAGATCGCATCGAAGCGGTTTGCAATCAGGGTGCGGCGCATATTCTTGATGATGGGCAGGGCGCCCGCGATGGCGGCCTCGAATCCGATTTCGCAGCCCCGACGGCGGGCCAGTTCAAAGAGCTGATTGCCCTCGGCTGCCAGCAGAGCCTTGTTGGCGGTGACAACTGATTTGCCCTGTTGCAGGCACTCCCGGATGATTGTGCCGGCCGGATCCAGACCGCCGATCAGCTCCACAACCAGATCAATCTCCGGGTCAAGAACGAGATCGTGCCAATCGGCGCTGCTGGCTATCCCCTGTATAAGGTCCTGTTTTTTATGCCAGCTGCGGTCCACGATCATGCCCAGCTGGATATCCAGTCCGCTGCGCCGCTGCAGGGTTGCATGTTCTTCCTGTAAAATTTTGTGCAGGCCCTGACCGACTGTACCGTAGCCGATCAAGCCGATCCGCAGTTGTTTCACTTAAAATACTTGCCTAGAATTTTGCCCACTCCGCTCCGGGATTCTTTGGCTGCCGGGCTTTGATAGGTGTAAGTATCGTTTGTTCCGGCGCTTTCATCATATTCGGCCTCGTAGTCCTCATCAGCATCGGCGCCGGATTCGGCGGGGGCGTCCTGATCTGGTAAAAAGAGGGAGATGTCCTTGTCGCGTCCACTGCGACGCGAGCTGGGTATTTCTTTTAATAGACGGGTCAGTCTTTGCTGGCTGAGGGGGGAATTGCGAATATGGGCCAGCTCTGACGCAGTCATGGAATCGGGATAGCGATGGGCATTCAGCAGATCAATATCGTCCACTTC
>JAGRNA010000274.1 GCA_020441005.1 Leptospiraceae bacterium
AAGCGCGAAATCAGCAAACCCCACGCCCTCGCTATTCAGGCGGTGCACGGGGTCAACGCCGAGTGGCTGCTGACCGGCCAGGGGGATATGTTCCTGCCACAGGAGCCAATCCCCGGCCTGAGCGAAAAGGAAATGGAATATGTGCGGATTTTGCGCGAGAATCCCGCCTTTGGCCGGGCCCTGGAATCTGCCGATAATATCAAAGAACGCATCGCAATAGCCCAGGCAGCATTTTCGCTCAGCGATGACGAAGCTCGCGTCTTCCTTAAAATGGCCGGGGTTCAGGTATAATCAGGATATGGAACTGGAAGGACTGGAAGCGCCCCAATGGATTGAATTCGCAGAATACCTGCGTCGGGCCTGCGCCCTGTTTGGTGGCCCCGGGCCAGTCAACTGTCTCGATGTTTTGATGAAGGCCTATGGCCTGAATGAGCCGGAAGCGCGGCTGGTACTAGCCCAAACCGGCCTCGCCGCCTGATGCGGTTGTCGCATTAAATGGGATTTTTTTGGAAATGCAGCTTGACCGACAGTTGGATTGTCCCGTTATAGAGAGTATGCGAATGAGTGCAACAGAAGACCGCACACCTACAGCAATTGCTGCCGATTCCATCCCATGGACGTATTCGCTCATTCCCGAATCGGGATTTCTCGACGGGGTTGGCCGCGTATTCGATATAATGGGAACTCTGCCGCACTACAATTTTTCGGACACTGAAGAGGAAGCCGATAACCTGGCTATCTATTCAGATTGGGCCGCAATCGGTCAGGATTTTCGCAATGCGATTATGAATCTGAGCCGAATGCATCGCGTCTATGACCAGGAATTCTCAGAAAAGTAATAAATCGCCCGGCCCTTTGTCGAATCGTGACCAGGAAATAACTGTCAATCCTGCCCGGGTCGAATTGATTCAGAAAATAGTTCGACACGAACTAAGCATACATAGCGGTCCGTTACCAGCGCCAGAAGTGCTTGAGCATTATGAACGCATTTTGCCAGGAGCTGCCGAGCGAATACTCGCAATGGCAGAAGCGCAATCCAGCCACCGCATGGGACTTGAAAAGCAGACCGTGAAAACCAGGAATGCCAATTCACGCGTAGGAATGTGGATGGCCTATACCTTGTCGGCAGGAACTATTGCAGCCGGCATAGCACTCACTATGATGGGTAGGGATGTCGCAGGTCTGACAACTTTGATCACGGCAATCGCATCCCTGGTCGGCATGTTTATCTACAATCAGCACACCGGAGCCAAAGAGCGGGATGCCAAAAGAGCCGCCATGGAGCGAGAGATGGAACAAGCAAAAGACCAGCAAAAAAAACTGCCGAACAATGAGCCTTGACTTTGACGCATACATGATAGAAGACTTTGAAAAAGCACCCGTATTGACCGTGCCCAATCGGTTCTACTACGACCATCGGGCCGAGCAGCTGCCAGCCGGACGCATTATGCAGTATACTGTCGGCGAAGATGAGTTTTACTACGACGTGCAAAAGATGTCGCCGTTGCACATTGCGACCGACATGCTGGTCCGCCAAATGATGCACGCTTTTCGAATACGATAATAAGTATGATCAGTATCCCGACAGAGCAGCAGATTTTTTATGCAGTCGCCGAACCTAATTGAAAACCAAATGAGGCATAATATGAGAATCTATTAAGCCTTGCCAAGAACAAAGCTTATGGAGAAGTTCGTGCTGTTGTAGAGCTGGTCCCCGAGGGCAACGATATGGAAGTTAGAACAATAGAGGTGGATTTGGATTCACCGGATTTTACTCAACGTGCATTGGACGGCGCCTTGCGCGAGTTTCAGCATTTGAAAACAGTGGACCATCCGGTGGTAAAGAAATATTTACTGCCGCAAGCAGTTCGCGATATTGAGGAGCTACGGCTGGAGTATGATCGGCAAACCGGATTTAATGAGCATCAGATTAGTTCGCATGCCATAGCACTGCGTATCGATACAACAAATCATGGTAAAATCAGTGCGCCATTGTTCGCCGAACTAGTACGCAAGTTTCAAAGCATTGTGGACAAGGTGAATACAAACTCGGCCCAGCTTTATGTGGCTGGACTTGCCTATGGTAGTGCCGTGCTCCTCGCTGATATTGAACCTGTCGATGATCAAATAAAAAAGCCTGCTGCCGACAAGATCAAGAGTGATATTACAAAGTCTTTAAAAAAGACCCTCAAAGAATCACAGAAGTTGTGCCGCTCAGGCGAGCCCGAAGAGCAGGCCATTGCATTTCAGGAATCTATTGGCGATTCTGGAACCGCTGCCGAGATTGCATCTTCTGTGAACTCATTTATCCCGACACCTGCGCTTGGATTAGGATATATTGAAATCTCGCTCCCTTCGCAGGATTTTTCTGTCAAGTTTGAGCCAGCCGACAGGCAGCAGTTCCGAAAAGTTCGCCAGGTATTGAATAGAACTAAAAAATTTAAAGACGGCACACAAAAAATCGTTTATGGGGAATTGGGCGAAGGGGCCGAATGGAGTAATTCAGAGAAACATAGCTTCACGGTCAAGCCGGACGGCGAGAAAAGGGTTAAAATTTTCTATAGCGCCAATGAGAGTGATGATTCTATTGTTAAAAATTCTTTGGGCGGCAATGTAAAAGTGCAGATTGAATTCAAAGGCAATAAATGGCAACTGCTACAGTGGGTCAAGGGCTGATTGATTTGCAAGTTCCAAACAGCGCGCCAGTTTTATCCTTGACATCTCGCAAAACATGTGCATTACCGAAACATGGTCCTGCGCATTAACCGCTATCGCCTGGATGAAATCCAGAAAATCCGCGTCCG
>JAGRNA010000275.1 GCA_020441005.1 Leptospiraceae bacterium
CTTAGTTTTAATACAGTTTCTAAGGCTGATTTTGCCGCGAGTTGTCGGACGGCTATTACCCCAGTGGCGATTCCGCGCAAAACAGCCGTACCGGCCTTCGCGCATCGCGGTAGCTGCGCAGCGCGTTGATCGACCTACCCGCCAGCGCCAGCCAGAGGCCAGCCGGACGAATCCGCATGAAAAAAGGCGGTCGAGGTGGCCGCCAATCGCATTATCGTGAAGTTCGCACAAAATAGCCCATACCAATGGGTCACTAATAAGTATAGGCCGCATTCAACCCGTCAACGGGTTTCAGTCGATACGACTATCTTAATACTTCCGGTAGCAACTGCGATGCTTGACGCCATGCCGCCAATAGGTCTTGCAGACCGTTCGATAATGCCGATGTGCAGAGCTACAACTGCGATGCTTAACGCCATGCTTCCAATAAGAGCGGCAAACGGTGTGAGCTTCCGCTTCTTGTGTGGGTACAACGAGTCCGGTTAGCGCCAGTACCAGTGCCAAACCACCCGCTTTCAATAGTCGTAATGTCATGATGCAACCCCTCGCTTGTTTGTCAGTGTTCACAGTTCAGCAGTTTGCGCTCGAATACAAGCTGAACAAAGCGCACGCTGCGCCATATTTAATTTGCGAGTATAGGCACGCTTGGCGGTGGTGTCCTCTCTAGCAAGGAGGATGCACTACTGATCAGCATTGCCCGAGAATTCTGGCAGTGGTTTCTTTGAATTTAGCCCGATGTGAATGAGAGCCTAGTTAATCTCGATTCGTTGTTCAGGTAACGCCCGTTACCTGAACAAATCCCTTTCGTAGTGTTCCCTAATGTTCTATAATGTTCTTAAAAATCAGGGGAACATCATGAACGCCATCATCTACACGCGAGTGAGTACCGAAGAGCAATCCGAATCGGGAGCCGGGCTGAATGCGCAAGTAGACGCCTGCCGGAGCTATGCCCGTCAACAAGGATGGGACGTTACCGCTGCGTTTGAGGATGCCGGAATCTCGGGAACCGCCGATATTGAAAAGCGTACCGGACTAATGCGCGCCATTAATGCCTTGGGTAAAGAGGATGTGCTGCTGGTGGCAAAACGGGATCGCTTAGGCCGGGATGTGGTGCTGGTCAAAATGATCGAACGGATGGTTGCTAAGCGCAAGGCATCCATCCATGCGCTCAACGGAGCCTCTGGCGACACGCCCGAAGCGCAATTTATGAACGGCATTCTTGACCTGTCTAGCGCCTACGAGGTGGCGTTAATTCGCGCCCGCACCAAAGCTGCCCTGGGCGCAAAGAAGGCTCGCAATGAGCGCATGGGCAAGCTGCCGTTCGGGTTCATGGTCGCGGACGATGGGGTTCACCTGATGCCCTGCCCCCATGAGCAAGTCATTCTCCAGCGCATCCACACGCTTCGCCAAGAGGGGTATTCGCTGCGAAAAGTGGCGGATGCGCTGAATCATGAAGGGCGCTTGAATCGCCAGGGGTTGCCCTGGAATCACGTTTCACTGCATACCCTGTGCAAAGATATTGATCAGAGGTTAGCCGCATGATCGTACCGATTGAACAACACCCGGAGTTTAAAGCATTGGCTAAAGAGGTTCGCCAGTTATCCCCTGAACGTCAAGCCGACCTGGACGCCACACTCGGCGGGTGCTTTGACGAGGAACGCACCTTGACGGTTGAGGAGATTGCCGGGATTCTGAACGTTCATGTCGTCACCGTGCGCCGCTGGATCAGGGCCGGGGAGTTGAAAGCTACGCGCATTCGAGGCTATCGCGTGAACCCGGTTGATCTATCAGCATTCTTGCAAAAACGGAGGACTGCGGATGATGCTTGAAATTCATGCGGAATGGGATGAGGACGCCGCTGTCTGGGTGGCTACCAGTGAGGATATTCCGGGATTGATTACCGAAGCGGCCAATATAGCGTTACTGGTTGAACGGCTTAAAAAGATCATTCCTGAACTAATGGAATTGAATTGTGGATTGATCCATCAGGACTTTCCGTTTCGGATCATTGCCGAACAAACAGCGACTGCGCAAGCCGCTTGATGGACAACTACACACCAGCGGTTAAAAAACTGCTGCGCGAGGCCGGTTGCTCTGTGGTTCGGTCCGGTAAAGGCGATCATGAGATTTGGCAGAGTCCAATGACAAATCGCCATTTTCCTATTGATCACGCCATCAAATCGCGCCATACAGCCAATGGCGTGCTGAAACAAGCCGGATTACCCAAGGCTTTTTAATCCATGATCTACGCCGTTCTTGCCCGCGACGCATCGCCGCCTTGGATCGGTCGCGCCGATTCGCTGGAATCGGGACTCACATTATTTGGTAACGGCATAGGCTTGCCAGATTAGAATCGTTCCATTGATAACCTATACTGGACTTCACTCAGCCTCAAAATTTCATTTCAGGCGGGTTCGCTGATTATCCGCTGCCCCGTCAGTCCATTGGTGATGCCGCCAAATCGCCCAAACTTTTCAAAGGCAAATATATGAAGAAGAAGTTGATTATCGTTGTTGGCACCGTGCTGTTGGCAACCACTCCCGCACATGCAATCGACGCCAAATACCGCGAGAAGCTTGAACGCTCCGGTTGCACACAAATGAGTGAGATGCAAGGCTGTAACATCAATAAGACCAAGGCGGAAAATGCCAAGGCTGGCTTTGTCACGGAGGCTGCCAATCAATCACCTTATGCAGGCAATTGGGTAGCGGTTGGCCCTGGTGGCGGTATAGTGGGGGAAATCCACATCGACAACAAGGAGCACGTCAAGGTGAATGGCAAGGCAGTTGATGCCAAACGCAGCGATGGCGCACTTGTGTTCACACAAGGATTCATCACCTACACCATCCAGGGAGATCGTAGCCTCAAGGATGAAGACCACTGGTACAGCTCTGACGCCGGAACCAAGGGACCCATCTATGCCAAATGAATGAGTTGAAAGGGGTGTGCACAAATTTCGGATACCAGCCATCTGAATAAATGGCTGATTCGGTTTCGGCAACTACTATATAGCAGTCCTATTCAGGTTGTGGAATATTCAAATACCAACCACACTTGACAATGTTAAAAATCTTATTATTGAGAAAATTCAAAAAAGTCATTTTAACTTTGTGAAAAGTATTATTTTCATTGAAGTGCTTTCTTAGAAAGTTTTTTCCCCTCAGCCAAACATCCTCAACGGGGTTTTGCTCTGGCGCATTAGGTGCAAAAACAATACAAGTGACTTTCCAATCTTTCTCTTCAAGACCTGCATTTATTTGTCCCAAAAAGGCTTGCATTTCCTTACTATGATGATCAGTTGCTCCATCCCAAATAATAATCGGTTTTTTACCAGGATAAAGCGTCTGAAGGTACTTAATAAATTCAATCGTATGCTTTCCATTTCCAGAATCATAAGGATTAACAATAAATCGATGGTCATAAAGATTGAGTACTCCGTAATAGGTCTGCCTTTGTTTCGTGTTCTTTATCGGTACTTCGGTCCTTTGATTCCGCTGGCCCCACACATAACCCAGCATATCTCCCCACACTAAATGACTTTCATCTTCAACTAAA
>JAGRNA010000276.1 GCA_020441005.1 Leptospiraceae bacterium
ATTTGGGTGGGCAAGGATTCCTGGACGGGCCGTTCCTGTTTGAGAGTGGTATGGGTCCGAACCTCGTTATAGTAGAGCCGGTATTCGAGCAGCCTTTGGCGGATGACCGTTTCAGACAGCGGGATCATGTAGTTGATCAGGTCTTCGCGGATGGTACGCACAAATCGCTCGGCGACCCCGCTTTGCCAGGGAGAGGCTAGCCGGGTGTGTATTTGACGCAGGCCCAGAATCTCGCTGGCAAATTCTGTGATCTGTCGAAACAGGATGTCGTTATCCGAGAGCAGGTATTGCATCCCGCTATCAGTGCCGAATGCGATTAGCAGTTGTTCCTTGATCCAGTCGCTTGTCGGATGGGCGGTAACATTGATATGCAGCAATTCCCGGCGATTGTAGCGAATGACAAAAAAGCAGTATAACGGGGAAAAGCCCCAGCGTTTCAGGGTAAAGAAATCGATGGCTGCAATATCCAGAGCGTGTAGCTTAAGAAACTGCTTCCATTGTAATACCTTCAAGGGATCGGGATCGCGGCTGGGCCAGTATTTGCGGACCGTATCGCGATGGATGCGCCGTCCGGTAAGCTGATAGAACTGACCGGCGACCTGAGACGGCTGCCAGTTTACATTCTCACAGGCCAGCTTGCGGATCAATTCGATCTCGGCCATTGACAAAGGCGGCTTGCCCGGTATGCGCTCCGGATTACGGGAGACCCGACTCCACCAGCGAGCATAGCGTTTGTCATACCAGCGCTTCAAAGTAGCCGGTGATACGATGTGAATATACTGCTGCCAGGGTATACGCAGGATTCTACTAAAATGAGCCAGAATGACACACAATCGGCGGAACCATTCCGTGATAGCGCTGCGCCTTTGCCAACGATTCAGCTGCCGATGATACAACTGCAACTGGGCACGTAGTAGCAGGTTTTGCAGATACAAGCTGCGCTGGTGCCAGATGAGCAGCAGCATAATGGAAAGCCAAATTAGATACGGATTCAAGGCTTTTAATATCGACCCCAAACCCGGCCAGGATAAAGAGTGCTTTACAGTCACAGCCAAATCGCCAAAACAAGCCGGTGTCTGTCAATAACCCCTTTCCCTGGTGGAAGTTTGCATGTTGACACTACAAATTGGAAATCAGACGGCTTTTTTTCTTTCGTAAACTTGCTGCCGGCCGCTCAGGAATACATCGGCGCAAAATCCATTTCAAGACCACCGGCGTAGCGGATCATGTTGGCAACGGTTGGTTCCTCGCCCTGCTTTATTGTAATTCCTTTCAGATGCTGATAGCAAAGGTTTGGCCCCTGCCTTTGTAAATACTCAAGGTCCATTTCTCTTATCTGCTCAAACAGCTCGTCCCGGATTTGTTTCTCATCATCTGTCATACCATATAATCAGCCCGGTTCTTTGCGGGTCAACACCGAACTGTAATCAGTCAACAGGTTCGTAACAGTAACAGAGGTTTTTCCAGGGTTAATACCAGGTATTTACCACGGAAAAACCGCTTTCTGTTTTACACAACACCCTGATCAAGCTCGCCTTCCTGGAGCTTCCAGTGCAGCTCTTCTTTGAGATGATCCGGATGATGACCATTCTTGAGTAGCTCTTTTGAACGACTATCGACCAGGCCATCAATCTGGTCATTGATGATTGTAAAAAACTCGGTTATCGCCTTTTGGGAGTCCTCATTCAGCTCGAATTGGGTTTTATAGCGCTGCAGATTGTCAGTGTCAGCCAGGTATTTCAGTCCCAGCCGGGCCTTCTCCAGCGGTGAGACCTTGGTGCTACGCAGAGCAGCCCGGATGCTGGCAAATGCCTCGACCTGCAGGTTTAGGCTCATGCCCCGCATTTCGCTGATCACCTTTCTTTCTTCCCTTTCATAAGCCTCTTTGAATGCTTTCTGTGCTTTCCATTCGTACAGAGTGGAGCGGGAAATCCTGAGCTTTTTGGCTGTATCGGTTGCGCTATGCCCTTCCACGATCAGAATCACGGCCTTTTCCTGCTCCAGGCTCAAATCCGGATACAATCGTGATTCTGTCTGATTTTGTTCAGTTTTGCCTGATTTCTTTTTCTTTCTCACTGCTGGCATGTCAGCTTCTCCTTGAATTGATAGATTTGCATATTGACCTGAGCGCCTGGTCTCGTATGCTCTGAGACAGGCGCAGTCTGCGCTGTGACAGTGTAATACAAAGCTGCCACTTGCTACAGGTCTTGCCTGGTCCCGGCCCTTTATTGCCCTTGCGCAGCCTTCTGACTTCACGCTGCGCCTGCTGGACAAAGCTTTGGGCTGGCTTTGGCGTGTTTTTGGGGCTTGCAATTGAGCTACTCTGTAGCCGCGAGTTCTCCTTGTAAGCCCGCATGAGCCATCGATTGGAATACTCAACTCTGATATCTGGAGTTTGAAGCCTGAATCGGATACGTTCTATCACGGTTGCCCAGGATCCGCTTGTGTAATCGCTGGCTTTCTCTATTATCCGACAGCTTGCTATGCGACAATCCATCCAGCCGGGTTTGTCTTTTGGTATCTGCAGTTCATTTTGACGCAGGATTGTGAGCATCATTTTGCAACTGGCTGCCATGGACCGGCCCCAGGAAATGCGCTTCTGAATTGCCACCTGACGATGCGTCCTGTGGCTCATGGCATTCAGATTGCCGCAGATCGAATTGACCCGCCAAGGGGCAAAGGTTTTGTTTGTAATGGCGCTCATTCCCTTTGCCGTGAACGCTTCAGGGCATACCCGAATTCATATCCTCTTGTTTCTATGATCTCGGCAGCAAGTTCAACAACGTCCTCATCCGTGAGATAGCGCTTGATTTTGGATACCTGCTCGTCCACCAGATAAATATTGTCATAGCGGTGCTCTCCGTGCGTTCTGAGGGGTATAATATGCTCGGCGGTGGTATTCTCCGGAGTCAGTTCACGACCGGTTAGTGCACACCGGTAAGCCTGGTTTTCAAGCAGTTCATAAAAGTGCTGCGCCCTGAATACGAACTGCTCCGGCTCTGGTTGCGGTTGCTTTTTATTCTTGTTTGGTGATTTTCGTTTGGTCATTGGTTTTCCTCATTTCTGTGGTCTGGTATAGCAAATTGGCGGCAACGCCGGGACTGTGCGTTTGATCAGAAATTCCTTGCGCCCATCCAGATGTCGGCTGCGCTTTACAGGCGTGACTCCGGCAATCCCCAGTTCAGCCCAGCGCTCAACCACTCGGTATAGCTGCACCCGGGACAATTTCAGTTTACGTTTCCCTGTCAGTTCTGTCAGGGTTTTGGGCTTGCGTGTATTCTCCAAAGCCTGCCACAGCTGCTGTGCACCGGATTGATAGCGTCTTTCAGCGGCCTTTAGATGGCGCGGCATCCCGCTTGACCTCAGACAGAACCAGGCATCCACCTCGCCTTTCAGTTTGGCATGCCTGCGCTGTTTTAGCACTCTGATCAGTCCCGGATCAAGATCTCGACGTGATTCATCTGCACTGCGCATTCGGTCAGCCGCTGATGGCGGCTTATATAGCTGTGATTTGATCATGTTCTGCAGCCAGTTTTGAGGTTTGCCAGCCGCCGGCATATTTGGTACGCCGAAAGCGCACAAT
>JAGRNA010000277.1 GCA_020441005.1 Leptospiraceae bacterium
CATCGCCGAAATCTGCGATATCCGGCCCGGCGCGGTCAAAACCCGCTTACACCGGGCCCGGCTGATGCTGCGCCTTAAACTGAGTGACTATTGGGACGGGACAGCCTGATGGATTGCCAGGAGTTTGTAAATCTGATGTCGGGATTTGTAGACGGCGATTTGGTCGCTGATCAGGCCGCGGATTGGCAGACACATCTCGATCATTGTCCTGATTGCAGTCAGTTCTTTCAGAGTTTTCAGAGCAGCCGGGATATAATCCGCTTTCTGAAAAGCAAGCCCTGTCCGCTTGAAATTAGCAGGCGGTTGCATGACCTGGTTGTACGGCAGCTGAGCCGGTGCAAAAACCGGTCCGCCGACGGGACGCCAAAATCAGATTGACCCCCGATTGACAATGGGCAGTGTCGCAGCATGGCAGCCAATGAGGAAAAAGAGCGCTGGAATGTAGCCTCGCATCCGTATCAAAAACGGCGCGCCAGTTTTTCCAGTCAGCCGGATCCGGGTAGTGCTGAAATACACCGCCCGGCTAGTCTGGTGGAGGCCTATCAGGCTCTAAAGCACAGCTACCGTAATTATGATACCAAGGTGGCTCTGCGCAGAATGCAGGCTTTGCGCCGCAGTGTGCAGGAATTGAACCGCCGGGGTTATGCGATAGCCCTGGAACTTTTAGGCAGCCTGAACTTTGGACTGGTCGAGTCATCTTCCGATGTGGACTGCATTTTGCTGCATTACTGCCATGAGCACCTGCATGAAGGAGAATGCGGACTTGGTTGTCCGAATATGATTTTCAAGCGCGATCAGCTTTTGTCTATTCTAAAAGAAAAAACCAGGGGGGAAACCTTTCATATCGAGTTCCTGGATGTTTTGAATTTAAAGTACATTGAGCACTGGCTGGAAGCCGACTCAAAGCCGGAACATGAACCGATCATGCGTTTTTTATTCTACCGTTTTTTGGGCAGGCCGGTTAATCGGCCGTTGGTGATCCACTACTATGAGCAGCTGGAGGCGAATCCGGAATTGATGCGTGAGTTTCATGAATATGGCAGCCAGGCTTTATCGGCTTATATCCAAACGAGCGGACACCGGCATTCTTTTACGAAATATAATGAACGGATTCAGAGCCATCAAATTCGGCTGCCCCGTGATTTGATTGAAGAGCTGCGCAATTATCTCGATCTGGAGCAGCAATGAAGTCTCTGTTGATCCCGCAGTTTGCTGCTGTGCAGGGATCCGTGCGCCTGCCGGGTTCCAAGTCGATCGCCAACCGTGTTTTGCTCTTGTCGGCTTTGACCCGGCAGCGCACACAGATCCAGAACCTGCCTCTGGCGGATGACATCCTGGTATTACTGCGTAACTTGCTAGATCTGAGCTTTCCAATTGAGGATGATCAGGCAAAGCGCCTTGATTTCAACCAGGTTCAACAGGCTGTCACCCGGCGGCAAGATCTGTGGCTCAATGGAGATCCGGATCGGTTCGATTGTCAACGTTCAATGACGCTGCAGCTGGATAATGCCGGTACAGCCCTGCGGCCACTCGTGGCTGTGCTGGCAACCCGTCGTGGAAGTTATATCATAGACGGTAATGAACAGATGCGCCGTCGTCCGATTCAGGACCTGGTTACGGCCTTACAGCGTCTGGGTTGTCAAATAGAAGCCACCGCCGGTTGTCCTCCAGTGCGCCTCGAAGC
>JAGRNA010000278.1 GCA_020441005.1 Leptospiraceae bacterium
CGACGTTTGTCGGACGAAAAAGTCTGGGAAGGCGTACTGCTCGCCTTTGCCGAACAACCGGATATCGAGTTTGCCTACCCCACCACGCGCTTTTACAGCCGCCCGACAGAGCAGCCATCGAGACCGGCCGATTAAAGCCTAACGGCCGCCCTGACGCTTGTGTCCCCGGCCGGTGACGCCCCGGGAGCTCTTTTCATAAAAGTCAATAATCGTCTGGACTTCCGCAACCGGATTGCCTTGCTTCAGTTCTTCCAGCACATCGCGTGTCAGGCGCCCGGATGTCAGCGCCTGGTAAGCGGCTTTGATGGCCTTGCGCACTTCGGGGTCAAAGCCGGCCCGTTTGAGTCCGACCACGTTCAGTCCCACCCACTGGGCCGGGTTGCCGTCAACGGTGGAATAGGGCGGCACATCCTGGACGACCTTGGAGCAGCCCGCGGTCATCGAGTAATCGCCAACATTGGCAAATTGATGCACGGCGACCAGACCGGAGATAAAAGCGTAATTGCCAACCGTCACATGCCCGGCCAGCACCAGACCGTGAGTCAGAACATTATGGTTGCCCAGCACGCAGTCGTGACCGACATGCGCATTGCCCATAAAGTAGTTGTGATCGCCTATGATGGTGGCCTCGGTCTTGGAAGCCCGATGGATATTGGCCCCTTCGCGAAACACATTATGGTCGCCGATTTGCGTTCTGGTGACCTTGTTGCGATCGAAGCCCAAATCCTGGCCCGCCGCTCCGATGACAGCGCCATGATCAAAATGATTGTTGGCTCCAATGCGACAGCCGCCGTAAATGCGTACTGAACTGGCAATCGTGCAACCCGCTCCGATTTCGACGTCGCCCTCGATAATGGAACCTGGTCCCACGCTGACGCTTTCGTGCAGTTTGGCCGCCGGATCGATGATTGCATTTGGATGAATATTCATAATAATAAGCCCCGAGTGAAGGTGGGCAGCTGCAAGCCGCCGGTAGACAATTTGGCCGGATTCTGTTTGTTGACAATTCATATTTTGGCCCGCCTGGTGCCCATCTGCACCCCGCAGATCTGCCATGCGGGGTCTGACTCTGTTGGCGGTATTGGTCCGGACCACGTTGCGTAAACACAGCTGATCTGGTTCGCCTGGCCCGTATGCTCGGCAGCCCTGTGATTTTCTATCCGATCCCTTTAGTGTTCGGAATGGAATTTTTTTTGTTGAACGCCTGCAATCATCAGGCAGCCTTGCGCTATGGGAATAATTGCATGGATTGTATTGGGACTACTCGCCGGAGTAATCGCCAAATTGTTAATGCCGGGTAAAGACCCGGGTGGCTGGATCATTACGATTCTGCTGGGTATCGGCGGCGCTTTTTTGGGCGGCTACCTCGGCACCTTGCTTGGAATAGGCGGTTTAACCGGATTTTCAATTAAAAGCCTTGGGCTCGCGATTGGCGGAGCATTGATACTCTTGATAATTTATCGACTGATCAAAAAGAAATAAGCCTTTCAGGCGCTGATTGAGTGACCTGCAGTCTGGATTCTGATGAAACCGGGCTGCAGGTTTTTTTGTATCACCAGACCGGTGCAGCTGACCGGTTTCGATCGGTCAATTGAGCCCATCTGTTTTAGTAATCATCCTCAGCTTACCCCGGCATTTGGCAGCGGGCATTCTAGTCGCTGTTAAAATCGCGCGCGCAAATGGCACACAGCCCTGATCAGGGATTGATCACATGTAAACACAAAAGGCTGACTCATGCCATACCAGGCTCATAAGAACCTGTGACCTGTGCGGATTCTAATACTCCGACCTTCTGCGCGTATGCTAAAGCCCTAATCCGCTAGAGGAAATGATCTCGCGCATAATTTCCGAGGTGCCGGCATAAATTGTCTGCACGCGGGCGTCCACATAGGCTCGGGCAATGGGATATTCATTCATAAAACCGTAGCCGCCATAGAATTGCAGGCAGGCATCCACATGCCGCTTCAGCAGCTCTGAGCAGTGCAGTTTCAACTGACTGGCCTGCACCATCGCTTTGCTGCCATTGGCATGCGAAATCAGCACCTGATCCGCGAAGGCTCTGGCTGCTGCCTGTTCGGTGGCCATATCGGCCAGTTTGAATCGAATATGCTGAAATTTGCCGATACTCTTGCCAAAAGCCTGGCGCTCCTTGACATACTTCAAGGTCATTTCCAGCACGGCTTCGGCACTGCGAAT
>JAGRNA010000049.1 GCA_020441005.1 Leptospiraceae bacterium
CGTGCACAGTAAAGAATGCCTGGAACCAGGCGCGGTTGCTGTATTGACTGAGCGTGCGTCTCGATACAATTTCGTTCGCACGAGCGCTGCCGAAATCACTCGACGAACTGTGCATGTTCACGGGTGCGCTTGCCGGCATTTGTTTTGCACCACGGAGCACGCCGAGGTCACTGAGGATGGCGTTAGCCCTGTTAGCAGGATTGCTGCCATTACTACCCTGAACAACTGCTGTGCTCGCTGCATACGCAAGCGGTCCTCGAGTGCTGGCGCCACTTTCGGCTGTGGCAGCAGTCTATCGAGACAAATCCAGACCAGTGATAGTACCCGCCGCGCCCCCCTGATTGCCGGTTTGCAAGGTGTAGCAGCGGCTGACTACCAGACCCCGCCACCAACTGGCTTCTGCCAGGATCGTCCAGTTCTGCGGGGGCAGGACAGTTTGCCAATCGGGCAGAGTTCCGGCGCTGATGTGGCAGCTAATCCTGAAAAAGCGGTAGAGCGACCAGACAATCAATCGCTGCCACCAGCTGGAATTGGGCCGGACTGCAAAGTCACAAAAGAATAAACGACCGCCGGGATTCAATTTGTTCTGGATGCTGTTGATCTGCTGTTGCAATTCCGCCGGATCGAACAAGTCGAGATAAAAATTAGCGCTGATAGCGTCAAAGCGCTGCTCTGGCGGTACTTGTGCAATGGGCGCCTGAATCCAGGTTACATTTGGCGCAGTCCTGCTCCGTATCATTTGTTTTTGCTGCCAGGCTCGCAGTTTCTGCTGCGCTTTAAGAATCATGGATCCGGAAATATCCAGAAAGGCAATGCGGCCTTGAAAGCCGCGCTCTAGTATGTCGATTAAAAAGCGGCCGCTGCCGCCGCCCAGGATTAAGAGGCTCTCTGCGGCAAGCAACCGTTGGACATGCGCCAGGCGTGCTCTGGATAGTAAAGATCCTGAAGTGAAGAAAAGCAAGGCATCGTAAAAGCGGGCCAGGCGGTCAAATCCCCGCCTGATCAAGAACTGCTGATCCCGGTTAGCTGCCTGGCCGGAAAGCCGGCTTGTCATTTTGAATCCAGGTCCGGATCTGCGAGCCCTTGATTGTCATGATCGGGCCGAGCGCTGCGGCGGGGTTCGAATTTTTGCATCAATAAAATCAGGTAAAGCCGCCCCAGGTAGCGTTTCAGGCGACGGTCGCGCAAAAAGAAAATCATGATATATTGCCGGTAGACATTCAGATCAATGGGCACCAGCTTGTTAGATAAATCATTTGGCGGTGTGATTTCCAGTTCGTAACCCCCGTCTTGCAGTTCTTCCACAATCAGGGCTGCCATCTGATTCGTGAATTCGAGCAGCACAGAGCGCGACATACCGCGCATGGCCGGATCGATTTGATAACGCTCGGCGATCCGGGGCAGCAATTTCATTTTTGTATACCCGTCCATGGCCAGAAAGATCTGACCCTTAAAGCTACCCTGCATTTCGATCTGGGCTACGCTTTCGTAGCACAAGCCCTCGTTGCGCGAAGGACCATAGGCTTCCTTTTCGGCGCTGACAAATAGCGTTTGCTTGAAGTAATCCGAGCAGACCCGCGCGCAGGTCAAGACCAGTTTCTCATCCAGTAAGGGGTCCATCAGGGGCTCGCTTCCTGGCCGGACAAACGGACGCGGTCCCCGGGACCGCTGCGGTAACTGATGCAGGGCTGCCGGGATTCACGCGCGATTTCCAGTTCGCGCACGCTGTCCTGAAACCAGGCCTGGGCGTTTTTGTGGTGCTGACCGGACAGGCTAATGCCGATCCGCAGAGTTAGCACGGTTTGACCTTGCGCCTGCTGTGGCAGCTCCAGCAGGCGTTGCTGCCAAAGATCCGCTTTCTCGGCCGGCCCCAATACCGCCACCGTGTCACGCGCCAGGCGAAAGAGTAGCTGATCTGCATTTAGTCGGCCCTTCCAATATGCGGCGAGGGAACGGATTGTGTTGTCATCGAACCAGGGCAGTAGCTGGATCAAAGCCAGCTGCAGGGATTCCTTGTGATGCGTCTGCACGGCAAAAGCGTGATGCAATTCCTTGCTGAATGCCAGGCTGTTATCCAGTCCGGTTAGCGGGTCGCGCGTAACCTGCTCAAACAGGCGCAGCTGCTGCAGGGTTGCGGCATACTGCCGGATGATCTGCCAACTGCGAACAACAAAATCGCTCTGCATGAAACGGGGGATGTGTTTGATATATACAATGCCGCTGTAAAAATCGCTGCTTTGCAAGGGCAGCCACAATTGCCCGCTTCGGGTATCGAGCGAGTAGCGACCTTGCTGGATTTGCGCCAGTATGGCGCTGGTTGGCAGAATGCATTCTAATTGACTGCCACTGATAAATAGACCGCTCTGTAGTCGGGCCACGGCCTGGATTTGGTGGTCCCGGTTTTCTAGCATGATCAGGGCATCTCTGCATTGCAATCGCTCTTGCAATGTGCTCAGGAAATCGCGCGACCATTCCTTCAGGCCGGGTCGATTGACCGGCCAGCTTTCCAGTTCCACATAATTGTGCAGTTGATGGTGAAAAACCGAGCCTAAATAATCATTTGCCAGCGTATTTTCCTGAAAACCGGTTTGCCAATTCCGGGCTGCCTGCAGCTCAGTCTCGCCCAGCGGAACCGGAGGTAAATCGGCCAATTCGGTCACCGGCTGCAGGGCAGTGTCCGGTCCGGGGACTACAGACGGCAAGGAGCGATCGCCGTTTTCGGTTCGGGTTTGCAGCAGTCGGCCCATATCACGCAGGTGGGCGGGGGTCTCCAGAGCCCTTGATTGGGTATGGCTAAAGGTCAGCACGCTAGTGGCATTGGTTCGGGGACCGGCGGGCGTGTCCACTTCCCGGATCATGATCCAGTGGCCCTTGAGTCCGCGCCAGCTCAGGTAGCTCAGCCAGGCGCCGCACAGCACTAGAGCGGTAGCGAGCAGCGGCACCAGTAGGGTCGGGCTCTTGGAACCTTGCGTTTGTTGGATGCCTGGAGCAAACGGCAACCAGGATTGCAAGTCTGCCAGCCAGCTTTGCCGGGGAGTCGTCCAGGCCCACTCCAGAAAAAGCGTTTCCGGGCTACCATCCGAGCGAATCACAATCAGGCTTTCCTGGCCCAGTTGCCAGTTTTGACCGGCGAGGGTGATGGAGTGGCGCATCCCGGGCCGGCGATCCTGCCGGCGCGCAAAGGCCTGGATTAAATCCGCTCGACTTTGGTCGCTCAGCTCGGCTTTCTTGCGCATCCGAAAAATGAGCTGGTCAGCGCCATTGTACAGAGCGGCGAATTGTAGCGGCGTACTCTGGAACCAGAGTTTCGAGCGTTGCAGGCTGACCTCCGGGTGAGAATCGTAATAACGGTAGTTGCGGATCAAGCCTGCTAGCCGCAGGTCTGTGGGCAGTAGACTTTGATCCAGGGACTGATGAGCAACACGATCCGGATTGGCGTTGCGGGGTCGTATATATTCGTAAAACAGCCAGGCGCCGCTGAGAGCCAGCATCAAATTGGCAATCAACAGCAAAATGAGCGCGACAACTTTGAAGAACTGATTCACCGTATTTATTAACGGTCAAATCGTGTTTTTCAGCTTGTCTTTTTAGCCGCTTTGGTCAGTATTACGGATAGCTGGCATGACCAAATCTCCTGCTCATAGCTCCCTGGCAGGCCTGAAAGGCCCTCCGCTGGTGCAAGCGCTGCACGATTTACGTGATCAGGCTATCCAGGGGAACGCGGACGCCTTGCAAGACCTGACGACCCTGCTCCAGAGCTGCCGGCAGACCGGTATCTGGCACCAGAATGGATCGCTTGCCTCGGGAGTTTTGCATGCCGTGTCCGAGTTGGGCAGCCTGAAGTCCATGCAGTCGATCGTCAGTCTGGTGCGCGGGCTACCGGATGGTGTTCCAGCCGGGGTGATCGAACTGATCGCCAATTTGCTGCCGATATACAAGAGTTTTGTACGGCCGACTCTACGGGAGTGGATTCAGCTGGAAAATGACAGTCCAGCCTATTTAATCGGGATCCAGACCATGTGTAACCTGTATATGGCGGACAAACTGGATGATGCAGAGCTGGATTATTTACAGGATCACCTGCGAAATTTTAACAGCGGCGATTACATTACCCGCCATATTGTCGATCTGGTACGTTCGGACCTGGATAGCCGCAGGGCAGTCAATCAGGACGAGTTAGAAGCAATTTACCGCGATTTGCTGGATTAACGCCCCCAACGTTTTCTGGCTGATGAAAGGAGCGTTTTTGCCGCAGCCGAATCCGGATAGACAATGCGGTCATGCTCCAGGTAACGCGCGAACTGGTGCAGCTGCTTGCTCTTGTACAGCATTGCATCAGCCAGCCCCGGATTTTCGGCACTGAAATCGCGTTCGATTGCCGGATGGGTACCCTTGAGCAGAAAATGCTTGCGAATATCGACCGAGTGGACCAGCAAATGCTCGCCTTCGATCAAGCCGATCAGATTGGTACTCGAACCGCCGGCATAGAATGCAAAAGATGTATCCGGCAGGGCTGTGCGCAGCTGCCGGTCCATCAGATTGCTGCCCATAGCTGCGTACAGGCTGTCGCCGCCGGCCAGGGCCAGGACTGTGGGCAGGATATCCAGCTGTGACGCGACGCGCGAATCGACAGCGGCCGGTATGCGTCCGGGCGCAAAGACCAACAGCGGAATATGCCGGTCTTCCAGATAATTCAGATTACGGTGATGAGCATGATCTGCCAGAATCAGGAATACAGTGTTCTGGAACCAGGGTTTGCGGGCGCTGCGTTCCATAAACTCACCCAGTAAACGATCTGTATAATGATAACTGTTCAGGTATTGGCTTTCTGTATCAGTGCTGGAGTATAGCGGCGGATTTTCACTATCCTGGATGTAGGGGTGGTGTGTGTTTACCGTGAAAATGGCGGCCAGAAAGGGATTGGCCGCCTGGTCCAGTTGCTGCTCGAGGGCTCTGAAGCTGTCCCGGTCATCAAAACCCCAGGGAGTGCTGTGCTGCCAACGGCCGCTGGCCAGCAGGTTTTCGTAGCCGGTCAGGTGCTGAAAGCCCAGGTGCGGCAGGACAGTATTGAGATTGTCAAACTGCAGCTCACCACCATGTAGAAAATAGCTGCTGTATCCCTTTTGACCCAGCAGACGGGCCACGCCGCCAAAATGCTGCTGAATATCAGGCGTTCTGAGGATGGTTACGCCGGCGCGGTCGGGCAATCCGGCCAGCATACAAAATAAACCGTTAGCGCTGCGTCCACCGGAAGCGTAAAAGCGGCTGAAATACAGTCCCCTGGAGATCAAGGCATTTAGCCGGGGAGCAATCTGCGGATCACCGCCGTTGACTGCCAAAAACTTCCCGGTAAATGATTCTAAAATAATTAAAACAATATTCGGACGCCCTTGTCTGCCCGGAGTATTTTGCGGCGGCATATAGCGTAGCAGCGGCCAGCGCGGGTCTACCCAGTTTTGATTATCCACGTACTGGCTATGCACGAAGCGGATATTTTCAGCGGCTTTGAATTCCGGTTTGAATTCCGAGCCGCCGCGCAGGGAAAAGGCAACGCTGATAATTCCGTTGAGCGGCAGACTATTCAGATAGGGGGAACGGCTCTGCATGGCATCGGCGCTGCGAATGACACTGTCCCGAAAGCCGCCGCGCGCAGCAAAAACCATACACAGGAGTGCGGCCAGCCCGTAAGCGCCGGTGCTGGCGATTCTGGACAGCAGGCTGCCGCGATGAGCGGAGCTGCTGCCGGCTGGAGGCAAGGCAAACCAGCGAAAGAAGTAGTGGCCGGCCAGCATCCACAGCGGCAGGATAGAAATAAAGGTCAAAAACAAAAAGGGTGAGTCCTGCCACAAGCCGGCCAACAGAGTACCGGTGTCCCGGAAATATGCCATAAACTCCCAGCCAAAGTGCTTTTGGTTGACATTGAAGTTATAGATACTGGCCGTTAAAATCAGGATTAAAAGGCCGATCCACAGGAATTGCAGGAATTCCAGCCCGAACAAAATGCGTCTGGTCAGGGGCGTATACGCCGAGGCCAACAGCGGTAGAAACAGGAACAGGGGCAATAGCATATAGGGCAGGGTGGCCAGATCAAATTGCAGCCCGAGCAGCATCATGGCCGCCCGGGCCAGCCAGGCTGCTTCCTCCAGGCTGGACCAGTAGCGCATCAAAAAAAACAGCCGAAAGACCAGCAGAATCGACTCAGCCAGTATTAGCCACATCAAGCTGCGTTTTAGCCATTGACCGGCGGGCGTTGCAGGGAAGGACAAGCGCATAGGCCAGACTTACAGGGCGACTCGATTGATCAAACGAATTGCAAACAACCAGGCTGCAGCTTGGAGAGCAGGCGGCGAATAGGCCGATCGTTCACCAAAATGTCATCAAAATGCAATGCTGACTCATTAGGGTGTCTGTCGAGCAAATGAGGTCAGTGGTAATCATAGTGCAAACGCGGCTAGTGCGGCCCGCTGCCAGCCGAATCTCGCCGCCGGGTGATGCGCCGCAGCGCCACCGGAGAATCAGGCGGCTTTTTTTGTCGGTCAGGTCCGCCAACGCTGACGAGCAGCTAACTGGAAAGCAATGAAATTTCGCAAAAACCGCGTCTATGATGCATTTTTCATTTCCGATGTGCATTATCTTGTAGACAAGAAAATCAAAAATCACCATCATAAGGAGCTGTTTCAACTACTTGATTTCTTTATTAAACGAAATATACGATTCAGGAAAGTTATTCTAGCTGGTGATATCATTGAAAACTGGTTTTTTAGCGCCGCCCGCAAATACCGCCAGAAGCAAAAGCGCTTTGACAAGCTTTTCGACCGGCTCGACTGTATCAGTGCGAAAAGGGGCAGCAAGTATTACATCATCGGCAATCATGACACCACTTCCTTTTCGATGCAGCTGCCGCCGGATATAAAGCAGTATTTACAAAAGCGCTATTATTTGATCACCGGTCACTACGAAGACCGCAACCTGATTGTGGTGCATGGTCATCAGGGACAATACACCCAGATCACCTGGGTCTTGCATATTGCTATTGTGCGTTTATTTCATTCCCTTGCTTTTTTGATTCCGCGGTTATTTTATTTTGCCGAAGATTTTTACGATCGCCATTTAAACCGCGTCGATCCAGTCACCCCGGAACAAAAACTGGCCTACTATCGGCGTTTAAGTCAGCATGTGCATCAAAAGAATAAAGTCCTGATCGCCGGGCATACCCACGATTTTTTATGTCTGCCGGAATTAAAGATGATGAATACCGGTGACTGGGTCAAAAATCGAAGCTTTATTATACGCAAATCGGGCACGTATTACGGGATGCGCTTGCTAAAACGCAAGGCAATTCAGCTTGAGTTTAGCTGGACAGACCCGGACTGGCGCGATTCTTGATCCGGTTGTTATTCTGCCTGGGCATCGACCCATAAGGCGTCAGCGTTCTTTTCCCACAGAGCCTGCCTTTGGCTGCCGTCCGGTGCCTGACAGAGCACTGGCACAAATTGCTTGAGTAAGTTTATTTTTTTGCGAGTGTCGGCGGGTTTCTCGCAGTCCGCATTTTCCAGGTCCTGGCCGCTGTGTAGCCTGGTAAAATGCAGCTGCAGGCTTTGGTCCGGCATCCGGATATAACTGCCGCTTAACGTGCTGAAATGGACTCCGGCGCAGCGTTCGTCTCCCAGGTTGACCGCGCTATCATACCGTTCCTCGACCCCCGCATCGCTGTCAAAGTTCTGCGTTTCTGAATACTCGGAGTAGGTACTGGGATCACAGCCCATTGTCCCCTTGGAGAATGAGCGGCCTTCCAGTTTGAATTCAGCAACCGGCCAGGTAAAGCCTCCAAAAATCCAGCCGACTTTGGCGTTGTACCGCGTCTGGTACCAGCTGCCCTTATGTTCCAGAATGGTTTCTGTTGGCCCTTCGGCTATGAGCGGCACAATACTGCCCCGGGGTACTACATCCAGCCTGGCACTGCTGCGACTGGCTTCAGCCCGCAGGACCAGACCGGCCTCTGGTCTGACTACTAAAAGAGTCGCCGAATCGTTTTTGTCAGCAATGGAACAGCGGCCGACAAATGCGCCGCTGATGATCAGGGCAAACAAAATCCCAACCCGGTGCCAATCGTTGTTGTTTGTAGTGGTGATGCTCATTGATACAGTATTCCTTGCTCCGGGTAGTGTGGGTCATTTTCCCATCAGGCGGCAGTTAGCGGCCCGCAAATTGTACTCGGTAGTTCTGCGTCTCCGGTGTCAACCAGGCTTTAGGGACCCGCTATTAACAATGCCCCGTGACCGACAATGTCCCCTTGACAATCGACACTACCGTGAATCTCATAGTTCTGTAATCGAGCATTATGCGGCTGCAAGCAGCCCGAATAGCCCGTTCACGAAAAGATAAAAAACAAATGCGATCTTGCAGTAAACAGAAACAATTCTATTATACTCGATTCTGGATTGATCCGCTTTTGGCCGCGGGTGTGCTGCTGGGTATGCTATTCGTTCATCTGTTACCGGCGCAGCCCGCGGCGCCTCAGCGGGTTTGGGACGGTACTGGCAGCCTCCAGTCCCGAGAGATCGATGCGTTGGTGCAAAGGCTTGCAAAGCTGGAGCAAGACACCGGTGCCCAGGTCTCGGTTGTGCTGATAGAAACAACTGGAGAGCAAAGCATCGCTGAGTTCAGTATAGAGCTGGCTCAGCGTTGGCAGCTGGGGCGCAAACAGCACGATGATGGGCTCTTGCTGGTGGTGGCCAAAAAAGATCGCAAACTGCGGATTGAAACCGGCTACGGTCTGGAAGCAGTGATTACTGATGCCGTTGCCAAACGTATCATTGATCAGCGCATTGTGCCAGCGTTTAAAAGAGGTGAGCTCTACGGCGGTATCAAGGCCGGGGTCCAGCAGATCGATGCCTTGATTCGAGCGCATCAGGCAGGGGCCGATAAGCCGGCGGTTGCAAAAAAACCAGCGCCGCAGCCGGCGGCTGAACACTCATTTTGGTCGCGGATCATATTTAATCCAATGGTCTTTATGTTTTATTTTTTTTCCATCACCTGGTATTTCAGCCTGGCTGCAGTTTTGTTTATTGGTTTCATTGCCGCGGCATTCAAGGAAGAATATGGTCCCTGGTTTGCCGCTGGTGCCTATGGACTAAAAGAAATCTATTTCAGTGTCTCCTATGGATATATCAATGTGCCTTTTTTGCTCCTGATGCCGGTAATTGTTTATTTTATAGCCAGGGTCATTATACCTGTGTTGCGTAAAATGCCAAAAGGCGGCTATCGATCCGGCGGCAGTTCAACTTCTTCCCGATCCAGCTGGAGTTATAAACCGACCAGCTCGTCCTCCAGCCGTTCGTCAAGATCATGGAGCAGTTCCAGCTCTAGCCGCAGCACTTCTTCCAGCTCGTCCTCCAGCCGGAGTTACAGCGGTGGTGGCGGATCATTTGGCGGTGGCGGCGCGTCCGGCAGTTGGTGAGTTGTCAGGCTGTTGGGCTATGCCGACAGCCCCGGTCTGTGTAACTAATTTTCTTTTATTCTTTGTTTTTTGGCTTTGCATTGTCCGGGTGGACGCTGTTTGCTGGTCAAAGGGGTTACCCCGCGAGCCGCGGCGGGCGCGCTAATTGCTATATCCGACCATGCAAGACTACGCAGCGCACGTTTTTTAGGCAACGAATCGGGGCCGGGAGCAACACATGGAAGAAAAACGCCATAGTCAGCGATTAAGGCATGCCGGTTTTGCGGCTTTCCAGGTGGAGCTAAGCATAAAACAGGATAGCTTTAGCGGTGTGCCCGGTGACTTTTCCGAGTCCGGCATGAGTCTCTTGATTGCCGGCAGTGAGCCTCTGCAACTGGCGATCGGCGATATGGCGCATATAACTGTGCAATCTGCCTATTTAGCCCGGCCATTTCAAACACCGGTGCGAATGGTTCGTGAAGAGAGTTATGAATTAGAAGGCAAACCTTGTCGTTTGGTTGGACTGGCCTTTCCGGAGGGCACCGAGGTCCCCGATGCGATTATTGCCATTGATATCATGAGCCAGAATTAATGTCAGTCCTGTTGGAATTCAGTATGTTCCCGACCGACAAGGGAACCAGTGTTAGCGAATGGGTTGCCCGCGTGCTGGATGAAATCGACCGCAGCCAGATTCCCTATCAGCTGACCCCGATGGGAACCATCATTGAAACTGAAAATCTGGCTCAGGCCCTGCGGCTGGTGGAGGCTGCTTATGGGAGACTGGAAGGGGATTGTGAGCGGGTTTATTCTTCGTTAAAGATTGATATTCGCAAGGGCCCGCCTGGTCGTCTACAGGGCAAGACCAAATCTCTGCAGGATAAACTGGGCCGCGAGCTGCAAACCTGATTTTTGGAGCTGGCTTTGTGGGACCGGGATTGCCGGTCCGTGCCATGCGGCCGGGCTAGAACGCTACGGGACTGTAGCGCGAGGTTTGTAGACGAAGACCAGTCGGAGTCTTTTGGTTGACTGCCAGTGTACAAAAGCAGATTCTGAAAGCGTGACATCGATGCGGCAAATAGCAGTATTCTGGAACAGCGTCCGCTGGCTGGCTGGTTTTAGTGCGGTCTTGTGGCTAAGCACGCCGCTTTTTAGTGAAACATTACAGGTTGGGGTGTACGGATCAGCGCCCTTTGTAATCCAGGCAGCCGGCAGGGAAGCCGTGGTTGATCAATGGCAGGGAATCAGCCTGGAATTATGGCGCCAAATTGCCGATGAGACCAATCGGGAGTATCAACTACAGGCTTGTGCTCACCTGCCACAATGCTTGCAAGAGCTGGCCGAAGGGCGTCTGGATTTGTTGATCGGCCCGATCAGTGTCACCCATGATCGGGCGCAAATGGTGGATTTCAGTTATCCATGGTATCATGCCTGGCAGGGGCTGCTTGTGTTGCAAAGTAATCTCTCGCCCATCCAGTTTCTCTGGCAGTTCATGCAGACCGGTTTTCCAATTGCCCTGGGTAGTTTGATTGTATTATTATTTTGTACCGGTTTGATCTTTTGGCTCCTGGAACGCCGCGCCAATCGCCGCATTCCCCGTGAATTTGGACCCGGGGTGCTCAAATCCATGTGGTTTGCACTGGTGACCTTTGTAACCGTCGGCTACGGCGATGTCAGTCCGCGGACTACCAAAGGGCGGCTATTAACCAGTGTCTGGATGCTCGTTTCCATGCTGATCTCATCGTCGATCATTGCAGTGATGACAACCGCCTTTACTCTGGCGGAAATAAAAACCAGCGCCATACAGGAACCACAGGATTTACGCCATAAACGCGTGGCGGTGATTGCCGGTACCACCGGTGCCGGCTTTGCGGCCGAGCATGGTGCCATTCCTCTGGAGTTTCAGTCTGTCGACCAGGCAATCACAGCCCTGGTCGGCGGCCATTCCCTGGCAGTGGTTCATGATTACCCGGCACTGGTCTATCAATTGCAGCAGCATAAGGACCACGATTTCGAATTGATCTCCGCGCGCTACAAGCAGGAAAACTATGCCTTTGCGCTGCCGCGCGGTAGTTCTCTGCGGCGGCCGCTGAATCTGGCGATACTGGCGAAAATAGAGAATGGCCAGATGACTGACCTGCTGCAAAAATACGGACTGCGATAATGCCGGCGGCACAATTAAAGCAAGAGCTTGGTCTTTTAGAGGCTATTTCCATCGTGATCGGCCGGATCATCGGCTCCGGAATTTTTCGTACACCTGGTCCCATGATGATTGCCGTGGCCGGACTTGATCCGGATATTGCCTGGGAATTGAGTGCCGTGCCTGCCGGCCGAATTTCAGTGGGCCTGTTCCTGCTGGCCTGGTTGGTCGGAGCGCTGGCGACCTGGCTGGCGGCCCTGTGTTATGCGGAACTGGTGGCCATGCTGCCCAGGTCCGGGGGACCCTATGAATACTTGCGCCAGGCGTATCCGGAGTGGGTATCCTTTATCCGGGGCTGGGCGATGTTTTTTGTCAGTGAAACCGCTTCCATCGTGGCCGTGGCCCTGGTCTTCAGCAGTTACAGCGCTTTTGCGATCGAGTCCTTGAGCGGTTGGCATCCCGCAGTGCATCATGAAGCCGCTCTGGCACTGTTGATTATCTGGCTGCTAACGGGCGCAAATTTTTTCGGCGTTTTTACTTCCGGCATTTTGCAAAATATTTTCAGTATGATAAAGTTTTTGTCGCTGCTTGCGTTGGTCGCCGCGAGCTTTGGCGGAGCCCCTGGCAGTCTGGCCCATTTTCAAGATCATTGGTGGCCGGCGGAATGGAGCTGGCAGACATTGATTGCCTTCGGCGCGGCTCTGCGTTTTGCTTTTTTCGCTTATAGCGGCTGGGAGGGGGCGACCTATGTTGCGGAAGAAGTCAAGGAGCCGTCCCGCAATCTGCCCTTGTCCTTGTTTGGCGGTATTGGAGCCGTCATGGTTTTGTATTTTATAGTGAATCTGGCCTACGTGTGGCAGCTGGATCCGGCTGTCATCATTGCGGCCAAAAAGGAAGTCGCTTCCCGGGCGATGCAGAATGCAGTGGGACCCATTGGCGGGCTGCTTTTGGCCGCGGCCGTGATGCTGAGTACCTTTGGCAATGTGAATACCCAGATCCTGGTCAAGGCGCGAACCTGGTTTGCCATGGCCCGTGATGGCTTGTTCTTTCAACCGCTGGCCCGGCTTTCGCACCGCGGAACACCCAACAATGCAATGATCGCCCAGGGCCTATGGGCTTCTGTGCTGCTGGCATTTGCCCTGTCTTCAGAGATGTTTGTGCAAGGCGGACAAAAGGTGCATGCCTACGACAAACTAATCAGTTTTTTTAGTTTTACATCAGCTTTATTCAATGTGCTGACTTTTGCGGCTGTCATTGTACTGCGGCGCAAAATGCCGCTCCTGGATCGTCCTTTTCGGGTGCCTTTCTTCGCCCTGACAACCGGGATCACGCTGCTTTTGTACATCAGCTTTATGATCATCACCCTGATTGACAAGCCGCTGGAGTCAATCTTTGGAATCGCTTTGACCGCGACCGGGTTTGCTTACTACTTTTTTATAGTGCGGCCCAGGGTCAGGGTGCGGCAGTGAATGCCGCTTGGGGCCGGCCTTTTTTGCAGATTCAAACCAGCAGGGCCGCCCAGTCGTTCAGGATCACATCCAGATCCTGACGGCGCAGATCTGCACCTAGCTCGGCGACTGAGCGTGTGTCATCAATACTGAATTGCTCCGTGCTGCCTTCCAGGGCATAACCGCCAGGGTCCGTTTTAGAGCCGGCGCTCATATCGGTGATACAAATCCGGGCCATGTGATCACGCATCCGGCTGGATTCCCGGGTGCTCAAATAAATACCGGCGTCCGGCAGATACAGCCGCAAGGCACACAGGTAGCGCACATAATCGCGGTCGGGTATACCGGGGATGGACGGGTCTTGCAATCCTTCCGCCGGCCGCAGTCGGGGCAGCGAAACTGATACGCGGCTTTGCCAGTATTGATGCAGCAAGTACCGGGCATGCCTGGCGAGTACATAGACATCGGCGGCCGGATCCGATAACCCGGCCAGGGCCCCGATGACCAATTTACGCACACCCGCAATGCCCGCCCGGTCGGGACATTCCAGGCGGTATTGCATTCTTTTTTTCATACCGCGCAAATGGACCTGGGCGTAGCGTTCTGGATCATAGGTTTCCTGATAAATGGTCAGTCCATCCAGCCCGGCCGCGCGCAGTTCACGATACTCATCCGTTTTGAGGGGATAGACTTCAATACTGACGGCCGAGAAACGCTCTTTCAGGTCGGCTATGGCTTTGCGCAGATAGGCCAGCGGTGTGTCGCGGTAGCTTTCGCCGGTTAAGAGCAAAATATGGCGGATGCCCTCTTTATGTAGGTATTCTGCTTCGGTTTGAATTTCGGTACTGTGGAGAGTGCGCCGAGGGGTCTTATTTTCAAAACTGAAACCGCAATAGGTACAGGTAGACATGCAGGTATTCGAGAGATACAGAGGAGCATAGAGCTGCATAATCCGGCCGAACCTCTGCCTGGTGATATCGGCGGCCAGACGGGCCATTGGTTCGAGCCATGCGTCAGCGGATGGTGACAGCAGGACTTGCAATTCCGCATCACTGAGCTGCACACTGGCACCGGCCGCCTGCACACGGCTCAGGACCCGCTCTACATCGTGCTTCTGGTTGAGCGCTGTCTGCAGATCAGGCTGCATTTCCAGAGCCTCCGCCAGCCGGCCGGGCACCATGCTGGTGCGAAAGGCCGCGGCACCGGATATCATCAGGGCTACTCGATCAAATTCTCTGCGGGTTACACCGGCAAACATGGATACAGCCTCAATAATTAACCTGGCTCCAGAAAGCCGGTTAAAGGACTGGAGGCTTGTGCCGGTTGCCATTGGTCCTGACCTTGCTCCATCGCTGCTGCAGTTCCATACAAATAGCCCTGCCGTCCGGCGAGTACCGCCAGGGCAAAGGCCTGGGCAATATAAGCGGGGTCCCGGGCTACTGCCAGAGCTGTATTGACCAGCACAGCATCGGCCCCCATTTCCATCGCAGTCGCCGCGTGCGAGGGCGCTCCCAGACCGGCGTCCACAACCACCGGCACACGGGCTTGTTCGATAATGATCCGAATGCTTTCTTGCGTGCGGATTCCCTGATTCGATCCGATGGGCGATCCCAGGGGCATTACGGTGGCACAGCCGACGTCCTGCAGTTTCAGAGCCAGCACTGGATCGGCGTGCATATAGGGCAGGACGACAAAGCCATCCCTGACTAACTGCTCCGCTGCTTTCAGGGTCTCGACGGGATCCGGTAATAGATAACGGGGATCCGGAGTGACTTCCAGTTTGAGCCAGTGTCCGCCGCCTAGCTCGCGGGCCAAATGCGCCAGGCGGATCGCATCTTTGGCGTCCCGGGCTCCGGAGGTATTGGGCAAAAGCTGCATGGTGTCTTTTTGGCGGGCTTCCCCGATAATGGATACCATGTCCTGCTCTTGAACCGGCCGGCTCAGGTCTATGCGGCGCAGGGCGACGGTAACCATCTCGCTGCCCGAAGCGTTCAGGGCAGCCAGCAGAGCCTGGTTAGAAGAGAATTTGCCTGTGCCAACAAACAGGCGGGACTGAAACGTGCGGCCGGCAATTTGCAAGGGGCGCGGGTCATGATCCTGGAATGCAGCACTAAGACTTGCCAGTTCGGTCGCCATATCCAATAAGAAACGCAGGCGGCGTTTCTTTGCTACTGCTTTTTTATGACCAGTTCACCGGCCGGGTCGCTGCCAGGCTGCGAAAAAACCTGTTTTATTTTACGCAGGTATTCGTTGGTCAGGGCAACTGACTGCCAGCGGTAGCTTTGTACCCCGGCGCACCGAAAGCAGGGCGGGTTACCGATATGGGCCAGGGCCGCATCCGTTTCGGGAAAGTAGCGCATCTCACCGAACATGCCGTTCCAAATGCCGGAGTGGAAAACAGAACTGACCTTGCCGTTGTGTAGCTGGACCCGAACACCCAGGGCGTAATAGGTCATTTCGGGGTGGAACGGAATATGATCCGGTTTTTTAATCATTTCAGCGATATAACGGCGCTCAAGAAAGGGGTGGTCCAGGCGTTTGCCAAAGACGGCATTCATAAACCAGGCCAGATCGGCGACACTGGAATGCATGCCGGCTGCTCCGCGAATATTGGCCGGAATGCGGGAGTGTTGCATTTGCAGCGGAGCGAAGATGTCCTCATGAATGTAGCGTTGATAGCTTTTGTGACTGACTCTTTCGATCAGAGCAGCTAGAATATAGTAATTGAAGTTGGAATAGTGATGATCTTCGCGGGCCGGCCGAAACTGGCGACCGATCGGGTAGGCTAGCCCGGAAAGCCCGCGCACAATCGCTCCATCGGCTGGACTGTACGAAATACCGCTCGAATGCTGCAAGAGATCGCGGATCCGAATCGGTACGCCACCCAGCGGGCGGGCTAAATGCGGCGCTTCCTTGAAGTAAAGCGCGATGTCGTCATTCAGACCGATTTTTTGCTCCTGGACAAGCCGCAGAATCGCGACTGCGGTAACCGCCTTGGTAACCGAGGCGACGGAGTGCATTTCTTCCCGTTTGAGTCCGCGGGTGAGAGTCAGAACCGGAGATCCGTGATACTGGACCTCAAGCGCATGGCGCGGAAAGCTGCTGCTGACAGTGCCGCCTTCAATGTAGTCTCGCAGGTCGGATTCGGCCCGCACCAGGGCCCGGATTCGTCGTGGTTGCAGGTCCTTGTACTGTTTTTGGCGTTGCCACAACCAGGATCCCAGTCCAGCGGCTGATGAGAGGCCGCCATAATTGTCCAGCACCCGATTCCAGGGATCAACGGCCGGCGCCGACCCGCCGGCTAGTTCCGTTGCGCGCGCTTCCGAACGCAGTTCCGACCGGGAATTCAGTCGAAAGTCGGTCGGCAGCACCAAGAGGCCTCCTGTGAGGGCGATTGCCATAGTGACATAAGTATGAAGCGGCTTTTTCTTCATTTGTAAAGCAGTTTGCTTACCTAGTCGGCAGAGGGGGGCGAGGGATCAAGCATAAATGGCTCTGATGGCGAAAGCAAGCCGGCTGGTTGCGGTAGTATGGCTGGTTCGGGCGAGTGTGTGGCCGGCCGGGCAGCAAATAACAAGTGCTGGCAAGGATATGGTAGATCCGATTCTGCACCATCAATGAGTCCCCTAACAACCACCGATCCGGTGCTGCTGGTTTGTGCCTTGCAGCCACAGTTGAAAATCGCGGTACAGTTTTTCCAGACGCAGCCGATCACCGCGGGTCAGCTCGTACTCCAGGCTGGCTTGCGGGTATTTCAGGTAGTAGTCCAGGCTTTTCTTGAAGGCTTTGCGAGACCACAGAAACTCGAACCAGGCAGTGGCAATATCTCTAGTGGCGCCGCCCAAAAAATCAAGCGGCCAGTAACCAAAAAACTGATCCAGGGGCGGCCAGGCGCCCTGAATACGGGGTCCGGGGCGGGCAATGGCCATGGTGGCCGGTGAACAGCGGATAGATCCCCGGAAGTCCTGATCCTGTAGAAACCATGCCAGGCCCTCCTGGACCCGCCGGTCAGCAAAGCGTCGTTGTTCTAGCAGGGCATGGACCAGCTCATGACGCCAGGTCTGGCGACTGGCTCCCCGTACAATGTGTATGCGCCTTGTTTTGCGATCAAAATGAGCGCGGGCTGCCTTGCCGCCCGGAATATGGTTCTGATAACTGGCGTTTGTTCTATAGATTACGACAGTCGGGGGATCGTAATCGACCTGGTCGAACACGCTTTCCAGGAGCTCGGCCAGGGCCTGTCTGCCCGTCGTTAAATCAGGCTCCAAATCGGCCGGGGTCAGGTCGGTGGCATAGTAGACCTGTAAAACGGTTTCGCTTTCCAGATGCACCGCATCTACGCCGTCAATGCGGGCGGGCTCCATGATACGCCAGGCTTGATGGCAGCCGGCCAGGATCAGCAGCAGAGCCATTCCGCAGCGGCGGCCTGGGCGTGGAATTGCTTTTGGGAAGTAGCGCAGGAGATCGGCAATCATGGCGGTAGAAGGCGTGATCCGGCTGCCGGATTCAAAATGCCTGCCGGACAGTCGCAATATTGTGGATTTCGACCAGCTCCAGGATAGCCTTGACCCGGGGGGTCACATTGAATAATACCATCTCAAAGCTGCCCATACTTTGATCCTTGAAAAGGCGGTAGATGTTGATGATTTCCGAAACACCGGTTGAGTTGATGTATTCCACCAGGTCAAAGTCCAGCATCAGTTTTTCAAAAGGCTGGCTGGGGTGTCGATGGTCGCCCAATGCCCCCATGATCACATTGTCTGTAGACAGGCTTGCCACTCGCAATTGAATTCTGAGAGTGGTCCCTTCGGCCTCGATGATGACATCCTTTGCGGACATAATGACCAGAATAAAGCCTGGCCAAATCAGAGACTACCAAAAAAAAGCTGTCGCCCGGTTATGGATCCCGGCCGCTCTTTTGGCCAGCGCCCTGTTTAGCTGGTACTATCGTTTCCAATCTACCTGGCAAATTCTGGTTTTGCTGCTGCTGGGATTTGCCTTGTTCGCTTTGGTCTACGCCACCTTGCAGCGGCTGCTCGGCCGCTGGTATCGGCGTGGATTTGTGCCGACCTGGTATTTGCTCATTGGGGGCGCCTTGCTGGTGGTGATCACCTACCTGATCGAGCTCTACTCGTATCTGCCCTGGAGCGGCCTTTGGCTGGGGATCTGGCTGGCCTGGGGTTTCTGGCTGGCTCTGCGCAAGGCCGCCCATTTACTGAGCGTCTGGTTTGTTGTGATCTGGCTCACAGCCGGTAGTTTGCTAGGCCTGCGCCTGCTGGGCAGCGCCAATCAGATTCTGGGCTGGTTGACCTTTCAGACCGAAGAATACCTGGCCTGGCAACGCTGGCAGGCCAGTCAGCTAGCCTGGCATAAGTCAGCGGAAACAAATGGCATTACGCGCTATTACCTGCGCACAGAAACTACCCCGGACACGCTGCTGGAAGTAATGCTACCGCCCAATTTCTATTTTCACGATGCCAGTGATGGCAGTCAAAGCCCGGATTTCCCAATCCTCGGCACCCGACTGGCCTCGGTTTCGGCGCGCCTGACGGATCCCTTCGGCTTGCCTTCACTGAGCGTTTTTGCCAGCGATCCCGGTGAAAGCGGAGCGGGCCTGCCCCCGGCGGTGGAGCGCACGCGCCAGGTCTTGCAGCAGCGTCAGCGCGAGGGCAGTATCAGCAATTTACACCTGGCCAATAATATCGAACACACCCTGGGGCCGCAACACAAGCTGTTGGGGGCCGTATTTGATTATCGAGACCTGATTCTGGATACCGACTGTCGCATCTCGATTTATCCCTTTGTCGCGCAAGAACGGCGCTTTGTGGCCCTGCTTTTCGAGGAGCAGCCCCGGGAGGACCTGATGGATCCCGCTCTGGAGTCGGTTTTGCGCGTTTTAATACCGGTCCGGCATAAAAAGTAACAATCGCGGCCCACTTCCTCTTGACGCCATTGTTCCAGCCTGCAGAGTCGGACCGAATAGAAGCCTGTTTGCCAACACAAGTATAAGGAGTATGAAATGGGAATTAAAATAGGTATTAATGGATTTGGTCGGATCGGGCGTCTGGTCTTTCGCGTCGCTGCTGCCAACGATAAGGTCACCGTAGTCGGAATCAACGACCTGATCGACGTCGAATACATGGCGTATATGCTAAAATACGATTCAACCCACGGTCCCTTCCAGGGCGAGGTGTCAGTTTCAAACGGCAATCTCGTTGTGAATGGTCAGACCATCCGGGTAACCAGCGAGCGCGATCCAGCCAACCTCAAATGGGATGCTGTCGGGGCCGATTATGTCGTTGAATCGACCGGACTTTTTACCGTGCAGGAAAAAGCCGAAACGCACCTGAAAGCCGGTGCCAAAAAGGTAGTTATCTCGGCTCCGTCCAAGGATGCGCCCATGTACGTCATGGGTGTCAATCACGCGACCTACCAGGCCAGTGAAAAAGTTGTATCCAATGCCAGTTGTACAACCAACTGTCTGGCGCCGGTTGCCAAGGTTTTACACGATAACTGGGGCATTGTCGAGGGTTTGATGACCACGGTGCACGCGGTAACAGCAACGCAAAAAACTGTAGATGGTCCTTCCATGAAGGATTGGCGCGGCGGTCGCGGTGCATGGCAGAACATCATCCCATCGTCTACCGGTGCAGCCAAGGCGGTTGGCAAGGTCATCCCGGAATTGAACGGTCGTTTGACCGGTATGTCCCTGCGCGTCCCGACCCCCGATGTGTCGGTGGTGGATTTAACTGTGCGCCTGGAAAAACCGGCCAGCTACTCTGACATCAAGGCCAAAATGAAAGCGGCCTCGGAAGGCAGTATGAAGGGCATTCTGGGCTACACCGAAGATGCGGTGGTCTCCACAGACTTTACAACCGATCCGCGCACTTCCATTTTCGACGCCGAGGCCGGCATTCCGCTGAACGATAATTTTGTAAAAGTCATCGCCTGGTATGATAACGAATGGGGTTATTCCAATAAGGTGATCGATTTAATTCTACACATGGAGAGCGTTGACCAGATTAGCTCCTGAGCGCGCTCATTTCCAGCAGGCCGGTGATCAGTGCGGCCTGAGAACCAGCCCCGTTGCGATGACTGCAGCGGGGCTTTTTTTGTGACCAGGTTGCCAGCTGTAGTGACTGAGCTGCCGCGAGTCGGCCGCTTCAGGAGTAGCGTCCGGCCAGCAGGGCTTCTAGTTCCGTTGCAATTGTGTGACAGGGCTGATAGAGTTGCAGCTGCTGTTGCAAAAGCTGACACTTGGCTTTGATTTCTGGATCGTCGATCAAACGCTGCCATGCCGGCTGCAGGTCAGCGATGCGTGGGGCAATGTGAGCGGCGCCGACAGCTTCGAGTCGGACGGCGTTATCGAACTGGTCATAATCCATGGGGATCACCAGCGCCGGGATCGCCTTTTGTAAGCAGGCATACAAAATTCCGCTGCCGGCGTGGTGAATGGCCACGTCGTAGTGGTGCAGATGCCGGGCGTAAGAAATAAAGGCATGGATCTGGACATTGTCCGCCTCGTTTTGCAGGTTCAGCAGCTCTGATTTCGCACCCTGGCTAGCCCCAAAACTGAAATGGAAATCATAACCGGAGTAGCGGGCTGCCAGTTGGAGCATCGCCTGGAGCAGTCCTTGTTTGGCAAAGAGCAAGTGAGTTCCAAGGGTGACTAGCACATGCTTTTGCTGCTGACGAAAGCGGGGGGCCGGCCAATGGTCAGGCGGGGTGTACAAGATCGGACCAATCAATTGCAGGCGATCGGGGCAGCCCCGCTCAAATTCCAGTTCACGCATCCCGAGGGCGTATACCCGTTTGGGGGAGTAGACGCGTTCGCTGCCGTCACTGCGGTAGATCGATCGAAAACCAATTCGGCGCAAATCGCGGCGGCAGAGCGTAGCCATGCTGCGCTTGAAGAGCCGCAACAGACTGCGGTGTAGCGCGTCCCGTATTCGACCAATGCGATCCGACCGCGGGCGCAGGCCGCCAAAATAGGCCACCGGTCCTTGCGGGCATTCATATACGCAGGGAGACGGCAGGGTTGTTAGCCAGGGGATGTGGTCCTGTTCAGCCGTCAAACCGGCGATTGCCAGCGTGAAATCAGCAACTAGCGCAGCCGGTTTGAGCTCTGCAAAGATGGCCTGCAATTCCCGTTGCATCTGGGCCATCAAGCGTACATTGGCTTTTAGCTGGCCATATAATAAAATGGGGTTGTGCCGGATCTGATGCGGGGGATTCACAATTTGGTCAATTGCATCATCCTGACCCTCTAACAGGAAAATGCCTTCCAGTCCGGTGGCCTCAATATCAGCCCGGCCGCGGGTGGTGCAGGCGATCAATACACGGTAATCAGTTTGCAAATAGCGCCCTAGTCCCAGGAGCGGGTGCAAATGGCCGCTAAATGGCGGAGCGGCGATCAGAATCAGGGGCCTGGCCATCATTGTAAAAACTCCGCTGAGTGAACCTGTCAATCCCGATCGCATGGCAAGCACTGCTGCTTGCAGTAGCACGCCCGGCGTATCCACGGGCGCCTGATAAGGGCCCAAAAGCATTTTGGTTTTTTGAGCCGCATTGGCCGATACTACACTAGATGAGCGCCTTGATTTTGCATCCGAGAACAATGCCTGGTCCATCAGGCCGGGTATGTTTCCGCTGGGGTCTGCTAGCAATTCTGTTGGTGATCGGTGGCTGGCCTGTTGTTGCCACCGCGCAGGAGCAGGACAATCCGGATGCAATGCCTTTAATCCCTTCTCCGCGCTCTGAACAGGGCGAGCGACAGCTATACGATAGCATGCGCAGTCGCCTGGAATACTATCAGCGCATGCAGGGTCAGACCGCGCGCACAACGATGGCAAGGGATCGGATGAGTTCGGAATCTCGCCAGACTATACGGGTGCCCGCGGCCCAAAATCGGGATCCATCAGCGAACGAACTGCCTTATTTACCAGAGACAGGCAATCGACTAGCGAATGATAACTTGCATGAACAAGATCCGGTTGTGCGTTTGTCTGGCAGCAAACCCGATCAGGGCAAAACCAGTGCCCCAAACAGCCAGCGCAGTCAGCCCAAAACGACGGGCCGGAATACTGCTTCCAAAAGCGCTCGCGCCCGCACAGCACAGCCGGAACAGCCTGCCAGGGGTACCTCAATTCGCACAGGCGCTCCATCCGCCAATGCGCAAAAGTCTAGCACAGCGCGCGGCAATTCGGATCCAATACCGCGTCGCCGAACCCATACAGACTCCATGCATGCTCTGGAGGCGATTTTTAAAAATACCAGTCCTGTCCCCGGCCTGCCGGTGGATTTAACCCCGGCCGCCAGGGGTCCCTATCGCTACTTCGCCCCGGCGGTCTACAAAGGTCTGTATCTGCATAATTACACCGCACGCACAGCTAGCCGGTATACCAGCCTGCTCAAGCAGGCCCGCAAATACAAATTGAATGTGCTGGTCGTCGATGTGCAACCAAAGCAGCCGCCCAAAGAGTTCATCAAACTGGCCCGGGAAATGGACTTCTACCTGGTAGCCCGGGTGGTCGTCTTCGAGGGCGGTCTGCGGAGCTGGCCCCCGCCGCGCAAACACATTGACCAGGTGGCGGCGTCCGCCCAGGCAGCAGCCCAGGCTGGATTTATGGAAGTGCAACTGGACTATATTCGTTTCACGGACTACTGGAAGGGTCGCAGCCTGTCTTTACCGCAGCGCTACCGCACTGTCGCTACCATCATTAAACATATCGACGATCAAGTACGACCGCTGGGCGTACGCATTGGCGCTGATATATTCGGTCGCATACCTTTCAATCAAAATGACCGCATCGGCCAAAAGCTGGAGGTCTTTGCGCCCTATCTGGACACCCTGTATCCGATGCTCTACCCCTCGCATTTCTACGGTGATCCAATGATGCAAAAAAAACCCTACAAGGCAGTCTACGATGGCTGCCGCAAATCTGTTGAACGGATCGGTCATGAAAGCAAGGTGGTGGCCTATATCCAGGCCTTTAAAATGAAGGTTGGCATGAGCGGCCTTGGTTACCAGCGTTATATCTACGATCAACTACGGGCCAGTACGGATGCCGGGGGCCAGGGTTTTGTTGCCTGGAATGCCCGCAACCAGTATGCGACTTTTTTTAAAGCAGTCGCCCAGTACAACCAGTATATAACCGCTCAAAAGCAAACTGTAACCAGTCCCTGACCGGATTAGCCGCCAATGTGGCGTCCGGACAGCGCATACGCAATCACCTGCGCCGGGAGTACCCGTTGTAAATACAGGCCTGGTGTGTCTCTGCGTGGTTGCCGACGGGACGCCGGGCCTGGACCGTATTGCGCCTGGCTCTGCTGATTGGTAGCCGGACGGCGGCCGGGTAGCCTTGGCTTGTTGGTAGACTCGAGTTGGGGAATGCCGGGCTCAAACTGGATGGAATTCTGCAGATATACTGCTCGTGCCTGGATAAATGATAAAAAGCACGTTGACAGCAGTATGGCACGGCAAGGCATGGAAATAACAGGATGCTTTGGGAAGGACTAAAACTGATGCTGCTGGGCATGGGTTTCGTGCTCGTGTTCTTGAGCCTGGTGCTGCTGGCCATGCAGATTCTGGGGGCCTGGTTTCGCCGCTTTCATCTCCTTCCAGAGGGAGGCGCAGTACCGCTGGCAAAAAAGACCGCTCCTGATGAACAGTTGATTGCCGTGATTGGAGCCGCCATCCAGGCATGGAGATTGCAGCAACCGGATCAGAATCATGCAAATTCCCGGCCCAGGTAAGGCGTCATCCGCGCTTCCTGAGCAAGGCAACTGGCGGCTTTGGCCGCACAGGCGAGAACAATTATGAAAAAAAAGATCTTATTTCAGGACACTTCCTTCCGGGACGGCTTTCAGTCGTTTTTCGGGGCGCGTGTACAAACGGATGACTTCATTGGGGCTGTCGAAGCCGCCGCTCAGGCAGGCATCACCCACTTTGAAGCCGGCGGCGGCGCTCGTTTTCAAAGCCTTTTTTTGTATTGCGGCGAGTCAGCGTTTGACATGATGGACCGCTTTCGCCAGGCAGCCGGCAAGGATGCCAACCTGCAAACCCTGGCACGCGGGATTAATGTTGTCGCTCTGTCACAACAACCCAAAGACATGATCGACCTGCATGCCCGTATGTTCAAGAAGCACGGCATCACCCACATTCGCAATTTTGACGCCCTGAATGATATGGACAACCTGACGTATTCCGGCGAGCGCATCAAAAGTGCCGGTCTGCATCACCAGGCGGTAGTCACATTGATGGAACTGCCTCCCGGCTGCAGCGGCGCCCATGATCCCGATTTTTATATCCAGTGTCTGCGTCAGATATTGGACAAAGGAGTCCCTTATGACTCTATCTGCTTCAAGGACGCTTCCGGCACTTCCAATCCGCATACCATTTACGAGACATTCAAACGCGCCCGCCAGCTGGTGGGTGACGATGTGATCCTGTGGCATCACACCCACGATACCGCCGGCCAGGGAATCACCCAATACAAGGCCTCGATTGAAGCCGGTGCGGACGGGGTCTGCCTGGCACGTGCGCCTGTCTCGGGCGGAACATCCCAGCCGGATTTGATTTCCTTGTGGCATGCCCTGAAAGGCACAAATTTTGAGCTCGATATTGATATACCCAAAATTCTGGAGGCCAATGCTGTTTTCAAGGATGCCATGCAGGATTATTTTTTCCCACCGGAAGCGCTCGGCATCTCGTCCGAAGTTGTGCTCTCACCCATGCCTGGCGGGGCGCTGACAGCCAATACCATGATGATGCGTGATACGGGTACTTTACACCTGTATCCGCAGGTCATTGAGGCCATGGCCGAGTGTGTGGCCAAAGGCGGCTTTGGCACATCGGTGACACCGGTCTCCCAGTTTTATTTTCAGCAGGCTTATGCCAATGTTACCCAGGGCAAATGGAAGAAAATCACTGACGGCTATGGCAATATGGTGCTGGGTTACTTTGGCAAAACTCCGGTTGCGCCAGATCCGGAAGTGGTCCAGATCGCCCAGGAGCAAATGGGCAAACCGGTATTTACCGGCGATCCGCTGGAAATTCTGGAACCCGGCATCCCCAAGGCCGAAGCCATCCTGAAAGAAAACAATCTGCCGGTCACTGAAGAGAATGTTTTCATCGTCGGTGCACTGGCAACCGCGCAGGGCAACAAGGGCCTGGATTTTCTGTTGGGCAAGAACACTGTCAATGTGCGTAAGAAAAGCACAGAGGCTCCGGCGGCACCAGCCACATCCAAAGCGGCGCCGACAGGATCTAGCATGCCGGGTGCCTTCCGGGTGACCGTCAACAGCAAGGTCTATGACGTCACTGTGGAACCTGGCAGCGGTGCTGTCACCTCGGTTGCCACGGCTGCCCCGCCGGCCCAGGCAGCAGCTCCAGCCGCAGATGCGAAAGCGGTCAGTGCCAACTTGCCGGGAAAAGTACAGCGGGTCGACGTCAAACCGGGTGATCAAGTCCAGGAGGGAGATGTACTGCTAATCATTGAAGCCATGAAAATGGAGAATGAGATCAGATCCCCTTACAGCGGAACCGTTGCGGCAGTGTACAAAGCGGCCGGGGATAATGTCCAGACCGGCGAAGAAATGTTGAGCATTGCCTGATGAAAAGTATTGGTACCAAACGGCTTGCCGTTCTGCAGCTGTGGTCGCACCGACTGGTAGCAGCCGCTTTATTGGTGGCCTGCCTGCTGCCGGCTGCCGGCCTCGCGGCCGATCCATTGGCTCCAGGCCAGACAACCACGATCGAAAACCCGACAGAGAATCCCGACAAGCAAGCAACCAATTCACACGACCCGGCTGCGAACAATAGTATAGAAAAAACTCCCGTCACTGCCGAACAGCGCCTGCCCGCCATGCCGGAGCTGATCCAGAATATCTGGCGTTCCACCGGTATTGCGGCCTTGATCGCCGCACCGGATTTCAACCGCGGCTGGGGTCATTTTATCATGATCCTGGTGGCCCTTCTATTGCTCTATCTGGGTATTCGGCACAAGTTTGAGCCCTTGCTCCTCGTACCAATTGCCTTTGGCGCCTTTTTATCCAATATTCCGCTGGCTGGCATCAATGAAGAAGGCGGCCTGTTGTACATGGTCTATCATGTCGGCATCGAAACGGGTGTTTTTCCGCTGATCATTTTTATGGGAGTCGGTGCGATGACGGATTTCGGACCGCTGCTGGCAAATCCACGTACCATTCTGCTTGGCGGGGCGGCCCAGTTTGGAATCTTCACCACCCTGATCGGGGCTCTGGCACTCAGCCAATATATCCCCGGTATTAATTTTGATTTAAAAGATGCCAGCGCCATCGGGATCATTGGCGGGGCAGACGGGCCGACAGCCATTTACCTGGCCTCGCGCTTGTCCCCGCGCCTGCTGGGCTCTATTGCGGTCGCGGCATATTCCTACATGGCCCTGGTGCCGATCATCCAACCACCGATCATGCGTCTCTTGACAACCGAAAAAGAGCGCCGGATCAAGATGGAGCAAATGCGCACGGTCAGTCGGACAGAAAAAACGGTTTATCCGCTCGTAATTCTGGCGCTGTGTACTCTGCTCCTGCCATCAGCAGCCCCTTTGATTGGCATGTTTATGTTCGGCAATCTAATGCGCGAATGCGGCGTTGTTGAGCGTCTTTCCGAAACAACCCAGAATGCTTTGATCAATATTACAACCATCTTTCTGGGCCTGGGAGTCGGCTCCAAGCTCTCGGCAGAGAAGTTTTTAAATATTGAAACAATCGGTATCCTGATTCTGGGAGTCATCGCTTTTGGAATCGGCACCGCCTCGGGTGTGCTCATGGCCCGCTTTATGAATCTCTTTTCGCGCCATCCCATCAACCCCTTGATTGGCTCGGCCGGAGTTTCTGCAGTTCCGATGGCAGCTCGTGTTTCGCAAAATGTGGGTCAAGAGTCTGACCCGCATAACTTTTTACTCATGCACGCCATGGGTCCCAATGTGGCCGGGGTCATCGGTTCGGCGGTCGCAGCCGGTATTCTACTGGCCGTCTTTGAGTAACGATCTTTTTTCGGGGGCTGCGCTCCGAGCCTGTGGAAAACCACAGGCTTGATAAGGCGTCCCCCAAACTCCCTTTAAGTCCGCAACCAAATCGCAGTTCGACAGGGTTTGCACTGTGCAGGCCCCCCAATAAATCAGGGTGCTCTGGTTTCAATAAAAGGCTTCGTTTTCAAGCCCCGATATACCGCCTAATTTACTTTTGGTAATTGCATGCCGCGGTGCATGGAGCGGCTTTTTTTGGCACCGGCTGCGGCTAGCATAGAATAGATTTCATTGCGTTTGTAGGCTTGAGCCAATGACAAGAGACTCCAGCCCTCTACGGCGAAGTTGACGTCCGCCTTGGCCGCGATCAACTGGCGCGCGATTGCAACCCGGTTATAATAGACTGCCAGGGCCAGAACCGACCATTTGGCCTGGGTATAATCCGGATCGGCCTTGTTCTGCAGCGCCTCGACAGCCGCAGCATAATTATTTTGAATCACGGCGCTGCGCAGCATTTTGCTGTGCTGCTCGGAATAGACAATGTCTACCTGCGGCTCATCCGGGTTTATGATCTGCGGTTCATCCGGATCAGTCGTTGTCGTATCTGTGGTTGTCTCGTTCGTGCCCCCGCCGAACAAATCCTGCAGGGTTTGGTTCGGATTGCCGCTAAACGCATAATCAAAAACCGGTTTATTGCTGCGGCTGGTAACATGATACCAGATTTGATCCCCGGAACTATTGGGGTGCTGAATCTTGCGCACAGTGTCGAGACTGCCATGAGCGTAGGCCTGACCCATGTTCTCGCCGGCAAAGAGATGCGCTAGCACCTGCTGGCCGGTATAGGGCGACCAGGCTGCGTAGTAACCGGCGAAGTTACCCTGCATAAAAGGCGTCGTATAGCTGACGATCCGCTGGCGGGCTTCCTCCTCGCCGATTTTGCCGATATCCGGTCCGGAGTTGCCGGCGGTAAAACAGGCTCCTAGCAATACTACGATCGCATTGGGGTGGGTCTCGAATTCCTGGCGAATTTGTTGACTGTTGACCCAGACTTGTTTGAGGATCAGCATGCCGCCGGGATTGGGGGTATGGTATTTGGGCGGATTGACCGCGCCAATCCCATGCCCGGCGTAGGCTACGAAATGCGCGCCTTTGAGGGCCGCCTTGATTTGTTCATAGCTGGTGGGAGCATAAAACTCGGTGACTTGCACGCCGCGCTCGCGCAAGGTCTGAGAGATTTTACGCAAATAATCCAGATAATTGCGGGTGCCGGGACCATTGACCCCATCCACCTCGCCGCCCAGCATTACAGCCTTGAGTCCGGCGATCTTGACGGTTTGAGCCGGCAGACTGGCACGGCTCTTGACTGGCGGAATTTTGATCCCGACCGGAGTGGACGGGTGTTGATGACTGCCCGCCTGGCTATGAAGGAAAGCTGTGGCGCTGCCTAGCATGACAAAAATGGCAAGAATTCGTTTCAACGACATAGAATAGTATCCTGGTAAAATAGTAGAATGATTGCCAGTAAAAATAGTTCAAGTCTTTTTTGCTGCCAGGGGTATACAGGACGGTCGGATGCTGTCGCCTGGCGGGTTCAGCGATCCAGCCTCAAGGGCCGGTATCTGCTGGACGCGCCCCGATTTCCGGTAGTCAGTCTTTTTCAAAGTGCCTGGTCAGGATCAAAACGAAATACCATGTAGTGCTCATTTTTGTGATCAAGAAACAGATGTGGTTGCATTTGTTGAAAAATTGCGTTATCTTTAAGGTAATATTTTTTAGTAATATCAAGGCGATCCGGAACAAACAGCTGTCCTTTGTCATGAAAAATGAAAACCCGGGCTGAGATTTTTTGGCTCATGGCTTTGCGCATGATTTTCTCGAACTCGGAGAGGTTGTAGGCCACTATGAGCGGTTTATCAGTGCTATTTGACAATAGCGGCTGGAAACCATAGCCGGCAAAAACATTGGCCTGCTTGCCTGGCAAGGGCTGGATGGCCTGCTGCATGGCGCTCATTTGTTGACTGACAACAATCTGAAAGACTACGTTTAAATAAGAAAATACTGCGGACCAGACGAACACGATCACAAGCAGGGCCCGTTTCAGGCGCCTGGACTGTTGGAACACAATACTGTCGATTACATACACTCCCAGAAAGGGGATTACCGGGAAATAATAGCGCGGGGTAAAATCAATACCGGCTTGATTCAAGGCTATCATGGGCACTGCCAGGATGAATAGCCAGCAGGCGGCCAAAAAAAGTTTTACGGCCTGTGTTTTGCGCGGATTCCAAAAGACTCGCAAAGTGAAATAACCAGCCGGGAAGTAGACCAACAGAGACCACTTCTCATAGATGAGATACTCAAAAAGACGATACAAGCGGTCTTTCAGCGTGAAGTCATGAGCCCGGACATCAATGATCCGCAAACCGATCGGTTCGCCGGTCAGAATATAGTTAATGTAGAAGAAAAATGCTACCGCAATGCAAAAGGACAGGGCCCAGATCCATGTTTTCGGATTGGTGAATTTTTTGGCCTGCAGCGCCCATAGTCCGGCGACCAGGAGACCTCCGGGGATCAGGACTTCCGGTCGCAACTGCGCGGCCACAATCAGACACACACCGGAAAGGGCGACCTTCCACAGGCTCGATCCCTGCCAATACAGGTAGATGCTGCCGTACAACAAAGCGGAGGCCACCGTTGCTTCGTAAAAGGCGCTGCTGTAGAATACCAGCGGCGTCGAAAGCAGATAAAACCAGGGCGCCAGGCAACGAACCCCTGGATCCGCAAACAGGACATGGGTTATTTTGGTAAAGAAAAACAGGGCCAGCAGGCCTCCGAGTAAGGGCATCAAAAACAGGCCATAGAATCCAAACAAAAGATAGGGTCCGACATTCAAATAAGACCATAAATATGGGAAGGCAATATATTGCTTTCCATTCAGGCGATACTCGAAGGGCGGCCTGTACAGGGGGTACTCTTGTTCTGGATCCAGGTCATTGGACGGGTAGTATCTTTCGATGGATTGCAGATTAAAATGAATCAGATCCTTGATTTGGATAAATTTATGCTGCGCGTCTATCACCAGTCCCTCGGGTCTGCCAGGAATCACGGCTATAATCAACAGGCTCAGCAGCAGATAAAAGATATAGGGTAGTAGACGAGATACAGTCGAATGTTGATTGCAATGCAGCATATTAGCCTTGCGCCTCCGATCCGGGTATCATAACACGCCTCCGGCAGGAGGCACACTGGCCGGGAATCTGCCGCGTCCGGCTGATAGCGGAATGTATTGGTGTCCGCGTTGTTGTCATCCGGGAAAAGTCTTCCTTCGTTCCAGCGAGCATTGATTTTTCGGTCCAATCAGCGCATGCATCAGGAATGGCCCGGCATTATTTTTTGGACAAACCGGTACTGGTGATCACATAGGATTCCTGGTAGGTCTCGTAGTCCGTATTAATGTCCCACAAATTATGATTTTTATTTTCAGCAATGTTTTCGGCCGCCAATATCCCCATCAGGATACTGTGATCCTGATTGTTGTATTTAAATGCGCCATAGCGTCCGATCACATGCAGGTTTTGAATGGTCTGCAAGTACTCCTCAACGGGTTTCAGGTTATCCCGATAACCGGTTGCATACACCGGATAACTGCGCGGGATTCGATACACATGGCCGGCCAGAATTCTGGCGTCCTTGATTAATCCTGTTTTTCTAATTTCGGATGAGGCCTGCTCTATCAGCTCAGCATCGCTGGCCTGCCACATAGCGTCCGGGTCATAGCACCAGTATTCCATGGCCAGAATAGATGTCTTTTCTTCACCGTACACCTCCGGGATCCAGTTACGAAAATTGGTAATCCGGCCGGTATCCATATCGGCGGAGTGCACATACAGCCATTGATCCGGAAATAAATCGACAGCATCGATATTCAGATAGACAATTATTGTATTGCGAAATTGCAGCTTGCGGGTATACTCCAGAATTTCTGGCGGGACACTCGGCAGGCTTTGCACCATCAGGGTCATGGGCATCGTACTGATTACATGGTCATAGGGTTTGACGGTATCATCCTGTAGCCGGATACCGCTGATTGTTGCCCCCTGCTTTTCCACTCCCTTAACCGGAGTTTTCAAGTGCACCGCTCCACCCTTTGCGCGCACATAGTCAGCCATGCGTTCATAAATCATACCCGTGCCTTGATTGGGGTAGGCAAATTGATCAACAAGGGTTTTATGCTTGTTTTGCTTGCCGCCAATAAGGGCATTCTTGACTGCCTCATACAAGGACAGTTTTTTGATTCGCTGTGCGGCAAAGTCGGAATCAAGGGTCTGACAGCTGATGCCCCACAGTTTTTCTGTATAGGTTTTAAAAAAGATTTTATACAGACGACTGCCAAAGCGGCGGGTCACCCAGTTTTCAAAGGTGCCGTTATCCGGGGCCGGCGCGACCTTTTGCCAGAAATAGCTTAAAACGCACAAGATGGCCTGAAAAACACCCAGGTTAAAGAGTGCATTAAAGGCTTTCAGGGGATAGTAAAAGAATTTTTTCTTGTAATAGATGCGGGTCAGGCGGTTGACCATCTGATAGTCACCGGCGGCTACTTCCAGCCACAGTTCATTGACGGGCTTGTCGCTGGAAAAGAAACGGTGCGGACCAATATCGATGCGCTGGTTCCAAAGGTCTATGGAGCGCGAAAGTCCGCCGACTGCATCGGCAGCCTCGTAAACATCCAGATTCGTATATCCTGCCCGGGCCAGGCAATAGGCCGCGGTCATGCCGGCCGGGCCGGCCCCAATCACGGCGATTTTGGCATTTGTACTCACTGTTCATCTCCTGATCGGCTGCGATTACGGTATTCCAGAATCCGGTCCCAGATGCCGGTTTCTTTAAAAGACAGAAATTCATGCCCTACAAAATTGGCAAGTAATCCCGCCAGCATACCGAGCGCGTGGGCAATCGTTGGCCGTGGATCGGCAAAATCAGCGCTGGTTGTGATCCACTTGACAAGAAATTGGCCCATGGTGGACTGTTTCAGGATCCACAGAGCAATTGCGGAGACGATCACCGTTACGAATAATCCCAAAATGGCAATGAAAAGGAACTTGACAGCCTCTCGGCGAGTGCGCCCGGATTGCCCGCTGTCAAACACCAGCCATTTACTACTGATGAAATTTACAACCATGCCGGTGAGGTAAGCCAGTGTTACTGCAACTAAAAAATGGACGCCGGGGATCATGTCATAGAGAAAACGACTGCCAAAATTTACCAGCGCAGCAAATGCTGAAAAAAAAGTATACAAAGCGAATTTTTGACTTATTCTCGGCATGGCCTGACGCATACCAGATTATACGCTCAGCCTGGGTTGACAAGTTAGAATGTCCTGGCAAATCAGGTTTCGGAGGGCCGAAATTTTGTTGAACCGCTGTTATGTTCTTGATCCAGATCGTCCGCGCAGGCAGGTCATTCGCAGCAAGTGATGCCAAAACGAATTTTAGAAACAGCACTGATCTTTGTCGGACTGGTCGCTGCCAATTTTGTGATTTCTGTCAGCAACTCGCAGCCCGCCGCGCAGTATTCCAATTATATTTATTTGAACGCTACAGCTACCCAGACGTTCCTGAATGATCTGGATCGGGTTAACTCCTGGTTTCAATTGGCGACATACCCCCGCATAGAGTCTGCCCCGCTGCCGGCTGCACCGCTGCGTACTCTGGTCCTGAAATCGGACTCAGCAACAATCCAGGCCGAGATCGTGCGAGGCACCTTGCCGCGGAATCTAGCTCCCACCGATGCGCTATACTTTTATTATCAATTAAAAGCTGAGCAGCTGCAATGGATCAGTTTTATAGAGATCAGAAGGACGAATGAAAATTGGGCCCAGATCACCCTGAGTTGTCAGCAGCAGACAAGCCTGACAGATCGTCTGCTGCATTGGGGCCGGATTGCACAAGAGATTACGGATAGTTGCCTGATGCAGTTCGAAAAAATCAAACAATTGCAAGGGGTCGGAAAACCGCAATGAAGCTAACGGTGAATCTCTGCTTGTATATGGCGTCTGCAATACTGGCCTGCCTGCCGGTACTGTACTTGTCGCAGCATGTGCCCTCCCTGGGCAAAACAGATTTTGAACCGACAATCATTGCCGCTAAACTGGTTAACCAGGGCCATAGAGACGCTGTCTACGCTAACGCTCCTTATAGTGACAATCGCAATCCGGACTGGATTCGCGAGGAGACCATGCTGACTGCAGGCACTTACAATACAGTGTATGCCTACTCCCCGCTGTATTTGCGATTCTTCAGCCCGCTTGTGCGCACATTTTCCTATGACAACCTGGTATACGCACTGTTGGTCATCAATCTGCTGGCTCTCGGCCTGTTCGCGGCCTTGCTCGCATTGCTGCTGCCTGATGATAGCAGATTCCGCGCCGCCGGCATTGTGCTGGTTGTCTCCGCTAATAGCGCCATGGCTGCTTTATTGCTGGGTCAAAATACGCTGCCCTTTGTCTTGTCCTGCTTTGCCTTTTACTACGCCATTAACGGCCAGCGAACCATTTTGGCCTGCCTGGCTTTTGGGGCAGCAATATTGATGAAACCGTGGGCGCCGGTATTGCTGGCGTTCCCATTTTTCAAGCGCGATTACTTTCATGCCGGCCTGCTTGCCATCCTTTTTATCAGCGTGACGGCAGTGACCTGGTTTTTAGAGCCGGATTTGTTGCAGGGTTTTTTGAAGATCAGTCATCAACACTCGGATATCAGGATACTGGCGTATAACAACTATTCCCTGGCAGCTGCTTTGCAGCGTCTCGCGCTCCATAACTGGTCGATCTATCAAAACTGGAAAATCGCGCCCGTGGAACCCGTGGTCGGTTTTGGGCTGCGGCTCCTGATAGCCGCCGGCGCTGTCTTCGCCGGCTGGCTGGTTAGAAGGGATTATGTACGCCTGTTAGCGGCTTGTGTACTGTTCTTTGCTCTTTCCCGTGTGTTTTGGGATCATTACAGTCTGCTTTTTCTACCCCTCATTGTGTATGAATTGAAGCAGCTTTGGCAGGACAGGCAGAGAGCGATCTTCTGGATCGGACTCGCTTTCAGTTTGCTGGTGTACTATCCTGGTCATATGACCATCTATGTGCGAATTTTTACAACGCTATATCCGCTGACGTCCCAGTTTACAGCGCAGAAGATGGTGGCCCTGTTTTCTATAGTACCCAGTGCGCTGTTTATCGGTGCTTTACTCGTCGGCTGCTGGCGTGATGGCGTGTTCCGGGAATGGCGGACTCGTGTATTCGATTTTCAATTTGAAATGGCGCAACTGAGGCGGGCACATCAACGTTTGTTGAATAGATCCTGACCGCCCCGCCTGCCAGAATTCCGGTCAGAAAGACCATATTTTCGCTGCCCGGAAAAGATATCAGGTCCATCGGTAAGCAAGTTGTATGCTCGAGCGGTAAAGTCCGCGCGGATTGCCAAAGCAGTCATAATTGAAGGCTGGCAATTTTGTGGCCGGGTCAGATGCTATGAATGAACCAGATATCCGGAATGCTACGCCAGCAAACAGGCCCGGTCAACCCGGTAGTACGCCCTTCAAGCGGATTCATTTTCGGCTGCATCCAGCTCGTCGTTGAAGCCAAACAGGCGCGGGTCCTTTAATCGATCCACGTACAGCACGCCGTCCAGGTGATCGCATTCATGCTGGTAGACAATCGCCTGAAAGCCCTCGATGACTTCGGAGTGCTTATCGCCTTGCAAATCATACCATTCCATCCGGATTTTTTTGGGACGCTCGACATAGCCTCGCATCTCGGGTACTGACAGACAGCCTTCCCACATGCCGCCCGTGTCGCTTTTTAGCGGAGTGATAACCGGATTCACCAACGCCTGGAATTCCAGCTCTTGCCCTTTGGATTCCTTGTAGCGGGGATTATCGGATTCAATACCCACCACAACGACCCGCTTTAGAACGCCTATCTGCGGAGCGGCCAGACCGACGCCATTCGCCGCGATCATCGTTTGCTTCATATCCTTGACCAAATCACGAATCTCCTTGGATCCGATTTCGGTTTCCGGAACTGCTGCGGCGATTTCCCGCAGCCTCGGATCGCCGATCCGTAATATTTTGCGTATTGCCATTTGTAAATTCTCGCCGGGCAGCTGACCTGTTTGGTAGACGATCGGTCAAGCCGAATACAAAAAAATAAAAGCGTGGCCCGGCGTAAAGTCAATGTCTGTCTGAATCTATGTAACCCGGGGAGATATGTG